>BLLU01000082.1 GCA_011959105.1 Lachnospiraceae bacterium | reverse complement strand
AGTTCCGCATATCCCCTCCAAGCCCATAGACCAGGTGCTCCCTGCCTGGCCGCAGTGGCGTCCAGTCATGGAGCAGCGGGCTTTTTAACAATTTTCGGATCACAGGATCACGGTGTCTTCCGGCAGCGTGTAGCCGATGCGGCATATATTCCGATACAGGGTGCGGGTATTTTGGAGTTCGCCGGTCTTTTGGTCCGAAAGGGTCTGGATCACGTCCACTTCCTCCCAGACATGTTCCTGTCTGCGGCGATAGGTCACCGGCCCGTTGCTGATGGAGTAGCACAGGGCAGGCTGGCGGTCGGCGTACAGCTGGCCGGAAATCTGCTCCGGGTCAAAGGCAATATGAATTTGGAAGGTATGGTCTGTGTCGTTGCGCACTTTCAGATCTTTCCAGCCTTCGGCCAGAGTGGCGTCTACCCCCATGGGTGCATCGCTGGGCGGCTCCGGGAAATCTTTGCTTCCATGTCCGTGGCGTTCCACGATGGTCAGCGGGGAATGAAGAAACACCCAAAACAGCAGATTGCTGAGTTGGCACATGCCGCCCCCGGGGGCGGTGGTCAGCCGCCCGTTGATGACCGTAAGGCCGTCCCGGTAGGGCTCCCGCCGGTCCGCATGACGGGTGGCCAGACTGAAGGAGAAGGTTTCCCCCGGCCGGATCAGCATGCGGTCGATGGCAGCCGCTGCCAGCTTCAGGTTGTGGACTTTGTTTTCCTGATAAACCATGTCAAATCCCGTCTCCTTGTTGTACAGGGGACAGCGGGAGGAAAATACTTCCGCCGGCAGCAGGTTCTCCTGGACACAGGAGGTATAGCGATTACGGTCCAGCTTCATCCCCAGATAGAAGAAAAATTTTCTTTGCCAGGTCCGCAGAGGAATCAGCCATGGAAAAATTTGTGTGATTCGTTTTCTTTTCATATTTACATTCAGCCTTTCTTTATTTTAGTCCCGCATATCCCCTCCAAGCCCACATTTCCGGTGCTCCTTGTCCGATCGCAGTGGCGCCCGTACAAGGAGCAGCGGGCTTTCCGGGGATATGCTGATTTTAGTCCCGCATATCCCCTCCAAGTCCACATTCCCGGTGCTCCTTGTCCGATCGCAGTGGCGCCCAGCCATGGAGCAGCGTAATCCCTCATTCCCGGCCAGTATAGCAGGCTTAAGTGACAATTCGGTTACAGGAAATAAAAAAATCCCTCCCCGGTATCTATATTGTACCAGGGAGGGAAAAAACATATTTTCGGTATTCCTTCAAATACTCTGTCTATTTTGTTATGAAATTCTTACGATTTTCTCATGAAGAGGAAAAGTTTCGGAAAAGTTTCCGGTTCCGCCGGATTTGGATCAACTCAGGGGAAGCCATAAGGTGAAGGTGATCTGTTCATTTTCGCTCTCTGCCTGTATTTGGCCCCCGTGGAGTTCCGCGATCTCTTTGGAGATAGCCAGCCCCAGTCCCGCACCGCCGGTGGAAGTGCTGCGGGAAGAATCCAACCGAAAAAACTGTTCGAAGATTCGTCCCAGCTTTTCCGGGGGAATGGTTCTGCCGTGGTTGCTGATCTTTATTCGCACCCAGGCGGTCTCCGGCCCGTCTGAAGAGGAAGCCGGTCCCTGCAGTGCCAGAGGCCTGGGCAGGCCCGGCGCGCCGGGAACGGCAGTCCCCTGCGGCTCCTGTACTATTTCCATGGACAGGGACACTACGGTATCGGGGTAACTGTAATTCACCGCATTGCGGATCAGATTGTCAAACACCCGCTGCAGTTTGTCCGAATCGCAGTTCATCTGTACCTCCGGCCGGATGTCCAACTGCCAGGACAGACCCTTGTCCGACAATACGGGCAGGAATTCATAGGTGATCTGTTCCAGCATCCGGCTGAGATTTACCTGCTCCGGTTCCAGGGTCAGAGTGGTCAGGTTAAAGCGGGTGATGTCAAAGAATTCGCCGATCAGATCCTCCAGGCGCAATGCTTTATCCAGGGCGATGCCCGTGTATCTTTCCCGAAGCTGCGGAGAAATCTGGGGTTCGTCCTGCAGCAGGCTCAAATAGCCGATCACGCTGGTCAGAGGCGTTTTCAGGTCATGGGCCAGATAGATGACCAGATCGTTTTTTCGCTGTTCGGCTTCCTTTGCCATGGCCTCTGCCGACAGTCCCTGGAGCCGGAAGCGGTTCAACTGTTCCTCCACCTCTCTCAGTACTCCGGAAAGGCGAACGGATTCCTCCCGGGAGGTGATCAGCTTCCCGGAAGCCCCCACGATTTCATCCAGGTACCGCAGGGGAAGGGTTATAAAGTGATGCGTGATCAAAGTCCAGCCTATCAGAATGATGGCAACCATAATAAAGAGCAGATAATCCTTGATCAGGGACAGGACCTGATACAGAGGGTCATTGTAGTACCAGATGCGCTGGCTGCACAGTAACCAGCACAGCATCACAAAGAGCACCAGCCCGATCACAAAACCGAACATGGACAGTATATACCGCAGCATGATGCGCCGGGAGATTCGGCTTCTCCGTAAAATATGGTTATTCAATGGTATATCCCACCCCCCAAACAGTCTTAATATATTTGGGCCGTCTGGCCGGCTCTTTCAGCTTTTCCCGAATCCGGGCGATATGGGCCATGACGGTATTGTTGTTGTCCAGATATTTCTCGCCCCATACCGCCTCAAACAGTTCCTCCGAGGATACCACGCTGCCCTGCCGTTCACAGAGATACCAGAGGATGTTGAACTCTATGGGGGTCAGAACCACCTCCTGGCCGTTCAGGCTGCAGTGGTGGGCATCCTTGTCCATATGCAGGCCCCGGATGTCCTTTTCTGTCTGCTCCTGCTGGGGGGCAGCGGTGTTGTAGCGGGTGTAGCGCCGCAGCTGGGTGCGCACCCTGGCGGTGAGTTCCAGAGGGTTGAAGGGCTTGGTGATATAGTCGTCTGCTCCCAGGGTCAGTCCGGTGATCTTGTCCATATCCTCACCCCGGGCCGTGAGCATGATGATGGGAAATAAATGCTTTTCCCGGATTCGCTGACACAGCGCGAAACCGTCCAGATCCGGCAGCATCACATCCAGAATGGCCAGACTCAAATCCTCCCGGCCCACGCAGGCCAGCGCTTCCTCTGCCGTGTAACAGGTAAAAACTTCATAGCCTTCGTTTTTTAGATAGACGGTCACCAGGTCGGCTATGGCGGTTTCGTCGTCCACAATCATAATTTTGTCCTGCATGCTGCCGTATTCGCTCCTTTATCTCACATTTGCTGTTCTACAAGTAAGGATATTTTTCAGCCCTATTTTAACAATATATACATAAAAACGCAAGCGTTGAAAAAAGTGATATTGGGAATAATTTGCAGAAAGCCCATGCTATGACCCACGAAAATATGGTATAAAATCCTACATTTTACAGATACTAGCCCTACAGAAAACAGAAACTGCAAAAAAGGAGAAAATCAGAATTATGAAAGCAACTGGAATTGTCAGAAGAATAGATGACCTTGGCAGAATCGTAATCCCCAAAGAGATCCGGCGCACCCTGCGGATCAGAGAATCGGACCCGCTGGAAATCTACACGGACCGGGAAGGACAGGTGATTTTAAAAAAGTATTCCCCCATCGGGGAGATGACCACCTTCGCCAAGCAGTACGCGGAGTCCCTGGCCCAGGTCTCCGGACACACCGCCCTGATCAGCGACAGGGATCAGTTCATTGCCACCGCGGGGGGCGGCAAGGCTTACCTGGGAAAGGAGGTCAGCAAACAACTGGAAGAAAAGATGAATGACCGGGAGACGGCAATCTGCTCCCAGGGAGACCGGAACTTTCTGCGGGTCTGCGATGAACTGGAAGTAGAATACCAGCACATGGCCTTTACGCCTATTATCTGTGAGGGAGATGTAATCGGTTCCGTGCTGCTGCTGGAAAATGATTACAAGGGGAAGATGGGAGAAGTGGAGTACAAGCTGATCATGTCTGCGGCGGGTTTTTTGGGCAGGCAGATGGAGCAGTAGGACAGAAAAATACGACTCTTTACGAAGGGGCAATCTCATTGCCGCTCACAAATACATTTGCCTTTGGCGGGTTTGTGGGCGGCATATTTATAACACAGGGGTGCTTTACATATTTTTCGATATTTTTCATAGCTTTTTTCCGAAAAAGGATTATACTGGTATAAAGGAACATAAATCATTTTGCACAGCACACAAAGGAAGCCGAGGAAAACAGATATGAATACAATACCGAGACCGGAACATCCCCAGCCCCAGATGAGGCGGGATAACTGGATGAACCTCAACGGAGAATGGGATTTTGCATTTGATTTCGGAGACAGCGGAGTGGCGAGGAAGTTCTATGAGAAGAAGGAACTGGACCGTAAGATCCTGGTGCCCTTCTGCCCGGAAAGCCAACTGAGCGGGGTGGGCTATAAGGATTTCATGGCGGCCGTGTGGTATCACAGAACGGTGTCTCTCACGGCGGACCTGCTAAAGGGCCGGGTGATTCTGCACTTTGGCGCAGTAGACTATGAATGCCGGGTGTGGGTGAACGGCAGAGCAGTGGGAGAGCATAAGGGCGGTTACAGTTCCTTTGCTTTTGATATCACAGAGAGCGTGGCAGAAGGAGAAAATCATATTTCCGTCTATGCCGCAGATGATACAAGGAGCGGCAGACAGCCCAGGGGAAAGCAGGCGGACAGCTTTTATTCTAACGGCTGTGACTATACCAGAACAACGGGAATCTGGCAGACAGTATGGCTGGAATTCGTACCGGAAAGCTATATTCAGAGTCTGCGGTATTATCCGAATATTGCGGATGGCACCGTGACCGTCAGGGCCGTGACAAAAGGAGAGGGTATTCTCAGGGCGGAAGCCTTTTACGAGGGTAAAAGCTGCGGCAGCGCCCGGACGACGGTCAACGCAGGCGGGGGGATACTGACCATTCTGCTCTCAGAGGTGCATCTCTGGGAAGCCGGCAGCGGACATCTGTATGAGTTGGAATTATCTTTTGGGGAAGACTCCCTGCACAGCTATTTTGGCATGAGAGAAGTGAAGATCCAAGGCGAAAAGGTGCTGATCAACGGCAGATCCATATTCCAGAGACTGGTGCTGGACCAGGGCTTTTATCCGGACGGTATCTATACGGCGCCCACCGATGAGGCCCTGGCGCGGGACATTCAGCTGTCTCTGGATGCAGGCTTTAACGGGGCGCGGCTGCATCAGAAGGTATTTGAACCCAGATTTCTGTATCACTGCGACCGTATGGGCTATCTGGTGTGGGGGGAGCAGGGGAATTGGGGGCTGGATTACAGCGATCCCGGGGCCCTGAAATGTTTCCTGCCGGAGTGGATGGAGGTTCTTTCCAGAGATTTCAACCATCCTGCCATCGTGGGCTGGTGTCCTTTTAACGAGACATGGGATTATGACGGACGCAAACAGGACGATGATCTACTGCGGATCGTATGGCAGATGACAAAACTCTTTGACACCACCAGACCCTGTATCGACACCAGCGGCAATTTCCATGTGGTGACGGATATATATGATCTGCATGATTACGAGCAGGATACGGAGAAGTTCGCGGGACATTACGCGGCTTTTGCAGGCGGGGGCGAACTGCGGGAGTCCCATCCTCACAGACAGACTCCTCTAAAGGATGTACCCGTCTTTATCAGCGAGTATGGCGGCATCAAGTGGGATGTGGAAGGGGAGAACGCGCAGAGTTGGGGATATGGAGACGGGCCCAGGACTCAGGAGGAATTTATTGCCCGCTACCGGGGACTCACCGACGCCCTGCTGGATAATCCCCGCATGTTCGGCTTCTGCTATACCCAGCTTTATGATGTGGAGCAGGAGACAAACGGCCTGTATACATATGGCAGAAAAGCGAAATTTGACATGGAAATCTTTAAAGAAATTAATTCCCGCAGGGCGGCCATAGAGGCTTAAAAGGCAAGGGCATCCCGGCAGATGACCGATGAGACTGCCCTGCCCGGAATCGAAGGTGAAACAGAAAGGATGTGATTGTCATGAATACAATAAAGATTGGGGAAAACAAAGCGGTAAAAATGATCGCCCATCGGGGGCTCAGCGGGATTGAGCGGGAGAATACAATCCATTCTTTTGTGGCGGCCTGCAACCGTTCCTATTTTGGCATAGAATGCGACATTCATGTTACGGCGGACAACAAATATCTTGTTTATCATGACGACAGCACCGGCAGGCTGTGCGATCAGGATCTTGTGATGGAGGAAAATGATTTTGGAACGCTACGTGGGCTCAGAATCAAGGGAAGGGACGGGGACTTTGGCGAAGCGCTGTATATGCCCACGCTGGAGGAGTTTCTGGCAGTGCTGGCGCGGTATGAAAAGACGGGGGTAATCGAACTGAAAAATGCTATGGATCCGGAGAATATCCGGGAGGTGGTCAACATCTGCAGGGAGTGTTATGATCTGGAAAAGATTGTCTTTATCTCCTTTATTTTTGAAAACCTGGTGGAACTCAGAAAACTCCTCCCCGAAAGCCGCCTGCAGTTTTTAACCTGCGAACTGGCAGAGGAGCTTCCCGGGAAGCTAAAGGAATACCGCTTTGATATTGATGTGGAATTCCATCAGCTATGCGGGGAAAATGTAAAACTTTTTCATGAAAACGGCATCCTTGTAAACTGCTGGACCTGCGATGACCCGGGGCAGGCCGGGCAGCTTATTCGGTGGGGGGTCGATTTTATTACAACCAATATACTGGAGTGAAGACTTTGCTCATAATTCTGATCTCCGCTTTTGCCCCAGAAAAGGGTTGCAGCACCGACAAGACAGCAGTCGGCACCGCAACCCTTTTATTCATGATTACAAAATCCCGTATTAACCATTGGCCATGCCACACAGTTCCGCCAGCATTTTGGGGAGTTCCGTCTCCATATTCTCGTTTGAGAACTGGCAGGTGCCCACCGCTTTGTGGCCGCCGCCATTGTATTTCAGCATCAGGCTGCCCACATTGACGTCGCTGGTACGGTTTAAGATGCTGTATCCCACGGCTGCGGAACATCCCTGGCCGCCCCGGCCGCTGACAATCCAGGCGGAAATATTCTGTTCGGGGTACATGCTGTAGATCATAAAGCGGTTGCCGGTATAGATGGGATCTACGCCCCGCAGATCCGTGATGATCACATTGCCCTCGGTGCGGGTATACTTGGTTACCATCTCCCGGAATTTCTCCGTCTGCTCATTGTACACCTCGATGCGCTCCTGTACATCCGGCAGCGCCAGAATCTCCTCAGTGCTCATGGTGCGGCAGGCGTCCATCAGCTTTTCCATCAGCTGATAGTTGGAGATGGTGAACTGCCTCCAACGTCCCAGGCCGGTGCGGGGATCCATCAAAAAGCCCATCAGAATCCAGCCCTGAGGGTTCATCACCTCATCAATGGTCAGATGGCCGGAGTCCACCTTGTCCACGGCCTCCATCATATCGTCAAACTGGGGAAAGCGCTCCCTGCCGCCGTAGTACTCGTAGATGATCCGGGCGCAGGAGGGAGTGATACGGCTCTCGCCTTTGTATTTTCCCTTTAACTCGTTTCTCTCATGCTCGCTGGAATGGTGGTCAAACCACAGACCGCAGCCCTCCACAAAGGGCACATTGGCCAGACAGTCGTTTTCATTTACTTCCACCAGACCGTCCTGCAGATCCTTGGGGTGGGCAAATTTCCAGTTGTCAATGATTCCGGCTTCCTTCAGCAGTGCGCCGCAGGCAAGGCCGTCAAAATCGGAACGTGTAATCAGTCTCATATGTATCGGTCCTTTCTGAATTCGGAGAAACCGACCATCCGGCAGTTTCCCTCTTAATATGGCAACATTATACCCTATTCAGATTGGGAATGCAAGAGTCCTCAAACAGCCTTTTCACCCGTCAAAAGCATTCGGTCCTTCCACACCCGGGACCAGAAGATTCCCATAAATACCATCTGCAAGACAAAGTAGATCAGCGCGATCCGGACCAAGTCATAAAACCACAGCAGTACGGCCACCACCCCCGTAAAACAACTGATGATCATAAAAATGATGGACAGATTGTTGAAGCTGTGGTTTTCCGTGGTGTCCAGACCGTCGCAGACGTGGAACATGGCCCGCATCAGCAGCAGGACCTGGAGAATGCCGGAGACAAAGTACAACAGATATCCGGCCCTGAAGCGCATGCCGCCGTTGAGATGGAAGGGCATCAACTGCTGACACAGGTAGAAGGCCAGGCTGGAGGCCGCCCAGGGCAGCAGCCGGAAAAAATGCTTGTTTGCAGGTCCCAGCATCACGCAGGAGACGGCCAGCAGGAGATAGCCCAGAAGGTCCGAAAACAGATCCAGCATCAACTGATGACCGATCACATGATTGATCACCAGATCCACGGTCTGAGGCGCCTCCGTGACAAAAGGCTCAAAGGCCGGGTATGGCATGAGGGGGAGGCGGATGTCCACCGCCAACAGCAACACGGCCAGAAACAGGATAAAATAGGGCGTCAGTTTTTTGTTCATTTCTTCCCTTTCCGTAATTCACAGGTTGAACATCATGGCATGTTTGTGTCGGGCGGAAGGTCACGGCTCCGCTGGCGAAGGTGTTTCCCCGCTTACAATCTGGTCCCTTCCGTTATTTTTGCCGTAATACAGCCTGTCGTCGGCCTCCCGCAGCAGGTCTTTTAATTCTCTGGAGGGGTTGCAGGCCATGCCGAAGGTCATGGTTATGTAGATCTGGTTTCCCTCGGACTGTACGCAGGAATTCCTGATTTCTTCCTGTAATGTTTCCAGGAATTTTCTTGCTTCTTCCAGGCGGCTGTTCTCATATACCAGCAGGAATTCTTCGCCGCCCCAGCGGATGGCGTAGCCTTTGCCCTTTATATGCCTGCGCAGGATGCGGGCAACGTTCTGCAGCACCAAATCCCCGCATTGGTGGCCATAGGTGTCGTTGACTTTTTTGAAATAGTCGATATCGGCGATCACCAGCGTAAAGGAAGTGTTCCCGGAACGGGCCTTTTCCACGGTGTGGGCCAGGTGATGCCCGCCGCTGCGCCGGTTGTACAGTTCTGTCAGGCTGTCCCGCTCCACAAGGCTGCGCAGGGAACGCTGCATGGACAGGGCGGAACGGCCCAGTTCCGTGAGTTCGTCTCCCCGCTTCAGCACGGCAGGGTCCAGTTCCTCGCTCAGATTCCCGGTGGAAACCCGGGAGATAAAGGTGCGGAGGCCGTAGAGAGCTTTCAGGAATGTGCCCGCATAATACATGGAGAAAAGGCAGACCAGGATCAGTGCCAAAACACCCACAATCACCATGGGAGAGAGGGCTGTGTTGACCTGGTTGTTGACCTCCGCCGCGGGTTTGCCCACAAACAGGATGCCCGTGATCTGTCCGTCACCGTTATACAGAGGGGCGTAATAGGCGAAGTAGGTGGTTCCCTTGATAATGACCTTATCGTAAAAGCGGGATTCTCCCCCTTCCAGCACATCCGTCAGCACCTGTTCCGGGGCGCGGGTGCCGATGAGCCGTTCTCCCTCCCAGTTTTTGATCGTGGTGAGAATCCGGGTGTCCTGGTAAAACAGAGTTACGTCCATGCCGGTGTCTTCCTTGATACCGTCAATGAGGCTGTAATCGGCGGTGATATTCACGCCTCCCTTATACAGGGACAGAACGTTGTCCCCCTTCAGTGTGTAATCTCCCGGATAGGCCGTGTCCAGCAGGGTGTCCACCAGGCTTTCCACGTTTTTGAGTTCCGCATAGACCTGTTGCTGCATGCTCCGACGGAAAGTGGCGCTGCTGAAGATGATGACCACGATTCCATAGATCAGCAGCGGGATCATGCTGATGGCCTGAAAAGAATAATATAGTTTTCCGCGTTTATTTTTGGTTGTTTTTTTTGTGCTTTCCATAGTGCCGGTATTTGAATCCGCGTCTCCTTTTTCCTGTAGTGTTAAGGTGTTAAAAACAGTATAAACGGAACATTGGGAAATTGCAATGAAAAAGAAAATAAACTTTTCCGCTTGACAGAAAAGGGAGGCCGGTCTTATAATCGGAAACAAACAGAATGAACCGAAAAGCGCAGACGAAGAGAGTACACGCAGCGCAAAAGCCCCAGCGAGCCGGAGAGGGTGGGAGACCGGCGCAAGTAGGCTGTCGTGGAAAATCACTTCCGAGCTGCCATGCCGAAAATCAGTAGGTGTGGCCGTAGCCCCGGCGTTAAGGGGGAACATATTGATCTGCCCGGCATAGTTTGCAGGGCGGTGCGTATGCGTAACGGGTGGTAATACGGGCAAACGGCCTCGTCCTTTTACGGACAGGGCCTTTTTTATTTCTCAAAATTACGGAACGGAAGAACTACAATAACAGGAGGAGTGCAGAATGTATCAGAAAGTATCTACAGATCTTAATTTTGTGGACAGGGAGAAGCAGGTGGAGCGGTTCTGGAAGGAACATGATATCTTCCGCAAAAGCCTGGAGAAAAACAAAGACGGGGAGACCTATACTTTTTATGACGGGCCTCCTACGGCCAACGGCAAGCCCCACATCGGCCATGTGGAGACCCGGGTTATCAAGGACATGATCCCCCGTTACCGCACCATGAAGGGCTATATGGTGCCCCGCAAGGCAGGATGGGATACCCATGGCCTGCCGGTGGAGATCGAGGTGGAAAAACTGCTGGGGCTGGACGGCAAGGATCAGATCGAAGCCTACGGCCTGGAACCCTTTATCGACAAATGCAAGGAGAGCGTCTGGAAATACAAGGGCATGTGGGAGGATTTCTCCGGCACAGTGGGCTTCTGGGCCGACATGGACGATCCTTATGTGACTTATCACGATGATTTTATCGAGTCCGAGTGGTGGGCGCTGAAAGAGATCTGGAACAAGGGACTTTTGTATAAAGGTTTTAAGATCGTTCCCTACTGCCCCCGCTGCGGTACCCCCCTGTCCACCCAGGAAGTGGCCCAGGGCTATAAGCTGGTGAAGGAACGCTCCGCCGTGGTTCGCTTTAAGGTAACCGGGGAGGACGCTTATTTCCTGGCATGGACCACCACGCCCTGGACGCTGCCCTCCAATGTGGCTCTGTGCGTGAACCCGGAGGAGACTTACTGCAGGGTGAAGGCGGCGGACGGCCGTACCTATTATATGGCGCAGGCCCTGCTGGATACGGTGCTGGGAAAACTGGCCGCCGAAGATAGTCCCGCCTACGAAGTGCTTGAGACTTATGTGGGCAGAGAACTGGAGCATAAAGAATATGAGCCTTTGTTTGCCTGCGCCGGAGAGGCGGCGGAAAAACAGGGCAAGAAGGGATTTTTCGTGACCTGTGACAACTATGTCACCATGTCGGACGGCACCGGTATCGTACACATTGCTCCCGCTTTCGGTGAGGACGATGCCAATGTGGGCCGCAAGTACGATCTGCCCTTTGTACAGTTCGTGGACGGCAAGGGGGAACTGACAGCCGAGACCCCCTATGGCGGTATCTTTGTGAAAAAGGCGGATCCGCAGATCATAAAGGATCTGGACGCCCAGGGTAAACTCTTCGACGCCCCTAAGTTTGAGCATGATTATCCCCATTGCTGGAGATGTGATACCCCGCTGATCTATTATGCAAGGGAGTCCTGGTATATCAAAGAGACTGCCGTCCGGGAGGATCTGATCCGCAACAACAATACGGTAAACTGGATTCCCGAGTCCATCGGCAGCGGGCGCTTTGGCAACTGGCTGGAGAACATTCAGGACTGGGCCATCTCCCGGAACCGCTATTGGGGCACACCGCTGAATATCTGGGAGTGCTCCTGCGGACATCAGGAGTGCATCGGCAGCCGTCAGGAACTGGCGGAAAAGGCCGGAAAGCCGGACGCCGCCAAGGTGGAACTGCACAGGCCCTATATTGACGAAGTGACTTATCCCTGCCCCAAATGCGGCGGCGAAATGAAGCGCGTGCCCGAGGTGCTGGACTGCTGGTTTGATTCCGGCGCCATGCCCTTTGCGCAGCATCATTATCCCTTTGAAAATAAGGAAGTATTTGAAAAGCAGTTCCCGGCCCAGTTTATCTCCGAGGCCGTGGACCAGACCCGGGGATGGTTCCATTCCCTGATGGCGGAGTCCACCCTGCTTTTCAACAAGGCCCCCTATGAGAACGTCATTGTGCTGGGCCATGTGCAGGACGAGAACGGCCAGAAGATGAGCAAGAGCAAGGGCAATGCGGTGGATCCTTTTGAAGCCCTGGCCCAGTACGGCGCGGATGCCATCCGGTGGTATTTCTACACCAGCTGCGCTCCCTGGCTGCCCAAGCGTTTCTCCGGCAAAATTGTGCAGGAGGGGCAGAGAAAAATCATGGGAACGCTGTGGAATACCTATGCTTTCTATATCCTGTACGCCAGCATCGACAATTTTGACGCTACAAAATACGCGCTGGATTACCACAAGCTGCCGGTGATGGACAAATGGCTGCTCTCCCGGCTGAATACCGTGGTGGGCCAGGTGGACGAGAACCTGGACAAATACCGCATTCCCGAGGCGGCCACAGCCCTGGAGGACTTCGTGGACGAGATGAGCAACTGGTATGTGCGTCGCAGTCGTGAACGCTTCTGGGCCAAGGGCATGGAGCAGGACAAGATAAATGCCTACATGACCCTGTATACGGCGCTGGTGACCATCTGTAAAACCGCGGCTCCCATGATTCCTTTTATGACCGAGGACATCTACCAGAATCTGGTGCGCGGCATAGACGATACTGCCCCCGAGAGCATCCATCTGTGCGATTTCCCGGTGGTGCATGAGGAGTGGATCGACAAGGCCCTGGAGGAGTCCATGAAGGACGTGCTGGCCGTGGTGGTCATGGGCCGGGCCTGCCGCAACGATGCGGCCATCAAGAACCGACAGCCCATTGGCAGAATGTATATCAAGTCGGAGGTCTGTCTGGATGCTTTCTATGTGGATATCATCAAGGAGGAATTGAATGTTAAGGAAGTGAGTTTCACCGATGATGTGCGGGAATTCACCTCCTACAATTTCAAACCCCAGCTGCGTACCGTAGGTCCCAAGTACGGCAAACAGTTGGGCGGCATCCAGAAGAAGCTGGGCAGTCTGGACGGCAATGCGGCCATGGAGGAATTGAAGGCCAGCGGTTTGCTGCGTTTTGAAGTAGACGGTGCGGCGGTGGAACTTACCGAAGAGGATCTGCTGATCAGCATGGCTCAGAAAGAGGGCTATGTATCCCAGGAGGACAATCGCATGACCGTGGTGCTGGACACCAATCTGACGGAGGAATTGATCGAGGAGGGATTTGTCTACGAGATCATCAGCAAAATCCAGACCATGCGCAAGGACGCGGGATTTGAGGTGATGGATCACATCCGGGTATCCTTTGGGGGCAACGCCAGGATTTCCGCCATCGCGGAGAACAACCGGGAGGCCATCTGCGGCAAGGTGCTGGCCCGGGAACTGACGGCGGATGTCTCCTATGAGGTATCCAGAGAGTGGAATGTGAACGGTGAGACCGTGACGGTCAGCCTGGAGAAAATCTGAGAAACAAACAGAGCGGCGGCGGGGATACCTGCAGCCGCTCTGCTTTGCGGCCGCCATATTCGGATTATTTCGCTTTTCCGGCGGAAAACAGTTGGCACAGGTGGGAATATTTGTTATAATATATAGCCACAGGTTATATG
This sequence comes from Lachnospiraceae bacterium, assembly GCA_011959105.1. Classification (GTDB taxonomy): domain Bacteria; phylum Bacillota; class Clostridia; order Lachnospirales; family Lachnospiraceae; genus Acetatifactor. The sequence goes on along the minus strand of BLLU01000082.1, from coordinate 42,641 downwards.
ATAGAAAACGCCGGGAGACGTTCTGGAAGCGGATTCTATTTCGCCGGTATGACAAAACCAAGCAGAAAAGGAGAACAAGCATGAGCATGACAAGTACCACGACAACCAAGAAGCTGAAGTTCGACAAAGAACTTTTCAAGAGAAGCGTGCAGTACAATACAAAGACCCTGTACCGCAAGAATCTGGATGAGGCCAGCCCTCAGCAGATTTTCCAGGCGGTTTCTTATGCTATAAAAGACCAGATCGTGGAAGACTGGATGGATACCCAGAAGGCCTATGAGAAGCAGGATGCCAAGATGGTGTATTATCTGTCCATGGAATTTCTGATGGGGCGTGCCCTGGGCAACAACCTGATTAACATGATGGCTTACAAGGAGGCCAGGGAAGCCCTTGAGGAACTGGGGCTGGATCTGAATATCGTGGAGGATCAGGAGCCGGACGCGGCGCTGGGCAACGGCGGTCTGGGACGTCTGGCGGCCTGTTTTCTGGATTCCCTGGCCACGCTGGGCTATCCCGCATACGGCTGCGGCATCCGTTACCGCTACGGCATGTTCAAGCAGCAGATTCGCGACGGCTACCAGGTAGAGGTGCCGGACAACTGGCTGGCGGACGGCAATCCCTTTGAACTGCGCAGACCCGAGTACAGAAAAGAAGTAAAGTTCGGCGGCTATGTGACCGTGAGACGGGACGAGAGCGGCAGAGAGTACTTCTCTCAGGAGGGCTATCAATCCGTCAACGCCATTCCTTTTGACCTTCCCATCCTGGGCTATGGCAACCATGTCGTGAACACCCTGCGCATCTGGGATGCGGAGCCGGTGGTGTGCTTCCAGCTTGACTCCTTTGACAAGGGGGATTACCAGAAAGCGGTGGAGCAGGAGAACCTGGCCAGAAACATCGTGGAAGTGCTCTATCCCAACGACAATCATTACGCAGGCAAAGAACTGCGCCTGAAACAGCAGTATTTCTTCATCTCCGCCTCCGTGCAGGCGGCCGTGGCGAAATATATGCGCACCCACAGCGATATCCGAAAATTCTACGAGAAAGTGACCTTCCAGCTCAACGACACCCATCCCACGGTTGCCATCGCGGAATTGATGCGCATCCTGATGGACGAGTACTATCTGACCTGGGACGAGGCCTGGACAGTGACCACCAGAACCTGTGCCTACACCAATCACACCATCATGGCCGAGGCGCTGGAAAAGTGGCCGATTGAACTGTTCTCCAGGCTGCTGCCCCGGATTTACCAGATTGTGGAGGAGATCAACCGCAGATTTATCCTTGAGATCGAGAAAAAATACAGCAATGTGCCCGGCGTCAATGTGCAGGACAAGATCCGTAAGATGGCTATCATCTATGACGGACAGGTGAAGATGGCTCATCTGGCCATTGTGTCCGGCTACTCGGTGAACGGAGTGGCAAGGCTGCACACGGAGATATTGAAAAACCAGGAATTGAAGGATTTCTATGAGATGTTCCCGGAGCGATTCAATAACAAGACCAACGGCATCACCCAGAGACGCTTTCTGCTGCACGGCAATCCGCTGCTGGCGGACTGGGTTACGGACCACATCGGCAACGAGTGGATCACGGACCTGCCTCAGATCAGCCGGCTGAAAATCTATGCGGACGACGCAAAGGCCCAGCAGGAATTTATGAATATAAAGTATCAGAACAAGGTGCGTCTGGCAAAATATATCCTGGAGCACAACGGCGTGGAAGTGGATCCCCGTTCCATCTTTGACGTGCAGGTGAAGCGCCTGCATGAGTATAAGAGGCAGCTTCTCAACATCCTGCATGTGATGTATCTGTATAACGAGATCAAGGAGCATCCGGACAGGGAGTTCTATCCCAGGACCTTTATCTTCGGCGCCAAGGCTGCGGCGGGCTACCGCAATGCCAAGCTGACCATCAAGCTGATCACCTCCGTGGCGGACGTGATCAACAACGATGCCTCCATCGGCGGCAAGATCAAGGTGGTGTTTATCGAGAACTACAATGTATCCAACGCGGAAATCATTTTTGCCGCCGCGGATGTGTCCGAGCAGATTTCCACGGCCAGCAAGGAGGCTTCCGGCACGGGCAACATGAAATTCATGCTCAACGGCGCCCTGACCCTGGGCACCATGGACGGCGCCAATGTGGAGATCGTGGAGGAGGTAGGGGAGGAGAACGCCTTTATCTTCGGCCTGTCCTCCGATGAAGTAATCAATTACGAGAACCATGGCGGTTACAACCCCATGGAAATCTTCAACAATGACCAGGATATCCGCAAGGTGTTGATGCAGTTGATCAACGGCACATATTCTCATGACACGGAGATGTTCCGTCACCTGTACAATTCCCTGCTGAACACCCAGAGTACCTCCAAGGCGGACACCTACTTTATCCTGAAGGATTTCAAGGCTTATGCGGAAGCCCAGAAAAAAGTGGAAGCGGCCTACAAAGACGAGGCAGGCTGGGCCAGAAGCGCCATCCTGAACGTGGCCTGCTCCGGCAAGTTCACCTCCGACAGGACCATTCAGCAGTATGTGGACGAAATCTGGCATCTGGACAAAATGACAATGGTATAAGGGGGCGGGAACTTTTATGATTAAATTATTTGACGGAGGAGCCTATCTGCTGCGGGGATCCGAGATCATTCCGAACGGCAGCGAGGCCCAGGCTGCCATCAAGGCCGGTACCGGCAGGGAGGTCACCAAGGAGGAGGCCGCTCAAAACACCATTGCCTGCGGTATTTTGCAGAGCCACAATACCTCGGGCAGCAGGGAAAAGCTGAAAATCCGATTTGATAAGCTGACCAGCCATGACATCACTTTCGTGGGGATTATCCAGACCGCCAGGGCGTCGGGACTGACTAAATTTCCCATGCCCTATGTCCTGACCAACTGTCACAATTCCCTGTGCGCAGTGGGCGGCACCATCAACGAAGACGATCACATGTTTGGCCTTTCCTGTGCCAAAAAATATGGCGGCATCTATGTACCTCCCCATCAGGCGGTAATCCATCAGTTTGCCAGGGAGATGCTGGCCTGCGGCGGCGGCATGATTCTGGGCTCGGATTCCCACACCCGCTACGGCGCGCTGGGAACCATGGCCGTGGGTGAGGGCGGCCCTGAACTGGTAAAACAGCTTTTAAACCAGACCTATGACATCAATATGCCCGGCGTGGTGGGCGTGTATCTGACCGGGGAACCGGTCCGGGGTGTAGGCCCCCAGGATGTGGCGCTGGCCATTATCGGGGCCGTGTTTGCCAACGGATATGTGAAAAATAAGGTGATGGAGTTTGTGGGTCCCGGCGTGGCCTCCCTGAGTGCGGATTTCCGTATCGGCGTGGATGTGATGACCACCGAGACCACCTGCCTGTCCTCCATCTGGCAGACGGACGGCCAGATCAGGGAATTCTATCAGATTCACGGCAGGGAAGAGGACTATGTGGAACTGACACCGGGGGAAGTGGCTTACTATGACGGCATGATCACCGTGGATTTGTCCAAGGTGCGTCCCATGATCGCCATGCCCTTCCATCCCAGCAACACCTATACCATCGAGGAACTCAACGCCAACCTGGCGGATATTCTGGAGGAGACGGAAAAGAGGGCCAAGGTGAGTCTGGGCGGGGCAGTGGAATTCCATCTGAAGGACAAGATCAAAGACGGCAAATTCCTGGTGGACCAGGGCATTATCGCAGGCTGTGCGGGCGGCGGCTTTGAGAATATCTGCGCCGCGGCGGACATTCTGAAGGGAAAGTACATCGGCAGCGACGGCTTTACCCTGAGCGTATATCCGGCCTCCATGCCTGTATATATGGAACTGATTAAAAACGGCTGCGCCGCCGCTATCCTGGAGACCGGCGCGGTGATGAAGACCGCTTTCTGCGGCCCTTGCTTCGGTGCAGGGGATACTCCTGCCAACAATGCTTTCAGCATCCGCCATTCCACCCGGAACTTCCCCAACAGGGAAGGCTCCAAACTGCAGAACGGCCAGATTTCCTCTGTGGCTCTGATGGATGCCCGTTCCATTGCGGCTACTGCCGCCAATCAGGGGGTACTGACTCCCGCCACGGAGTTTGACGGTACAATCGGCAAATACAAATATCATTTTGACAGCAATATCTACGCCAACAGGGTGTTTGATTCCCATGGCGCGGCAGACCCGGAGGCGGAGATCGTGCTGGGGCCCAATATCAAGGATTGGCCGGAGATGGGGGCGCTGCCGGAGAATATGGTGCTGCGGGTGGTCAGCGAGATTCATGACCCCGTGACCACCACGGACGAGTTGATTCCTTCCGGAGAGACATCCAGCTATCGCTCCAATCCCCTGGGACTGGCGGAATTCACCCTGTCCCGTAAGGACCCCGCCTATGTGGACCGGGCCAAGGACATCCAGAAGGCGGAGAAGGCCCGTATGGCGGGAGAACATCCCTGCCAGGCGCACCCGGACGTGAAGCCTGTCATGGGGGCGGTGAAGCAGCAATTCCCGGAAGTAAATCACACCAATACCGGCTTTGGCTCCACCATTTTCGCGGTTAAGCCCGGCGACGGTTCTGCCAGAGAGCAGGCCGCAAGCTGCCAGAAGGTGCTGGGGGGCTGGGCCAACATCGCCCATGAGTATGCCACCAAGCGTTACCGTTCCAACCTGATCAACTGGGGGATGCTGCCGTTCCTGATCCCGGAGGGGGAACTTCCCTTCCGCAATCTGGACTATCTGTTTATCCCCGGGATTCGGGCCGCCGTGGAGAACGGCACGGAGAAAATCAGGGCGTATGTGGTGAGGCCCCAGAGCCGGCAGTCCGAAGGACAGCAGTTCCAAGAACCGCAGTTCCAGGAACCGCAGTTCCAGGAACTGCAGGAATTTACCATGGGACTGGGCGAGTTGACCGATGAGGAGCGCCAGATCATCCTGAAAGGCTGCCTGATTAATTATAACCGCGTGTGATATGACAATCTCCCGGCCAGACCAAAGTCAGGGCCGGGAGGGAATAGGGATAAAGAGAGGAAGATATGGAACAACCGAAAGCAATCAACAACCCAATGCTGGTGGGAGCCATGGAGTTGTTAAAAGCGGACAATTCCACCAAGCACCGTGACTTTTTTCTGCAGGAACTGCTGAAGGCACATTTCCTTACCCCTGCCACCGTGACGCCGAAGCCGGAAAGAGACGCGGACGGCGTGGTGCGGATGCAGCCGGACAGCCAGGTGCAGGTCCCCATGCTCAGTTCCCGGGAGGGCATACGGTATTTTATGGCCTTTACGGATATACAGGAATTAAAGAAATGGGTGAAAAGCCTGGAGGAGGGCCAGCAGTTGTTCGTATTTGGATTCCAGGACTTTGCGGGCATGGTAAGAAGGACGGACAGCCAGTGCGATGGTTTTGCCATTAATCCGGGTGGGGCGAACATCCGGGTCACCCGCAATATGATCGAGACGATCCAGGAAGCCCTGGCCGGCGGAAAGCCGCCGCAGGGATGATGAATTGTACAGGGGGCAGCTATGAGATATGTGGTAATGTTGACCGGGAACAACAGGATGGCGATCAATGACTTTTTTACCTATATGGATATGAGCCTTGAGTGCATTAATACCTCCAGCCGGTATGAAGATATTATTAACCATCTGAAATATATTACTCCCGATGTGTTCGTATACTGCCTGTATGGGGAGTCGCCGGACGATATCAAGCGCTTCGCCAATGTGGAACACAAATTCACGGAGCAGGATATCCCCATCGTCATTGTTGGGAATCGGGATGAATGCGAGCAGTTTTCCAAAATCGCGCCTTCCATAGAGGTAACTGTTTTCCAGCGGCCCATTTCCGCGCAGAAGCTGGAACACCAGATTGTGGAAATGTTGGAGAAAAGGAGAGCAAGGCAGAAGTCTGCTCTGCAAGAGGATATCGGTGACGCGGAGGATATACAGCCTGTCAATGGGGCGCTGGGGGACCAGGAACCCTCTTCCTCACAGCCGGTCTCCGGCCCGGCCCGGAAGCATATCCTCATCGTGGACGATGACAGCAGTGTTCTGAAACTGCTCAAAACCTATCTGGGGGAGCGCTATGATGTGGCCACTGCGATCAATGGCAAAGTGGCAATGAAATTTCTGGAGAGTAAAAGGACGGATCTGGTACTGCTGGACTATGAAATGCCCGGAGAGAATGGGGCAACTGTCCTGAGCCAGATACGTGATAACCCCAGGACACAGAATCTCCCTGTGATCTTTTTAACCGGCGTCACGGTGCGTGCCAAGATTCAGGAGGTGCTGGCACTGAAAATACAGGGATACCTCCTGAAGCCCATCGACATGGAGAAAGTGGCCTCCACCATCAAGGGCGTCCTGGGCTGAAAGAGAAGCGGGGATTAAGGAGGATGTAATGGACACAGCCAAAGCGGCAGGGGAGATGGAGAATCTGCTCCTGACGGACCTGATTGACATAGAGACGCTGCGCCGGATACAGGATTCCTTTTCCGATGTGGCAGGGGTCGCCTCTCTGATTACGGACAGAGAGGGGGCTGCCATCACCGAAGGGGCCCGTTTCACGGAATTCTGTGCCCGATATGTGCAGGCCTCGGAGAAGGGGAAGAAACGGTGCGAACAGTGTTACCGCATTGGTGCGGAGGCTGCTCAGGAGGGGGCTCCCTTTGCCTATCACTGCCATGGGGGGCTGGCTAATTTTGCTGTGCCTATTGTAGTTTCCGGCTATAAAATGGGGTGCTTTATCTGCGGCCAGATGCTGACGGAGGCTCCGGACGAAGAGATAATCCGTAAGCTGGCACAGGATATTGGCGTGGATTCCCGGAAACTGACAGAAGCAGTCCGCAAAGTGGATATTGTCAGGGAGGAGGATATAAAAAGTAAGATCAACGCCCTGTCCAATATTGCGAATATCGTTTCCGGTATCGCCTTTAATAAGCACCAGTTAAATGTAAAGAACCAGGAACTGCTTAAATCCTCCAATATGAAATCGGATTTCCTGGCAAATATGAGCCATGAGATACGTACGCCCATGAATGCGATTATCGGTATGGCGGAAATGGCACTGCGGGAGGATCTCCCTACACTGGCGAGGGAATATGTGGGCCAGATCAAGGCCTCGGGCCAGACACTCCTGACAATTATCAATGACATTCTGGATTTTTCCAAGATAGAATCCGGCATGATGGCCATCAATAAGACGGAATATGAGCCCATGTCCGTAGTCAATGATGTGGCAAACATTATCATGACGCGGATTGGCAGCAAGGAACTGGAACTGACGGTGGATGTGGACCCGAACATTCCCAGTAAGCTGCGGGGCGACAATATCCGCATCAAACAGGTCATCATCAATCTGGCGAACAATGCCGTCAAGTTTACAAAGATGGGGAATGTGCATCTGCAGATAGGCTATCGGCCCAAAGGGGCGGGTCAGCTGGACCTCCTCGTTGCGGTATCCGATACCGGAAGCGGCATCAGGGAGTGTGACAGAGACAAACTCTTCAAGTCCTTCCAGCAGCTGGACAGCAAGCGCAATCGGAACATCGAGGGAAGCGGTCTGGGACTGGCGATCTGTAAACAGTTGGTTTCTCTCATGCATGGCGAGATCCGGGTGGAAAGTGAGTACGGCCAGGGAAGCACTTTCTCCTTTGTCATTCCCCAGGATATTATAAGTCCTGTTCCCTGTGTCAGGCCGGTCAAGGAAACAGTGCAGGCACTGGGACTTTTGGCCGGTGATTATGCCGCAAAGCAGATAGAGACGGATATGCAGAGGCTGGGAGTAAATTACCAGGGGCTTGCCTCCGATAGGGATCTGGCCAGGATGGACCCACAGAAGATACAGCAAATACAGTATCTGTTCGTGGAACATTCTCTTATGTCCGATGCGGTTCAGACATTTTTGAAATCCTACCCGGATATCACCGGCGTGGTGCTGGCGGATTACCGCGAGGTGCGTCCTTACGCTCTGGGGAATGTCTGCATCATCAAAAAGCCCCTGTATGTCCTGGGGCTTGCGGGTATCCTCCACGGAGAAAAGACGGAAACAGGTTACAATCGGTTTGATGCGGAGGATTTCTATTTTGTAGCTCCGGATGCCGAAATATTGGTGGTGGACGACAATGCCATCAACCTGACAGTGGCAAGAGGGCTTTTGAGTCCGCTGGAAATGAAGATTGATACGGCCCATAGCGGCGGGGAGGCGGTATTCAAGGCCACCAACAAAAAGTATGATCTGGTCTTTATGGACCACATGATGCCCGGGATGGACGGCCTGGAGGCCACGCAGATCATTCGGCAAACCCTGGGAGAAAACGGGCAGATTCCCATCCTTGCCCTGACGGCCAATGCCGTTGAGGGCACTCGGGAGATGTTTATCAATGGGGGAATGAATGATCTGGTGACTAAGCCCATTGAACTGAAGGATATCGTTTCAAAACTCCGCAAATGGCTGCCTTCAGATAAAATCCGCAAAAAGCGGAGCGCATCCAGGGACAGGGAGACATGGAAAAACAAGCCGGGAGAGATGTCGGCCCAGGCGACGGATATTTCCATCAACGGCCTGGATGTGCAGAAGGCAGTGGGATTTTTGGGCAGTGAAGACTTGTTCTGGGCTGTGCTTAAAGAGTACTACCGTGTCATGGACAAAAAACAGGCTCTGATTCGGAAATATGAGCAGGAAGAACGTTGGCGGGAATACACCATTGAAGTCCATTCCCTGAAAAGCGCCTCCCGCCAGATTGGCGCTTTTGAACTTGCGGAGACGGCGGAGCAGATGGAGGCCGCCGGAAATGCCCGAAACGGAGAATTGATCCACAAGGTCACACCGGGGATGCTGGCGGAGTACAGCTTTTATAAAGAGATTTTAGCCCCCTATTTCACCGGGCAGGAAAAGGCGAAGAGTGAGAAGCAGGCCTATGGCGGGCAGCTGAATCTTCTGTTTGCCAAGATGCGGGACGCTTTGGAAAATCTGGATATGGACGTCATGGAGGATGTGGTAAAGGATATGGACCAATACTCTTACGGAGACGTCCAGGATGAACTTTTTGAACAACTGAAAACCGCCGTGGACGATATGGACACGGAGAGATGTGAGGAGATTCTGAACACATGGGAAGCAGGCCTGTAGGGCATTGCTTCCCTTTTGTTTTATTGAACACTGTTTTCCGTATAATTTGTTTTCGTCAGGGTAAGAATATCCATTGAGTAAGCAAGGCAATTCTCAATATGAAAATAAAGGGTAGAAGAGTCCGCGTCAGCGGACGGGAGGTGTTCATGAGACAAAACAACAGGAAACAAAATATCAAAAAAGAGAGGATCATTATGATCGCGTCATCGGCTTTCGTGATGGCGGCGCTGACCATGACGGGAGTGTATATGAAGGAGAACAGCGCCCAGAACCAGGACGATGGCTACAGCATTGACTTCACCGGAATAGAGAGTCAGGCCGAGGATGGCATCCAGGAGGCAGGGGATGCGCAGAAGCCCCATAATGCCGTGACCTATCCCCAGGGAGACGATGCGATGCAGGAGATTCCGGAGGATGATCTGGACTATCTGCCCATGGAAGAAGCCGGTTCCTCGCTGATCCAGATTCCCGGCCTCACCGACGGCGTCCGCTCGGAGGCAGATGTGGCCAGTGATGAGCAACTTGCCATGTTGGAGGAGCAGAAAGCCACAGAAAAGCAGCCGGAAGAGAAGGATGACAAACCCCAGGAAAGCGGCGCCGCTGCCACGGAGCCGATTCGGGAGCAGACTCCCCCGGCAGTGGAACAGCCCGTTTTGGAGCAGATTGCTCCAGAGCAGCCTGCTTTGGAACAGCCGGTGTTAGAGCAGTCTGTTCTGGCGGAGGAACAGCCTGTATGGGATGCCCAGGATGTGAGGACATTGGCGTTTTCTTCTGATCAGGGCCTGGTGCGTCCCGTGTCGGGAGATATCCTGATTCCCTACAGCATGGATCGCACTGTGTATTTTACCACATTGGATCAATATAAATACAATCCTGCCACCGTGTACCGGGTGGAAGAAGGAACCCAGGTAATGGCCTGCGCCGAAGGCCGGGTAGCTTCCGTATTCAGAAATGAGGAAATCGGACAGGCAGTGACTCTGGACCTGGGCAATGGATACCAGGTGGTCTACGGACAGCTGCAGGCTCTGAATGTGGCGGAAGGGGATTATGTGAATCCCGGGCAGATTATCGGGTCCGTGGCGGCACCCACCATCTACTACAGCCTGGAGGGAAGCAATCTGTATTTCCTGCTGGAGCAGGACGGCGCAGCCCTGGATCCCCAGAATCTGTATTTCTAGAAATTTGTCCGGGAATATGCGGAACTCAAAAGCCAAAAAACAGCATATTCCCGGACAGAGCACTGAGCGAGATACGGACGCGAAAGCGGCCGGATCTTGCTCACAGGCTGGTGCGCTGGTAGGGAATATGCGGAACTCAAAAGCCCAAAAACAGCATATTCCCGGACAGAGCACTGAGCGAGATACGGACGCGGGAGCGGCCTTATCTTGCTCACAGGCTGGTGCGCTGGCAGGGAATATGCGGAACTCAAAAGCCAAAAACAGCATATTCCCGGACAGAGCACTGAGCGAGATACGGACGCGAGAGCGGCCGGATCTTGCTCACAGGCTGGTGCACTGGTAGGGAATATGCGGAACTCTATATAAGAAGGGACATGTGCGGGATATGGAGATCATTAACGGCCAAATTCATACCATGGGGGCGCAGGGCGTCATAAAACACGGCGCGGTCCGGGTGGAAAATGGCAAAATAGCCTGGGTGGGAACCATGAAACAATGGCAGGAAATGCGCCATGCGGATTCGGCGGGCAGTGAACTGGATGGCTCGGACCAGGTACTGGACGCAGGCGGCGGCTGGGTGATGCCCGGCATTATCGAGGCGCACTGCCATATGGGAATCACCGAGGAAAAAAAGGGCATGGAGGGAGACGACTGCAATGAGACTGTGGATCCCGTTACACCCTGGCTGCGGGCCATAGACGCCATCAACAGCATGGATGCCGCCTTCGATGATGCGGTGCGGGCAGGCATCACGGCCGCCATGGTGGGCCCCGGCAGTTCCAATGTGGTGGGAGGGCAGTTTGCCCTGATCAAAACCCATGGCAGAAGGATTGACGATATCCTTGTGAAGGCCCCTGCGGCCATGAAAGTGGCTTTCGGAGAGAATCCCAAGGTCAATTATTCCGGACAGGGTAAGAGCCCTTCCACCCGCATGGCCATAGCCGGGATGCTGCGACGGGAATTGTTCGAAGCCCGGGATTACTGGCAGCGGAAAAGCAGGGCTGTGGAGCAGGGGGAAGACTTTCAGGAAGATTTTACAAAGGAATGCTGGATTCCGGTGCTGCGCCGGGAGATTCCCCTGAAAGCCCATGTACACAGGGTGGACGATATTTTTACAGCCATTCGGATTGCCAGGGAGTTTGGCCTGGATATGACCCTGGACCATTGCAGTGAAGGCCATCTGATCGCGCAGGAGCTGGCCAAGGAGGGCTTTCCCGCCATCGTGGGGCCGGACCTGACCAGCCGCAACAAAATTGAGGTGCAGAACGTGGCGTTCAAGACCGCCGGAGTACTGGCCCGGGCCGGGGTGCGGCTGGCCATCACCACGGACCATCCGGTGTCCCAGATCCAGTCCCTGCCTCTCTGCGCCGGGCTGGCCGTGAAAGCGGGACTTCCTCTGGAAGAGGGGCTAAAGGCCATTACCGTGAATGCGGCTTCCATCTGCGGTGTGGCAGACAGAATGGGGTCGCTGGAACCGGGAAAGGATGCGGATATCGCCATCTTTACCGGGAACCCAATGGAAGTTTTCACCCAGACCCTGTACACCCTGATTGACGGAAGGCTGGTATATGAGAAGGACGGCAGAGACTGAAATGTTTTCCACACAATCCCCGGAAAGACTTTACCGCGGGACTTAATTTTGCTATACTAGGGAAAGAAATTGGGTATTGAGCAAAATACGGACACGTATGTGGCCGGATGTTGCTCACAGGAAGTTGCGTTGGAAGGGAACTTGCGGAACTAAAACAGCATGTTCCCGAACAACGCATTGAGCAAAATACGGACACGTATGTGGCCGGATGTTGCTCACAGGAAGCTGCGTTGGAAGGGAACTTGCGGAACTTTAATAGGAGGCAGATGGTGGAACTGAACAGGGGAATTAAAAGGATCGTTTCATATCTGCTTTGCCTCTGTCTGGCGGCGGGCTTTTGGGGCTGCGGCTGGGTGGGAGAGCTGGAGGAGAACAGTGCTTCGGGAGATCTGGGTCAGCTGCAGGCGGGAGGAGACGGAGTCTCAGGGCAGGATATGTTCAAGCTGCTGCCGGAAGCGGAACTGGATTATCAGGTGCCGGAGCAGTATCCCGGGATCTGGGTCAGTCTGGGAGGATATGACAGTAAGGGCAGCAAGGAGGTATATTTTTGCGGGCGCAGCCTGCCGGAGACTTTTCGGATCATGGATACCGCCACAGGGCAATGCGTTTATACGGGACGGCTGGAAGAAGCCAGTTACAATGAAGATACCGGGGAATATAATAGTTATGGGGACTTTTCGGACTTCGTGGATGTGGGTGAGTATTACATAGATTGCGATATCATCGGCAAGTCTTATTCCTTTGCCCTGCAGGAAGGGCGGCTGCAGGAGCAGTTCCGTCAGGCCATGGCCAGGCTTCAGCAGCAGGGGCAGGAGTTGTCCCCGGGGATAGAAGCCGTCCGGGATATGCTGCAGCAGATCATCTGGGTGCTGCTTTCCTATGAACTTTATCCCGATGTGTATGAGGACGGGGACGGCAACCAGATTCCGGATGTTCTGGAGTATATGACAGAGGCCGTGCGGGTCATTGTGGGCCGGCAGGAATCTGCGGAGCCGGACGAATTGACCTATGAACTGGCGGCGGCATTGTCAAAATACAGCCATTCCTATCAGAAGTATGACAGCAAATACGCCACGGATATCATTCAGCTGGCGGCAGGATTGTGGCAGCAGGCCGAAAAGGCCCGGGCAGGCCGGGACGGGATCACCGGGGAACAGGCCCGGCTGATGGCGGCGGCGGAACTGTATCGGGCCACTGGACAGCAAAAATACGCGGCAGTGCTGGAGGCGTCCGAAGGAGGCCTTATGCAGAAAGCCCAGGAGGAAGCCTTTGGCCGGTATGACTATCTGGCGGCAGTCACCTATATCGCCACCAAACAGAGAGTGGATGTGGAATTGTGCAACAGGCTGATCCGGGTGGTGATGAACCGTGCGGAAGAGATCGCGGCGGGGATTCCCAGGCTGGCCTATAGGGAAGTGAATCAGGGAAAAGCTGCCATAGACGAGTTGATGTGGGATATGGCGCTTCTGTCGGTGGTGGATTATGTAATCACCAATTATGAGTACGGCCATATAATAGAGAGCCAGTATTATTTCCTGTGGGGGCGCAATGCCAAGTCCTACTGTTTCTGGGAACAGGACATCAGCCAAAACCCGGCCTGGACGGCCTGTTATCTGATGATGCTCAGTGAGATGCGGACCCACGGGTAATGCGGAACCTTAATGATAGAGGAGAACTTTATGGAGATGACATATCGGGGCCTGAAGGTCCAATACATAGAGCAGGGGCAGGGGCCGTTGGTGGTATTGTTCCATGGCTGGGGAGCCAACAAGGAACTGTTTCGGGCCGTCATTGACACCCTGGCTGCGCAGTACCGGGTGGCGGCCCCTGACACCCCGGGCTTCGGCGGCAGCCAGGAGCCGGAAGAACCCTGGAGTCTGGAGGACTACTGCGCTTTTTCCAAGGCGTTCATCGACCATGTGGCGGGACCGGAAGATGGGGAGGTGATCCTGGCGGGGCATTCCCATGGAGGACGCACTCTGATTCGGCTGGTGGGCGGGGGCATGTTGGAGCGGAAAGTCAAAAAGCTGATTCTCATAGACAGCGCGGGGATCGTCCATGAAAAGACGCAGCAGCAGCAGCGCCGGATCAGGCGGTACAAGAGAGGTAAAAAACTGCTGAGCCTGCCGCCGGTAAAAGCACTATTTCCCCATGCGCTGGAGAAGCTGCAGAGTAAATCCGGCTCAGCGGATTACCGCATGGCTTCTCCTGTCATGAGGCAGAGTATGGTGAAAGTGGTCAACCAGGACCTGCGGGAGTATCTGCCCCGGATACAGGCGGAAACTCTGCTGGTATGGGGGGACCAGGATCAGGACACACCGCTCTCGGACGGAGAGTTGATGGAACGGTTGATTCCGGGTTCCGGGCTGGCGGTGCTGGCCGGGGCAGGGCATTTCAGCTTTTTGGATCGGCAGTACCAGTTTCTGGCGGTGATGCGGTCTTTTCTGGGAATACAGGGATGAGAGAATCCGATCCTGCGGGGGTGTATATATGATAAACGCGTTTTTTATACTGATATTTGTGACGGCTCTGGCAGCCATCACGCTGGGGGTGCGGTATACGCTGCATATGTTCCAGCAGGGCTCCTACCAGTACCGCTCTTACTGGCGGTATATGAAAACCCATCCGGCCATGACGCTGCTGCCGCTGGCGGGGGCAGTCCCTCTATTGGGCTGTCTGATGGAAGGGAAATCCCTGGCGGCTGTCCTGCTGCTCCTGGCGGTGGAATGGTTCTGCCTGCTTCTGCTGGTGTTTCTGTACCGTCCCAGGGCGGCCAAGAAAAAGTTGGTGATCACCGCCCGGGTGAAGCGTCTTATTGCCACCACGGCGCTGCTTTACGGGCTGGCCTGCCTGGCGGTGTGGGCAATGGCAGGCCTCTCCTGGTGGTCCCTGTTTGCCCTGGCCATGCTGGGGGCCATGGCCGGTCCCTATGTGGTGCTGCTGGCCAATCTGGTGAACAGGCCTGTGGAGAAGGGGATTAATCGGTATTATGTGCAGGACGCCCGGCGGATGCTGAAGGCCTGCCCCGACTTGAAGATCATCGGCATCACAGGCAGCTACGGCAAAACCAGCGTAAAATATTATCTCCACACTTTGCTGAGTGCCCGATACGATGTGCTGATGACCCCGGAAAGTTTCAACACTCCCATGGGGGTGGTGAAAACCATTCGGGGGAGCCTGAAAGCCACCCATGAGATTTTTCTGTGTGAAATGGGGGCCAGACATGTGGGGGATATCAAGGAAATCTGCGATATCGTGGACCCTCAGATCGGTGTGATCACCTCCCTGGGTTACCAGCATCTGGAGACCTTTAAATCCCTGGACAACATCGTGGGAACCAAGCGGGAGTTGTTTGACGCTCTGCCGGAGGGAGGGCCCAGATTCGTAAACGGCGACAACGAGTTTGTAAAGCAGTATGGAGTGAACCAAAAAGCCGTCACCTACGGCCTGGAGGAGGGCAATGCCTATCGAGCCACCGATCTGGAGTACAACGAAAAGGGAACCCGCTTTACGGTGCAGGCTCCGGACGGCAGCCGGGAGGAATTTACCACCAGGCTGCTGGGCGAACACAATGTGATCAATATCACCGGAGCCATCGCCCTGTCCCATGAACTGGGCATCCCTCTGGAGAAGCTGAAAATTCCGGTGCGCCGCCTGGAAGGGGCCCCTCACCGGCTTCAGCCCATCGTCAGAGGCAACACGATTATCATTGACGACGCCTACAATTCCAATCCCAATGGGGCGCACATGGCCTTAAAGACGCTGGGTATGTTTCGGGGTGTGCGGGTGCTGGTAACGCCCGGCATGGTGGAATTGGGAGAGCAGGAAGACCATTACAATTATGAGATGGGCAAAGAGGCCGCCCGGCATTGTGACTATATTGTGCTGGTGGGCCGCAGACAGACGGAGAGCATCGCCAGGGGCGTCACGGACGCGGCGTTTGACAGAGAACATTTCTATGTGGCGGAGAATTTACAGGACGCCATGAATTATGTATATGGCATAGTCACGAACCAAAAGCTGATTGTGCTGCTGGAGAATGATCTGCCGGACAGCTATTTGTAAGGATCCGGGAAAAAGAAAAAGGTCTTGTGATCTTAAGTTGGGAGGAAAGGAATTATGAAAATCAAATTGGCGGTTATTTTCGGCGGAAAGAGCGTGGAACACGAAATTTCGGTGATTTCGGCTCTGCAGGCCTGTGAGTACATTGACAGGGAGAAGTATGATATCATCCCTCTGTATATGACCAAGACAGGGGAATTCTATACAGGAGAGCAGATCGGCAACATCGAACGCTATAAAGACATCCCTCTGCTTCTGAAAGAGAGTACCCGGGTGCTTCTTTTAAATGAGGACGGCAGAGTGAATATGGTCCGCTACCCCATGAAGAAGCTGGGCAACAATGTGATGGGCAGTATTGACGTGGCTTTTCCCATTGTCCATGGCACCAATGTGGAGGACGGCATATTACAGGGATATCTTCAGACACTGGGACTTCCCTATGTGGGCAGCGATGTGCTGGCCTCTGCCGTAGGCATGAATAAGTATGTGATGAAAACGGTATTTAAGGACAACGGCATCCCGGTGCTGGACTGCAAATGCTATAATCTGGTGGACTTTGAGGACCAGGAGAAGTTGATGGACGGGATTGAAGCCGGATTCTCCTATCCTGTCATTGTCAAGCCCATCAATCTGGGCTCCAGTGTGGGCATCAGCAAGGCGGCTGACAGGGGAGAATTGGAGGAAGCACTGACACTGGCGTTCACATTCGCCCGGAAAGTGCTGGTGGAGCCGGCCATACAGCAGCTTCAGGAGATCAACTGTGCCGTGCTGGGAGACGAATTGGAAGCGGAGGCTTCCGAGTGCGAAGAACCCTTGAACGCCGAGGACATCCTGACATATGAGGACAAATACATCGGCGGGGGCAAGAGCAAGGGAGGCTCCAAGGGCATGGCCAGTCTGAGCCGGGCCATTCCGGCCCATATATCCCCGGAGCGCCGGGAGGAGATTCGGCAGATAGCGGTAAAAGGCTTCCAGTGCCTGGGCTGCAGCGGCGTGGCCCGCATCGACTTCATGATCGACCGGGAGACCGACAGGGTATATCTGAACGAGATCAATACCATCCCCGGCTCTCTGGCTTTTTATCTCTGGGAGCCGTTGGGCCTTAAGTACACACAACTGCTGGAGCGCATGATCCAACTGGCGCTGAAACGTCATCGGGAGAATGAGAAGCTGACTTTTTCATTTGAGACCAATGTGCTGGCGGGAGTGAAGCTGGGAGGCGGTACAAAAGGGGCCAAAGGCAGCAAGCTGTAATCAGCCTGCTGCCTTTTTCATTTCGTCCAGTTCCCGCAGATTGCGGTGGTAGGCTTCCGCCATGATTTTCTGTACATAGCCGCTCAGATTCTTGCGTGTCTCCCGGTCCAGTTCCTGGATGTGGATGGGTTTGCCGTACTCAATGATAACGGTCTGCTTTTTGATCCTGGGCAGATGGTCCTCGAAGATGGCGTTGGTGCCCGACATGGTGATGGGCACAATGGGGGCGCCGGCCTTTTCGGCGATCTTGAAACTGCCCTCGTGGAAGGGCAGAAAGTCCTGGTCGGTGCCGTTGCGGGTCCCTTCCGGGAATATGCAGATGGAGATGCCGGATTTCACCTTTTCCACACCTTTCAATATGGTTTTCAGGCCCTTCTTCAGGTCGTTTCTGTCCAGGAACAGGCAGTGCAGAAAATGCATCCACACGTTCAGCAAGGGGTAACGCAGCATTTCCAGCTTGGCCACATAACCGGTGGGACGGGGCACCCGCACATAGGTCAGGATAATGTCATAGTAGCTCCGATGGTTGCCTACATACAGCACGGCGGTGTCCTTGGGCACATTTTCTTCCCCTTTCACAATAACCCTGGTGCCGGACAGGAAGATCACACAGCGAAATGCCCAGTTGACGATGGCCAGGGAACTTCTGTCTCTGAGGGAAGGTTTGTATTTGCCGATGATCCATTCCGCCAGCATAAGGGGCATTGACAGGATCAGAAATAAGAAAACGAACAACAGTACAAATATCAGTCTAATCATAAGTCCTCCTGAGAATCAAAATGGTAAAACATAGCCGTCTCCGCTATGAAATCCGGGTGCATTTCATACAAGTATAGCATATTTTAGGATATGTGTACATAAGCTAAATTAAAACAACCGGGACGAAAATAGGATGGGAAAGAAAATATTGGCATTACTGTTGTGTCTGGGAACGCTGCTGGGTCTGTGCGGCTGCAGCCTGATGAGTACAGAGGAGGTGAAACTCCGGGATCTGGATTTCACGCTGCTGGGAGAGGAACTGGTGCCGGGGGAACTGGCTGCCATGATCGAGGAACGCAAGGCGGAGGCTTTTAAGATGACCTACTCCGACAATCAGAACTTATACATATGCGTGGGCTATGGCCAGCAGGAAACCGGCGGTTACAGCATCACCGTGGATGAACTTTACCTCACGGAAGAGGCCGTTCATGTCCAGACCACACTGCTGGGACCGGATGTGTCGGAAAAGGGCAACAAGACGCCCTCCTACCCCTATATCGTGATCAAGACCGAGTATCTGGATCTGCCGGTGATCTGCAAATAGGCTGCCATCAGGCGCCGGGAGAAAAAGCATCCGTTTTTACAGCGGGTGCTTTTTGATTCATAAGAACATAATACTTGTATACCATTTACTTATGCTGAAAAAGGAAGTATACTAAAGAAAAACACAGGGAGGCAGGACATGCTGCTGATAGAGAACGGCTATATGATAGACCCCGGGTCAGGCCGGGAAGGCAATTATGATATCCTGACGGAAGGAGACCGGATCAGAAGGATCGGCAGAGGACTTCGGGGGGAGCTGACGGCGGAAGAAAGGGAAAAGTGCCTTATTCTGGATGCGGAGGGCCTGCTGGTGGCTCCGGGTCTGGTGGACGTGCATGTACATTTTCGGGATCCCGGCTTTACCCACAAAGAGGATATCCTGACCGGGGCGAAGGCTGCCGCCAGAGGCGGCTTTACCACTGTGGTGCTGATGGCCAACACCAAGCCTCCCGTGGACACGGAGGAGACACTGCGGTACGTGCTGGAAAAAGGGAAAACCACAGACATCCATGTGGAGACCTGTGCCAATGTGACCCTGGGAATGCAGGGGCGGGAACTGGTGGACATGGACAGGCTGGCCGCCGCGGGGGCGGTGGGATTTACCGACGACGGAATCCCGCTCCTGGATCCGGCCCTGGTCCGGGCGGCCATGGAGAAGGCGGTCCGGCTTCATATGCCCGTCAGTCTCCACGAGGAAGATCCCTCCCTGATCACGGACAACGGCGTCAACCGGGGCCGGGCCAGCGAATACTTCGGCATCGGAGGCTCTCCCAGGGAGGCGGAGATCACCATGGTGGAGCGGGACCTGAGAATCGCCCTGGAGACGGGCGCCAGTGTCAATATCCAGCATATCAGCACCAAAGAGGCGGTGGAACTGGTGCGTAAGGCCCGGGAAAAGGGGCATAATATCCATGCGGAGGCCACCCCCCATCACTTCACCCTGACCCAGGAGGCTGTCATACGGCACGGAACCCTGGCCAAGATGAATCCCCCCCTGCGGGAGGAGGAGGACCGGCAGGCCATCCTCCGGGGACTGGCGGAGGGGGTCATCGACCTGATCGCCACGGACCATGCCCCTCACACGGAGGAGGAGAAGGCCCGGGACATTACCCAGGCTCCCAGCGGCATCATCGGCCTGGAAACGGCGCTGCCGCTGGCAGTCACGGAACTGGTGGAAAAAGGATATCTGACCATGAAGGCCGTACTGGAAAAGATGAGTGCCAATCCGGCGGCTCTGTACCGCCTGGACGCGGGGTATCTGGCGGAGGGAGGCCCGGCGGATATTATTCTGGTGGATACTGCCGCAACCCGGGTTTTTACGGAGTATGCCTCCAAGTCCGGCAACAGCCCCTTCATGGGAAGGGAACTCCGGGGCGTGGTCAGAACCACTGTCTGCGGCGGCCGGATCATATACCGGGACAGCATGGAATCGGCGCGGAATATAGAAGAAGGAGAGAAATCATGAAAGAAAAAAACATGGCGAGGGTGCTCTTTCAACAGGAGATTGCTCCCCGCATCTGCGATTTGTGGCTGGAGACCACAATGGCGGCTCAGGCTCTGCCGGGCCAGTTTATCGGTTTGTATCCGGAGAATGCGGCCACCCTTCTGCCCAGGCCCATCAGCATCTGTGAGGTCAATGCGGAAAAGACGGCTCTGCGCATTGTCTATCGCATCGCGGGCCAGGGCACCGCGGAGTTTTCCGGGCTGAAAAAGGGTGACCCGGTGGATATCCTGGGAGTGTTGGGCAATGGGTTTCCGCTGGAGGCGGGGCGGGGGAAACGCTGTTTTCTCATAGGCGGAGGCATCGGCATCCCTCCCATGCTGCAACTGGCCAAGACCTTGGAGGCGGAGAAGTCCATCGTCCTGGGCTACCGGGACAGCCATCTGTTCCTGGCGGAGGATCTGGCAAAATACGGAAAGGTCTATGCGGCCACCGAGGACGGCAGTCAGGGGACCAGGGGCAATGTGCTGGACGCCATCGGGGAGAATGCCCTGGAGGCGGACCTGATCTATGCCTGCGGCCCCATGCCCATGCTCCGGGCCGTGAAGCGTTATGCGGCGCAGCGGGGAATCAAGGCCTACATCTCTCTGGAAGAACATATGGCCTGCGGCGTGGGGGCATGCCTGGGCTGTGTGGTAAAGACCCGGGACGTGGATCCCCATTCCCATGTACACAATGCCCGGATCTGCACGGACGGGCCCGTCTTTGACGCGGAGGAGGTGGACATCTGATGAATACACAGGTCAATATTGCAGGGGTAACTTTGAAAAATCCGGTGATGACCGGCTCCGGCACCTTCGGTTCCGGCATGGAATACAGCGAGTTCGTAGACTTGAGCCGCCTGGGAGCGGTGGTGACCAAGGGGGTGGCCAATGTGCCCTGGCCCGGCAATCCCACCCCCAGGGTAGCGGAAGTCTACGGCGGCATGCTCAATGCCATCGGCCTGCAGAATCCCGGCATAGATGTGTTTCTGGAGAGGGATATTCCGTTCCTGAAGCAGTATGACACCCGGATTATAGTGAATGTCTGCGGGAAAACGGAGGAGGATTATCTGGAAGTGGTGGAAAAACTGGGGGATGAACCCGCCGTGGCGCTGCTGGAGATCAATGTGTCATGCCCCAATGTGAAGGAAGGGGCCATCGCCTTTGGGCAGAAGGCGGACGCCTTGTACCGCATCACGCAGCAGATCAGGAAAAAGGCCAGACAGCCCATCATCATGAAGCTGAGTCCCAATGTGACGGACATCACGGAGATGGCCAGGGCCGCGGAGGCGGCGGGGGCAGACGCCCTGTCCCTGATCAACACTCTGACGGGCATGAAAATAGACATTCATCGCCGCCGCTTCGCCCTGGCCAACAAAACCGGGGGTATGAGCGGTCCGGCTATCAAGCCGGTGGCCGTGCGCATGGTGTATCAGGCATCCCATGCGGTGAAGATTCCCGTGATCGGCATGGGCGGCATCGCCACCGCGGAGGATGCCATCGAGTTCATCCTGGCGGGGGCTACGGCGGTCAGCATAGGCGCCATGAATTTTGTGGATCCCTACACCACGGTAAAGGTGATCCAGGGAATTGAGGACTATATGAGTCTCTATCATGTGGAGAATATCGCGGACCTGATCGGGGCCGTGGAGTGAGAAAAGCAGGAATAAAACAGAACCTGCCTTCATAAATATACTAATAAGTATAGGCGCCCGCAGGCCCCCGGAGGGAACCTGCGGGGCGGTAAACAGGAGGTAGGTTTTTTGTGGAACTGATTAAGAAAAATATACATATGGACCGCATCAGGACCCAGGCAGTATCCCAGGTCACGCTGGAGGAGGATATGAATATCCCGGATCAGAAGCCGGACGTGAGCAGCCTGTGTTTTGACAGGGCTTCGGTGATGATCGACGAGGTTAAGCCCTATACGGACTATGTACAGGTCCGGGGAAGGCTGTGCTTCGCCGTGCTGTACCATACCCAGGAAGAAGGCTGCGGCCTGGTGACATTGGAGGGCAAGATCCCCTTTGAAGAAAAGATCAATATGCAGGGAGTCCAGGGGAGCGATCTGGTGCATGTGCAGAACACGCTGGAAGATCTGAGGGTGGGCATTATCAATTCACGCAAACTCAGCATCCAGGCCGTGGCCACGCTGACCGCCCTGGTACAGGAACTCTACGATGAGGAAGCACCCATCGGCCTCTATGGAGAGGACAGTGCGGAATACCGCCGCACCCCGGTGGAGGTGGCCCAGATCGCCATCTGCAAGAATGATATTTTCCGGGTAAAAGAGGAGATTGCCCTGCCTGCAAGCTACCCCAATATGTTCCAGATCCTGTGGAGCAGCCTGACTCTGGATGATGTGGAGTGCAAGCCTCTGGAAGGAAAACTCTCGCTGCAGGGGGATCTGCACCTGTTTCTGCTGTACGAGGGAGAGGGGGAGGAACATCCCGTGCGTTCCTTTGAGACCACACTGCCCTTCAGCGGCGCCATGGAATGCCATGGCAGCAGGGACGGCATGATCCCGGACATACACTTTATGATGGGGCAGCAGGAATTGGATATCCGTCCGGATCTGGACGGGGAGGAGAGAATCATCGGCCTGGAGACGGTGCTGGAGATTGACATACGGATCTACGAGGAAGAGCAGACGGAGATACTTACGGATATATACGGTGTCACCCGGGAACTGACCACCATCAGCAGATCTGCTTCCCTCCGGCGGCTCCTGTCCAGGGTAAACGGTAAAATGAAAGTGAACGACCATGTCCGCATACAGAACAAGGACGCCGGTATTCTCCAGCTGCTGCACAGCCAGGGGACGGTGCAGCCGGACCGGCAGGAGGTGACGGAGGAAGGGCTGGAACTGTGGGGAAGCCTGCAGGTGAAAGTGCTGTATATCACCGGGGCGGACGACATGCCCTATGCCAGCGCCGCGGCCCAGATCCCCTATCATTACACGCTGGAGATTCCGGGCCTTGAGAAAGAAGATATCTGTGATGTGAAATGCAGTGTGGAACAACTGCAGGTAACCATGCTGGACGGAGAGGAGATGGACGTCAAGGCCGTGCTGGTATTCGGCACCATCGCTTTTAGAAATATTCCGCTGGAACTCATCGGCGATGTGATAGCGGCCCCTCTGGACACCCACAAGCTGGGGACCCTGCCCGGCATGACCATCTATATCGTCAAGCCCGGGGATAATCTGTGGAACATCGGCAAGCGCTATTATCTGCCGGTGGAGCGGCTGCGGGAGCTCAACGAACTTACCAGTGACGAATTGACGCCGGGCCAGAAACTGCTGGTGGTAAAGGGCGGCATGGTATGATCATTCGATAGGATGCATGACTGTAAGCCCAATTGCGGATACACAGCATTGAGAAAGCGTAGATGAAAACGGAATACAACACAGACGCGGCGTTTCTCTATCCCATGACAGGGAATAGGAACGCCGCTTTTTATGTCCTTATGTTATCAGTCTTTAATTCGCCAGTACTCCATACCATTTCTACCTAAAAGTCGTTCCCCCACCATGTCACGACGGATGGTACAGAAATCATCATGGAAATCAGCAATAATGAGATTTACCTCGCGCTCGGAATATATTCGGTCAAACTCAAATGCTTTGGCAATGACTTCTAAGATAATGCGTTCCTTTTTGCGTTGGGTGGGAATGGATTTTAATTTTCCATATTCAAAAAAGGCATCTATTACCCTCTGCCGATAATCTGCATCCCGCTTTGCCTGTTTTTGGGCCTCATCAGATTCCTGCTGCAGTATTTCCAATATGCTTGTCTGGAATATCTCTTTGTTTAAGGAATACATCATATAATACTGATTTTTATAGGCGGTTACGGCGCTGGCGTCTGACAGCTTTTTCAGATGGAAGGAAATAGTAGATGGGGTAAGGCCCAATCGCTCGGCCAATCTCTCAACATACATATCCTCAACTGCAAGGGATTTTAATATTTGCAGCCGTGACTTATCCGCCAAACCCTTAAAGAGGTTGATTGCATCTGTTTCCGTCATGTAGTTTCCTCCCAAATTCGCATAAACATATCCTTAATTTCCCGGATGGTGTCAAGTTTAATGCTTTCAATATGCAACTTTGCAGTATCCCCATGCTGTTTGGCCTTTTCATAGGAAGTGGTCCAACTCAGGGGGATTTGCTCCGCTTTTTGTAAGAAAAATTGCTTTCTGGCTAAATCGTCCTTTCCGCAGACCTTTTCTGAAACGGAGAGAATGGTCTTGAAAATCTCATAGACATTTGCCCGGATTTTTTCAAAATTTCCTTCGTCCACGCGGTCATCCGTAGTAAGCAGTTCACTGCGCTGTTTACAGGCTGCAATCTTTTCATCAAGATATGACTCAAATTTTTGATATTGCTCATTCATATTGCTGTCCTCCACTTATAAGACTATCGTACCATGGTCTACAAAGTCAATGTGATCCGAAGCTGCACCATGAAGTTGTTTGCAGTATCCTTGTCAACATCCTCTCCCCAGAAATGAACAAGGACCATTTGGCCGGGAGATATGCCGCTGGCTCTAACAATTTTAGATATGGTTTTTTTATTCATATAGTTTCAAACCTCCTGTTTGAATTTGATTATAGCACAGCTGTAATAAAAAAGCAAATATAATTTGATAAATATAAAAGTAAATATATAAGATTGATTTGATGGATTTTTTAACGGCAGCAAAAAAGACGGGAACCCGTGAAGGGCTTCCGTCTTTTCAGCTGTGTTATTTGCCTGCGTCCTCGGCCATCTTGTCAAAGCCTGACAGAACGGCGTCATAGGTCTGCTTGCAGATGTCGGGAAGTTTGCCTCCCCAGGTTTCTTCCGCTTTCTTGTAGCCTTTCTCGAAAGCGGCCCGCATTTCCTCGATCTTGTCGGGATTACCGCCGGTCAGAGCAGTGGCGAAGCTGAGGATCCGCTCGGAGGTCTGCTTCACGCCCCAATAGCCGTCCTCGGCAATGTCCTTCTGGGCCTGCAGCCTGGTGGCGGGATCAACCTTGTAGTTGCCGCTGCGCAGGAACTGCCAGATATCATTGGCCTGGCCGTATGCGGTGGACTGCTGAGTCATCATCTTCTCCACCAGGCTCTTGAGCTGGGAGGTGCGCGCCTCGGCATCCGCCTTCAGCTTGTTCACCAGATTGGTGTCGGGAGTGTAGGTTTTCTTGGTGGAAGCAGTGTTTCCTGTAGAGTGCTCATATACCACGCCGGTGTCTTTGGCGGTATTGGTACTCTGTGTGGTCTCAGCGGCCGCGGACTCCCTGGCAGCAGGAGTGTAGCTGCTGTAGGCGGCCTGTGTTGATGTAACTCCGTTTACATTCATATTGACCTTCTTTCCGGCGCAAATGCGCCTGTTTTGTTCGCATCATCCGTGATGCGGTATCGATACAGATACTTGTATGGTATATTTCGGCAAAAAACATAAAATATTTATAGACGTAAATTATCTTTTTGAAAAATTTCCTTATTTCGGATGCGGGGAGTTTTCTGTTTCCGAATTGGGAGGGATCATCAGCTCATCTATTTCATCATACCAAAAAAGCAATCCCGGAAATCTTGTAACGGTTACCTGAACAAATTACAATATAAAAATATAAATATAAGAGACGCTGCATGGATGCATCGTGCGGGATTAAACAGAGGGTGTCGGCGAAAACACAATCTGTTTTTTTTTACCATTGTCACAACACCGTTTTTCATACCGCAGTCTGTGCTGTTTGTCCCGGATCGTGGACGGCGGCAGGGCTGCAGGCTATGTTTGGGTGGAATACACAGAGGATACGGAGAGAAAGCGAGATGGATGAAAAGAATGAACTTGTGAGGAGGACCATGCGGATCATAAAAGGGATTTTTCAAAAAGGTATGGGTGCGGTTCCTTACTGCAAGGGCAATATGGAATGGCGGTTTAATCATATGTCCGGCTATGGCCTGTACTGTTCCACGGTAAGGAAAGCCCTGCAGGGATGCGCGTCCGGGGGAGGGCAGATCAGGCATCATGAGTATCATGTGCAGACTGTGGGGGACCAGGTATATCTGGTCAGCGGCCTTTTCTGCATCGTTTTCGGACAGGGGGAGGAAAACTCTCCGGGAGTTCCCTATGAGATACTGGTCTGCATGGTAGAAGGCCAGGCGCAGTGCGTTCATGTCCACGGCGGGAGAAGGGCCAGGCTTCTGTGCAGAGTGCGGGGGCTTTGCCAAGAGGATTACTTTTTTGAAGAGGGGGAGGTCCTCTATATCGAATCCGCCCACAATAATGTGATCTGGCACTGCAGAGGATACCGGGTGGAGGGAAGAGATTCCCTTAAACGCCTGGAGCAGTGTCTGCCGGGGGATTTCCTGCGGATTCACAGGGGCTATATTGTGAACTTGGGGCAGATCCGCAGGATTCAGGGCAGCGATATCTATATGTCCAATGGCGACATCCTGTCCCTTCCCCTGCGAAACTGCGCCAAAATGCGGAAAACCCTGCTGGCCCGGATAGAAAAAGGTTTTTTGTCCCGGCAGGAAGCCCATTCCTCTCAAACGCTGGAGGGGATAGACATAGATGAAGTATGCTTCACCTGTAACGGCCGGTTACAAAAATAACAGAAAGAATGGAGGAAATGTTATGGCAATGGAGTATGAAGTAAATGAGGAGAAGCAGCTGGTGGTGAAGGCAGGCGTCAGAAGCGAATGCTATGACTTGACCAAACCCATGAGTGAGAGCGCACTCATGGTCAAGACGGAGAAGCAGGATATTCTGCATCAGATGGACTTGCCCACGGTGATATCCAATCTGAACAATACGGTGGATCTGCTGAATATTTCTTACCATGCGGTGTATGGCTTCCCGGAGCAGTCCCAGGTGTTCGGTTTGCAGAAGGGCGTTATGGACCTGAATGATAAGGGTATTGTGGTGGTGACGGATTTCAAGGATCAGGCATCCGGGGTAGTGGCGGAGCTGGTGGGGGTTTATCGGTGGCTGATCAAAGGCATGGAGAGTGTGGCCATCAGTAAACTGGAGCAGTTTGCCAACCGGGCGGCAGGGATGAGCGAACAGGCTATGGAAATGGCTGAGGGATACCAGAGTGCAGCGGACCGGACCGCATCGGTGCTGCAGAAGGTGATGGACCAGAATGCTTCCCAGATAGAAAAGAATGCCGATCTCCAGAAGATGATGAAGGAGTTGGAAGCGTCTCAGAACAGTGTGGAGGCCATTCAACAATCTCTGGAGAGCAGGCTCAGCGGATTGCAGCAGGAGTATCAGCGTTTGGTTAAGCAGGACGAGGAGGAGAGGGATCACAAGAGGACCATGGACATCATAGGCGCGGTCTTTGGTCTTCTGGGGGCTGCGGCCTCGGTGGCTTCCACGGCGATCAGCACTGCGTCGTCCGATCTCCCGGCGGCTGGCGGCAGAAACAATCAGGACTATGACGATGCGGAGAGGGAGAAAAGAGAACTGGAGGAGAAACTGGAGGATAAGAAAGACCAGGTTGCGGCCCTGGAGGAGAAGCTGAGGGATCAGACTGCCCGGAAAGATCAGGCGGAAGGCGAGGAGAAAGAGAGACTGGAAAAAGAAATATCCAGGATCAGGGCGGATATAACCGACGCCCGGAATGAGCGGAACGACCTGGAGATCAAGAGAAAGGCTGCGGGAGAAAAACTGGATAAGCTGGGGGAACTACTGCGTTCACAGGGCACAAAAATGCAGAAGGACGCTGCGGCTGGCACGGATGCCAGCCAGATCCGGGCAGAGCAGATGAGCGCCATCTATACGGAGATCATGAATCTGGAAAAGCAAAAGACGGAGCAGGTGGGCCTGCTGGCAAAGTATGCCAAACAGATGGAGGCCACGGTCATTGACCAGCATTCCACTGAGGCCGCCATTCAATCCCTGATCCTGGCTGTCTCCTGCCTGAAAAAGTCGGTGGTGGCCATGAAGGATATTGCCCTGTTCTGGTCCTCTCTGGAAAGAAGCTGCAGCGCTTTGGCGGACAACACCCTGAAGGAGGACATCAAGGCCCTGCAGGCGGCGGACAAAGCGGACCGTATTGAGGCTTACCAGAGTCCGGAGATCATGTATCCCATTGCTTCTTACATGGCTAAATGGGTGGCTATTTTGTCCGTGAGCCGGGATTATCTCACAGCGGCGGAAAAGACCCGTGCGCATTTAAATGATACGGTGGGCAATTCCGATCCCGTAACCATGTCCCGGGAGGATCATTGGGAACTGGCCTCCCGGCTGGCAGGCGAAGTGGCCGACAGTCTCACACAGCAGGTGGCAGGAAATAAATCTTAAAAGGGGGATTATTATGGATAAAACAGATTTTTTAAAATGTCTCAGCACTATGCGGACCATCTTTGAGGTTGTCTCAACTGCAGCATCCTCCCTGATGGAAATGAACGCAATGAATGTCTCGCCCACCCAGGAGGAGAGCGCACAGCTTCAGGAGGCGTTTGGTGATATCCGGGACCAGCTTTATCAGCTAAAGGCGGAATCCCAGGAGAAAATACAGGAGTATAATGCCAGAAAGGAAGAAACTGCCATTGCCGCGGAAGGGGCCTTAGGGGAGTATACCCGGATGCAGCAGAATCTGATCCAACTGGAGAAGGCCAATGGAGAAGCCAAAGTCGCGCTGGCCCAGAAGAACGCTGAAAAAGATGAGATTCAGAGAGCCTGCCGGAAATCGGAAGCGGATCTGGAGGACATCCGGCAGCGCAGGGATGAAGAAGTGAGGAAGTCCAAGAAGAAGGCAGATGATCTGAAAAAGTGGTTCTGGGTGCCAGGGTATGGGATCTACCTGGCCGTGGACGCGCTGGTCAATGAACTGGACAACGAGATCGGGGCTCTCTCCCGGCGCCTTGAGAAGGAACGGCAGCGTCAGAGTGAACTTTCCGAACAGTATGGACAGATTTGCCGTGAGGTGGAGGAGCGGAATCAGAAGATCGAGATGACCAGGGCCAGGATGACGGACCAGAACAGGCAGATAGAGCAGCAGAACGCCACCATTGACATGTATAAGAAGCAGCTGCTTTACTGGGAGGATTTTCATATGCAGATATCCAAGCTGGAATCCCGGTTTAAGGCGGGCGGGAACAGTCCGGAAATGATGTATGAGGTGATCGAACTGATGGAGGCCTTTGAGGATGCGGCGGAAAAATAACAGCTTTCGGGAAGGATGGACCGCCGTCATCATGAATCTGGCCGCCGCTTTGGGTACCGGCTGCATCATACTTGGGCTCAGTCTGTTACCCGTCGGGGAGGCAGCAGGCGGCCAGCCTGTGCCCCGGACGGCGGAACTGGTGGTCAATCAGGGACTGGGAATGGTCCTGGACGGGGCGGACGGAACGTTTTATCCCATGGATATGCTGGTGGCGGATCGGAATACCGGCTTTTTCGTACAGATTCAGCCGGAGGCATGGCAGGAGGTGGGCGCACAGCCCACCCTTCTTATTTCAGATCCCAGAGAGACCTGGCGGTTTGCGGAATGTGAATATTGGGAGGAATATGCATTGCTGTGTTTCGATACCTCAGAGCAGATGTCCTGGGAGGCGGGACAATACAGCGTCCGGGTGAATCTCTCCCGGGAACTTACTCTGGACCGGCAGCTGGTTTTCAAGGAAATGCGGGAGATCAAGATTCTGGTGGTACCCATCACAGGCTATTACAGCGGAGAGACAAGGCAGACAGGTCCCCTGTGGGAGGATTTGTGGGAATATACGGAAAAGGTGTACCCGGTGGGCGCCGGCGACTTGCAGTGGATCTTCTATGACGGAAGTGAAGGGAATTTTGATGACAAGAGATATGATCTGGACACTTCCCTGGGCAGACTGCGGGTTTGGCAGCAGCTCAGGCGGCTGCATGACCAGGGGGGCGCGGACATGGTGATCGGTATCGTGCCGGGAAATATGAGGCAAAACCCCACTGCCAAGGAGGCTGCGGTCACGGGTTTTACCTTCGGGGAGAATGTGAGCGTTATCTCTCTGGAGGATACCTGTCCCCAGGTGACAATCGCCCATGAAATCGGGCATTGTCTTTCGTTGGGGGACGAATACGAGAATGGGACTTTTTCGGTGTCCATGAACATGCCCCCCTATGGAATGAAGGGAAAAGACAGATATGGGCTGTCGGAGACTGCAGAGGGTACAAGCCCCTATATTTTAGGGGGTACAGCCGATGAATGGCAGGGTTCCGGCACGGTGGTATATGGGAGTCAGTATCCCTATGATGTGTTTTCCGGGGAGGTGCTTTTCCGGGATATGACCAGTTTTATGGGGCTGTCCGGCTATCAGGAGCCGGAATACTGGGTTACAACCCAAATCTGGGAAGCACTGTGCCGGGAATTGTGTGAGGAATAGCATAAGCCTGTGCAAATACAGGGAAAACACCGAGATTTTAAGCGGAGAAAGGCGTTATGTCATGAGAGAACAATTAAGAAAAGCGTTGGATCAGGTATCTCTGGTTCCTGCCCGGGACTGTTCCCAGGACCAGGTTACCATCTTGCTGGGGGCCATCGGTCTGGATCTGTATGCCGCATACAGCAAGCTGATACAACTGGAGATGGAATTCCGCCACGCCCCGGAATATCTTGAAAAAGATCTGCAAAAAGATGTGGAAGAAACCATGGAGATCAACGGGGAGATTTTCACAGCGATGGAAGGCAAGTGCAGGAAACGCAGGGAAGAACTGTTGAAATTCAAAAAAGGGGATGAGGGATTTTGTGAGCCCATTGGTGATCTGCTGGAACAGTTTGCGGAGGAGTTGAAGGAACTGGCAGGATACCGGCTGGGCAGCGATGCGCTGAAAGATGTCAACGAATATCTGGAACGACTGCGGGGAATATTGGAGGCCCTGCGGGAATACCTGGGGCTTTGTATCGGAAGTTCCATGGTTTGGGAACGGGAGGGTACAGGCTTTTCAGAGATATGAGGGAAAGAAGCGGGAGTCGGCGGAGAGTTCGGACGGACTGAAGGGAAAAAGGGCCGCATAAGGCCCGGTGGACATTGACAAAAGCATATATTTTGTATATAATTTAGTACAATCCATGTATACAAAGTGCAACCCAAGTACAAAACTATAAGACAGCCCCGCTTTGGCGGGCAGGCTGGAAATGGCAGACCCGTCGTGGGGCGGATGAGGGAGCGGCTATGATGATGAAACCACAGGCAGACAAATTGACCCGTAAAGCATATGCCAAAATCAACCTGGGGCTGGACGTGGTGGGCCGTCTGGAGAATGGCTACCATCAGGTGCGGATGATCATGCAGACGGTGGGCATCTATGACAGACTGACCTTTGCAGCCGGAGAGAGTGGTATCCGAATCGTCACGGACAGCGGGGAACTGCCCACAGGATCGGACAATCTGATCTACAGGGCGGCGGTACTGCTGCTGGAAACCTGCGGCGTGGAGGCGGGGGTGGATATCCGCCTGGAGAAGCATATTCCCATAGCCGCGGGGATGGCGGGAGGAAGCAGCGACGCGGCGGCCACTCTGCAGGGATTGAATGACTTGTTTGCTCTGGGTCTTACCCAGGAGCGGCTGCGGCAGCTGGGGGTACGCATCGGGGCGGACGTGCCCTACTGCATCATGGGGGGCACGGCTCTTGCGGAGGGCATCGGCGAAGTGCTCACAACGCTGCCGCCGGCTCCCCGGTGCACGGTCCTGGTGGCCAGGCCGGACCTCCAGGTGTCCACCAAATATGTCTATGAACATCTGGACGCAGGAGAGTTCTGGCAGCATCCGGACATTGACGGCATGCGGTCAGCCATCGAAAGCGGCAGCCTTCCCGGAGTGGTCAGCCGTCTGGGCAATGTGCTGGAGACAGTGACAGCCGGGGCTTATCCGGTGATCGGCCAAATCAAGCGGGAGATGCTGACCCGGGGCGCCATGGGCAGTCTGATGAGCGGCAGCGGTCCCACCGTGTTTGGCATCTACGGGAACAGAGAACAGGCCCGGGACGCCCGGAGCCGCCTGGAGGAAACGGGTTTGGCCAAGGAACTCTTTGTGACGGAATTTGTATGAGGGGAGGTACTATGCAGGACGATTTTAGCATGCAGATGAACGAGTTTTTGCCCCTGCGGGATGTGGTGTTCAACACCCTCCGACAGGCGATCCTGACCGGGGAACTGAAGCCCGGCGAACGGTTGATGGAGATCCATCTGGCCAACAAGCTGGGCGTAAGCCGGACTCCTATCCGGGAGGCCATCCGCAAGCTGGAGTTGGAGGGCCTGGTGACCATGATTCCCAGGCGGGGGGCGGAGGTGGCCCAGATCACGGAGAAGAGCATGAACGACGTGCTGGAGGTCCGCCGGGCATTGGACGCTCTGTGCGTGGAACTGGCCTGCGAGAGGATCACGCAGGAGGATATGGGGCGGCTGAAGCAGGCCTGTGAGGCCTTCGAGGCGGCAGTCAGGACCCGGGATGTGAAGAAGATCGCCAGGGCTGACGTGGAATTGCATGATATTATTGTGCAGGCCACAGGCAACCAGCGTCTGGTACAGCTGATTCATAATCTGTCGGAGCAGATGTACCGTTACCGCTTTGAATACATCAAGGACGCCTCCCAGCATCAAAGGCTGATTGATGAGCATCGGATGATCTATGAAAGTATTGTAAAAAAGGACAGGGAGGCAGCAAGTCAGGCAGCCCACGTGCATATAGATAATCAAAAGAAAGCGATAATCGCCCAGATCCGCAGTGAAAAGAAAAAGGACGGCAGCGCCGCCGGTGTATAAACAGGCCCATAAACGGCAATAACTCTGTTAAAGGGATGCTTACCAGCGAAGAGGCATCCGGAATGGAGTATTGTCTATGGAAAGATATAAGCTGATAGCCAGGCTTGCGTTGTGCGCCTGCCTGTATATGGGATGCTGGGGACTGGTGTACCCGGAACTGCTGATCACCTCCGACACCTGCAATGTGGTGTGCGAGGATGAGGAGGAACTGCAGAAACAGGCCCGGCAGATGACAGCGGAGCAGCTATACCGGGCTTTGCAGGGAGCGGAGCCCGGACAGGTGCGCTACCGCAGCAGGCTGTGGGAATTGTTGGAAACATTGTGGAAGCAGGAGTAAATGCGGATATCTGCGGAACGCAAACAGGAGTGGACATGACGGTAGAGTGGAATCACACGGATAAAGACGCGCCCATAGGGGTTTTTGATTCAGGCGTGGGGGGGCTTACGGTGGCACGGGAGATCATGCGCCAGATCCCCAATGAAAAAATTATATACTTCGGCGATACGGCCCGGGTGCCCTATGGCAGCAAGTCCAAGGAGACGGTGACACGCTTCTCCAGACAGATTGTCAGGTTTTTGAGCACGTTTCAGGTCAAGGCCATTGTGGTGGCCTGCAACACTGCCAGTGCCTGCGCTTTGGACGAACTGGAACGGGAGAGTGACATCCCCATCATCGGCGTGGTAAAGCCCGGCGCTAAAGTTGCCAGCGAAGTCACCCGTAACGGCAGGATCGGCGTGATCGGCACGGAAGCCACCATCGGCAGCAAGATCTACAATCAATACATAACGGAACTGAACAGGGAGGTGACCATTTACGGGAAGGCCTGCCCGCTGTTCGTTCCGCTGGTGGAAGAGGGGCTGTGGGTGGACCCGGTGACGGACGAGATCGCCAAGCGCTATCTGGCGGAACTGATAGACCTGGACATTGACACTCTGATTCTGGGATGCACCCACTATCCGCTGATCCGTTCCACTCTGGGGCGGATTATGGGGGAAAAGGTGAGTCTGGTCAATCCCGCTTATGAGACGGCCAGGGAACTGAAGGAACTGCTGGGGGAGAAAGGACTGCTGGGCGACCATGCTCCGGCCCTGGGAGAAAACCAGTATCAGTTTTATGTCAGTGACACTGCGGAGAAATTCAAGAATTTTGCCAATTCCATCATCAAGTATGGGATATTGTCAGCCAAGACCATACATATTGAGGAGTACTAGGGTATTGGCATGTTCATGGTTGAACTGGCGGTACTGTTTATATTGCCACTGCCGGTTCTAAGATGAATTTGTCCGTATATTGGGCGTACTCGGATCTTGCTGCTGGGCGGATAGGGGCTTCCGGGCGGACGGTGCTCATCGGGGGTATGTTGTCTCCGGGCGGACGGTGCTCATCGGGAGTATGCTGTCTCCGGGCGGATGATGCCATTTGAGTGCATGGTGTCCCTTGGGCAGATCATGCCCTTTGGGCGGGGGAGCGTAAGATGGAAAACAGGAAAGTACGGATTCTGATTCAGACCCTGAGCAGGGTTCCGGGGGAGGGCGGCATGGACTGGGATTCTCCGCTGTGCCGCCGGGAAGAGACGAAGGCGGAAGGGGAGTACTATGAGAGAGCAGGGGCATGTTACTGCCTGTATGAGGAGCAGCCGGAGGGCTGGGAGAAGCCCTGTAAAGTTCTGCTGAAATGGAAAGACGCCCTTCTGGAAAGACAAATCAGAGGGGAGGCGGTCTCACGCATGGTGTTTGAACCCGGAAAATACCATTCCAATTTTTACCGTACTTCTTTCGGTAATTTACTGCTGGAAACGGATACCCACAGGCTGCAGATCGAGGAGGAACAGGATGCTGTTAGCTTGAAGCTGGAATATGTATTAAGGCAGGATGGCCAGGCGGTCTCTGAAAACCGTGTGGAAATCCGCATTCTGGGTGTTCTTTAGAAAAGAGTATTGTCGGACTGTAACCTGGGCGGCCTTAAAACAACGCATACTCAATGTACGCGTTGTTTTAAGGCCGCCGTCGGATACGAGAGAGTTTTCGTTGCAATCTGTCGGAATAACCGTTTTTGGATGGATAAATTTTACAGAAAGGCAGGGTATAACAGTGAATACAAAACAGCATTTATTCAATGGATGCAGTGTGGCAAAGGAAACTCTTGGTTTATATTCCGCAATGCAGGATTTAAATAGAGCCGCCATAAAACATATTGCCCGCACAATAAAAGCCGGGATGAACCTACGGGATATCAAAGCGTTGTGTGAAAATTATTTATTGGAAAATGGTGCGGATTCATTTTGGTATTGGGATGTTGGCGCTTTTGTTTTTGCCGGAGATGGAACGGCCATATCTGTATCGGGCAGGGATTACATGGCATCGGATAGAACCATACAGGAAAACGATATTATCACTATTGATTTAAGTCCTCAAAGGGACAATATTTGGGGGGATTATGCAAGAACACTTGTCATTGAAAATGGCATTGTACTTGACGAAATTGACGGAATAAAAAAAGATGAGTGGAGAAATGGACTTCAGATGGAAGCATACCTGCATAAAACTTTAATGGATGTGGCAATGCCGGATATGACATTTGAAGAATTATACTATTTCATGAATGATTTAATTGTGAAAAAGGGATTTCTTAACTTGGATTTTCTTGGGAACCTTGGACATTCCATTGTAAAAAATAAAAATGACAGAGTATATATCGAAAAGGGGAATTATAGTAGACTATCGGACGTCGAAATGTTTACCTTTGAACCACATATCAGTATTCCTGATTCCCAATATGGATACAAGAGAGAAGATATCTATTATTTTAAAAATGACAAGTTAATGAAGTTATAGGCCGCTTAAGCGAAAGGATTTTACATGGGAAAACGGAATGCTGCCGCTATATTGGCAGAAAACAATAAATCCCAGCGGTATAGGGCCTGGGATTTATTTATGCTTATAAGTTATTTTCCAATGACGACACAATCCGAAAAGGGACTATTTTAGGGGTTTGGCCCCGGCCTTTTCCTGAGCGCTTTCCCAGAGTTTTTTGAAGAATCCCTTCTTTTTCTCCGGCTTTTTCTCCGCTTTGCCATGGAGGCCTCTCACGTCTAGCACGTAGATCCCGCTGACCACAGCCTTTACTTCCTTTTTGACAGGAACATTGTCAAAGATTTTCTCATCACAGATCAGAGACATGATCTGGGGCCCCACCTTGGCCTTGATAATGGGCATCTTGGAGTTGCGCATCAGCTTGGGAGTCTGGTCAATGACCATCTGGGGCAGTCCGGAGTCCTTAATTTTCATGCGTTTTTTGTCAATGATCAGCATGGACAAAGACTGTTTGTTCTGTTCCAGCATTTCCTGTTGCTCGGCCTGCTTTTTCTGTGCCTTTTTACCAAGGAAATAGAGGAGCACTACGATGGCTATGAGTACCAAAAGTACAATGAGTATGACGATCTGATATGTTTTCACGGACGAATCCTCCTGCTTTAAAGTTCCGCAATATGCCGTGGCAAGTTCCATATTACTTTTTCGGCATACAGGCTCTTTTCGAACATTGTATCATCCTTTGAAAATGAAATCAACCAAGATTTCCCGATCTTTATGATAAATTTAGAGATTTTCCGTAAAAAGTATGATATACTGTGTATAAAGCTGTCCCGGGGAGGCTTTGATGATCAGTATGGAAAACGACAGGTGTAGAGGGAGTCTGCCCAGGACAGGCTCCGGGCATGCAGGAACAAAGGAAGTAGAATTTTGGATATTTTACAAGTGTTTTGGAACAATGTGCAGACGGTGTGGGGATTTATGTCCGGACATTTGATGCTGTGGAATATGTTGTTTGCGATTATCATTATATTTTTTGAACGAAAGGAGCCAAGGAGCGTATGGGCCTGGCTTCTGTTGCTGTTCTTTATTCCGATTGTGGGTTTCCTGTTTTATCTGCTGCTGGGGACGGATATGCACAAGCGGAAGATGTTCCGCTTAAAGGAAGTAGAGGATCG
This sequence comes from Lachnospiraceae bacterium, assembly GCA_011959105.1. Lineage (GTDB taxonomy): Bacteria > Bacillota > Clostridia > Lachnospirales > Lachnospiraceae > Acetatifactor. The sequence continues at coordinate 5,952 of BLLU01000082.1, read as the reverse complement.
CCTGAATGAGGAGGTACGTGGGCAGGAACACCGTCTGCAGAGCCGCCGTTCAGAGGACCGGGACGGGGAGATTGACAGGTACAGGGACTTGATTATGTATAATCTGGAAAGTTCCGGGGCTGTGCTGTCGGAAGACAATGACATCACCATATATACGGATGGTAATGCCAAATTTGACGCCCTGATCCAGGACATGCGCCAGGCCAGGCGGTTTATCCATATGGAGTATTATATTATTAAAAATGATGTGTTGTTTCAGCGGATCGTAGAGGTACTCAAAGAGAAAGTTGCGGAGGGAGTGGAGGTGCGCATTCTGTTTGACAGCATGGGATGCCGTACTGTAAAAAATAAACTCTGGAAGCAGCTTGGTGCCTGGGGGATACAGACGGCAGAGTTTTTTCCCGCTCTGCTGGGCAGGCTGCAGCTTCGTATCAACTACCGCAACCACCGCAAGATCGTGGTGATTGACAACCGGGTGGGATATGTGGGAGGCTTCAATGTGGGCAAGGAGTACCTGGGATTGGACGAAAGGTTCGGCTATTGGCGTGATACCCATTTGCGGGTCCTGGGGGGAGCGGTTTTCGGACTGCAGCTGCGTTTCATTCTGGACTGGAATTATGCCGCGGGGCAGAATTTGTTTGCCGCGGGCAAATATCTGGAAGAGAAGCATACAGTGGGAGGAAACGGCTGCAAAGTACAGATTATCAGCAGCGGGCCGGACAATACCCAGAAGCAGATCCGGGACAATTATCTGCGGCTGATTCACAAGGCGAGGCGCAGGATCAGCATACAGACGCCCTATTTTATCCCGGACGAATCCGTGATGAGCGCCCTGCTCATCGCCGTCCGCTCCGGCGTGGATGTGCGGGTGATGATTCCCTGTAAGCCGGATCATCCCTTTGTGTACTGGGCAACCTACTCCTACATGGGCGATCTGGTGATGGCGGGCGCAAACTGCTATACTTATGACAACGGCTTTTTGCACAGCAAGGGCCTGGTGGTGGACGATGAGGTGCTGTGCTTTGGTACGGCTAATATGGATATACGCAGCTTTTCTCTGAACTTTGAGGTGAATGCGGTAGTGTACGATGAGAGCAAGGCCAGGGAGATGTCGGAATTGTTTGACCGCGATCTGGAGCATTGTACCCGGGTTACCAGAGAGGCCTATGCCAGCCGCTGTCTGAAGGTACGTTTCAAGGAGCAGGTGTGCAGGCTTCTTTCACCTTTGCTTTAAGGGGGCTTTCAAGTGATTGTGGGAACCGGGACAGCGGGATACTGCCCGGTTTTTCCGAGGCTTAAGGGGGACGGTTCGCGGGGATAATGAAAATAAGGCTTTTACTGGGAGCCGAATTGTGGTATAAAGGATAGGATAGTGTATTTGCTTTGGCAGAGAAAAGGGCAGTCCAATTTAAGCCGGACTCCAAATAAGCGGAAAAGAGGATGATATGGGAAAAAAGATGGTGATTGTGCTGGCAGCGCTGCTGGCGGCAGGTATGTTGGGCGGCTGCGGCCAGCAGTCGGATGCGCTGAAAGACATGAAGGTGGAAAAAGTTGTGACGCTGGGTGAGTACAAGGGGATTCCCGTACAGCTGGCGGCGGCAACGGTGGACGAGGCCCAGGAAGCGGAATTGATGAAAGCGCTGTACATGGACTCGGTGACGGCGGATAGAGGCGGTGTCCTGGACCGGGAAGTGGTCTTGGGGGATACTGTAAATATTGACTATGTGGGAACGCGGGACGGCGAGGCTTTTCAGGGAGGCACGGCCTCCGGCGCCATGCTGGAAATTGGCTCAGGTCAGTTTATCGAGGGCTTTGAGGAAGGGCTGATCGGCGCCATGCCCGGGGAGACCAGAGAGTTGGATCTGCACTTTCCCGAAGTGTACAAAAATAATCCGCAGCTGGCCGGACAGGCGGTGACTTTTACTGTTACCGTGAATTTTATTATGCCCACGGAATACAGCGATGAGGTGGTAGCCAGTATTGGCGTTCCCGATATTACCACTGTGGAGCAGATGCAGCAGTTTGTGCATGATTATCTGGACAGGAACGCTCAGAATACCTACCGCGCCACGCTGGAGAACGCGGTGGTGGACGGTTTGATCAATGGCTGTGTGTTTAAGGAACTCCCGGAGGCTCTGGTGGAAAAGTATCGGAATAATGTACAGGCGGGACTGGAGGCGGACTGTGCGGCAAACGGCGTTGATATGGAAACCTATTGCCAGTATAGTTTTGGAATGGATTCTACGTCCTTTTTAGACCAGTATGCGGAAAAAGCAGCCCAACAGGGGTTGGCATTCCAGGCGGTGGCCAATGCGGAGAATCTGAATATAGAGGATCAGGAGTTACAGGAGAAATTGGAGGAGTACGCAGTCCAGGGCGGATATGATTCGGTGGAAGCCTTTCTGGGTGAATTGGACCGGGAGGAATACAGGGAATATTTCATGTTTGAGAAGGTGCTGGAATTCCTGACCCAGAATGCCCAGATTACAGAGATTTAAGTTAAATCAGTAAATATGCATTGCAGACAAGTCCTTTATAACTGGATATATAGACCGAAGTATTAGTACAGGAGGTTTAGAGGGTGTTTGATGAAATATCAGAATGGTTAGATGATGTATTGGATGATATATCGGATACAGGTATTCCAAATGAGGTTATAGCTTTTGGATTTAACTTGTATGACAACGGTGATGATAATTGGTCAATGGAGCTAATTGGAACTTCGGAATTTGATACAGATGAGGAGGATTGGCTGTGCAATGAAGTGACAGATTTCGCTACAAGAGATAATCCATTCCAATGGTGCAAAAAAGCTGAATGGGATGAAATATTGAATGATGTTACCTGTTTCCTTAAAAGATATTTGGAAAGTGGAAAGTATGCAGATGTTTTAAAAGCAAAATCCGGAGTTGGTGTTGGTTTTGTTGACGGTAATATCAATATTTTATGCAGCAGGAACACTTTTTTGAAAAGGGAGAAATAAAATCGCAGGAACGGTCCCGTATTATGCACCAGGAGAGTGCATTTGCAGGGGATATGCGGAACGGGAGATCAGAAGATCTCGGAATAGGAGGAAAAAAAGATGAATCTTACAGACATCAAGGAACTTTACCGCAACAAGGCAGCCTATGCCGACAAAGAGGTTACTGTTGGCGGCTGGGTGCGGAATAACCGTGACTCCAAGAATTTCGGTTTCCTGGTGATTAACGACGGGACGTTCTTTGAGCCGCTTCAGGTGGTATACGGCGACAAGCTGGAGAATTTTGCGGAACTGTGCAAAATAAATGTGGGTGCGGCCCTGATTGTCCGGGGAACCATCGTGCTGACTCCCGATGCCAAGCAGCCTTTTGAGATGCAGGCGGCGGAGGTGTTGGTGGAGGGGCCTTCCGGGGCAGATTACCCCCTGCAGAAAAAGCGCCATAGCTTTGAATATCTGCGCACCATTTCCCATCTGCGCCCCCGGACCAACACTTTTCAGGCCGTGTTCCGTGTGCGTTCCCTGATCGCCTATGCGATCCACAACTTTTTCCAGGAGCGGGGCTTTGTGTATGTGCATACCCCTCTGATCACCGGAAGTGACTGCGAGGGCGCAGGAGAGATGTTCCAGGTGACCACACTGGATCTTCGGGATGTGCCCAGGACGGAAGACGGCGGTATTGATTTTTCCCAGGACTTTTTCGGCAAGCCTACTAACCTGACTGTCAGCGGCCAGCTTAACGGTGAAACCTTTGCCATGGCCTTTAAGAACATTTATACTTTTGGTCCCACCTTCCGGGCAGAGAATTCCAACACCACCCGCCACGCGGCGGAATTCTGGATGATTGAGCCGGAGATGGCTTTTGCGGATTTGAAGGACGACATGATGCTGGCGGAGAGCATGCTGAAATATATTATCCGCTATGTGCTGGAGAATGCCCCGGAGGAGATGGCTTTCTTCAATCAGTTTGTGGACAAGGGGCTGATCGAACGTTTGAACCATGTGGTCAATTCCGATTTTGGCCATGTGACTTACACCGAAGCCATTGAAATTCTGGAGAAGCACAACGAGGAATTTGACTACAAGGTGTTTTGGGGCTGTGATCTGCAGACAGAACATGAGAGATACCTGACGGAACAGGAGTTCAAGCGGCCGGTGTTTGTCACGGACTATCCCAAGGAGATCAAGGCATTCTATATGAAGCTGAACCAGGATGGGAAAACGGTGGCGGCCATGGACTGTCTGGTGCCCGGTATCGGTGAGATCATCGGAGGCAGCCAGCGCGAGGACCATCTGGAGGTGCTGGAGCAGCGCATGGAGGAACTGGGACTGAACAAGGAGGATTATGGTTTCTATCTGGACCTGCGCCGTTATGGTTCCGCCCGTCACGCCGGTTTTGGGCTGGGATTTGAGAGATGCGTTATGTATCTCACCGGCATGGGTAACATCCGGGATGTGGTGCCGTTCCCCAGGACGGTGAATAACTGCGAATTGTAACAGGGCCTGCCGGAGGGTGTTCTGAAATTGATATCTATTATTTATCATTTTAAGAAAGGAAATTTTGATGAGGATAAAAAACAGGGTGAAAAAATGCATGATGGCGGTGGCAGTGGCGGCATTATTGATTTCCACCCTGTCGGGAACCACTATGGATACCTGGGCCACTACCATTAAGGAAGTGGAAGAGGCCATAACGGATACCCAAAATCAGATTGACAACATCAATGACAATATTTCCGATCTGGAGGATCAACAGGATCTGCTGGAAGAGCAGATGGAGGATTTGAACGCAGAACTGATCAACATCCTCACCAGCATTGAACTGCTGGAAGACGATATTGCCCAGAAAGAGGCGGATATCGAGTTGACACAGCAGGCTTACGAGGCGGCGCTGCAGAAGGAACAGGATCAGGCCGAAGCCATGGCCCTTCAAATCCGATTTATGTATGAGACCGGCGACGATACGCTGATGAATATGCTCTTTAGCAAAGCCAGCTTCAGCGACATGCTCAACCGCGTCACTTACGCAGAGAGTGTAAATGCATATAATCAGGAAATGTTGAACCAGTATGAGGCAACCCGGAAAGAGGTGCATGACCTTTGGGAACAGTTGGAGGCTGACAAAGCGTCCCTGGAGGCCGATAAAGCGGAGATGGAGGAACAGAAAGAGTACTGCGACCGCCTGATGGCCCAGCTTCAGGAGAAATCCGAGAATTTTGCCGCCCAGATCGCCAGGGCAAAACAGGATGCGGCGGCGGCCAAGGCTCTGCTGCAGCAGGAGAAAAAGCAGTTAAAGAAGCTGAAAGAGGAAGAGCGGAGAAAAGAAGAGGAGAGACGGCGTCAGGCGGCATTGGCGGCAGCGGCCAAGAATCCTCCCCAGGTCACCAACAACACCAATTATGCTTCTGTGGTGGATAATGCGTCAGGCAGTGATAAGGGCAAGCAGATCGCTAAATATGCATTGCAGTTTGTAGGCAATCCATATGTAGCAGGGGGGACCAGCCTGACAAACGGCGCGGACTGTTCAGGCTTTACATACCGAGTGTATCAGGATTATGGATACGATATCTCCCGCACATCCTATTCCCAGAGAAGCGCAGGGCGGGGGGTGGATTACAGTGAGGCCCAGCCCGGGGACCTGATTTGTTATGAGGGGCATGTGGCCCTGTATATCGGCGGCGGTAAGATCGTCCATGCCAGCACCCAGAGAACCGGGATCAAGGTAAGCAATGCTAACTACAGAACTATTCTGGCGGTGCGGCGCATCCTATAGCCCCAAGTCACAGTGCGAAGGCCATGGAGGCAAGCCTATGGCTGGAATTTGGAAGCGGAATGCATGGAGGTGTGGATCAATCAAAAGCGATCCGCACCTCTCAACCATTGTAAAGTTTTCCGGGTCGATCATGTATCAAGTTGAGATTGTGCTTGCAGGGAAAATGCGGAACGAAACAGCATGTTCCCGGAAAGCGCACTGA
>BLLU01000081.1 GCA_011959105.1 Lachnospiraceae bacterium | reverse complement strand
ACAGCCCAGGACGAAGCCCGGGAACTCGAATCATCAATTTCTGGGACTGGATCAACCGGCACCGATATTTAGTTGTGCTACAAACCACCTGTAGAAGTACGCTGCAGCATGAACTTGTAGCACAAATTTTTCTTTACAAACAGAAAAAAGGATGTTATATTACATGTAGGCAAGGATAAAAGGTAAGGCATTTAGACAGAGAAAACCCCGGGGGGCATCCCGGGGCTTTCTTTTTTCAAGGCTGGGCTGTGTTACTTATTGTCTCCATCCAACCATTTGCATATGTAGTAGGCAACTACACTTGCCAATATGGAGACTAAAAAGGATAAAAGATAACCAAGCATTTAGACACCCCCTTTCTACTGGGGCGACACAGCAAAGTTATTATAACATATTCATTCGGGGAAGCACATCAAAACTTGACAGGAAATGCCATGAGATGAGGGGGGAATAGTGCTACAAGTAAGTACGCAGTGGGCCGGATCGGGTTTTGAGTCTGAAAAGTCAGGGGAGAATAGTCTGGCGCAGGATTGGTCGCAGAGCCGCCACAGCTGAAATAAAAATGGAATAAAGGCGGAACAAGACAAAAAGGATAATGTGCTTTTAAGGCATGTTATCCTTTTTCATATCTGCATCTGCCTGTATGCTGTTTTGTGCATTTTTCTTTGACAGGTCGCATAACCGCATCATATCTTTTATCGTCTGCAGGATCAGCAGCTTTTCATCTTCAGTCCTGTCGCTTATCTGTGCAAGGATCTGCATAGAAACAGCGTCCCCTGGCTTTTTAGGAGCCTGAGACGGAGAAAAAAAATCCCCAAGACTGATATTGAATTGACAGCATAACTGCTCGATCACTTTTACGGTGGGATTTTTCTGGTTCCGTTCCAGTAAGCCAAGATAGGTCGTGGTGATGTTTGCCCGCAGTGCAAGTTTTTCCTGACTTAACCCGCTGTTTACCCGCAGCTCATGAATCCTGTCACCTATATTAAAATTAGTTTTCATATCCATAAATATAGTTTAGATTATTGACAATTTTTATTCAAACTGATATAGTTATTTGTGAAACAACAAACTATATTTACTATTTCAAGAGATAAATACATATTATCTTAATGCCAGAAAAAAGACGCGGAATCCGAAGGAGGAAAAACAGGATGGCATTTATGGACAAAATGAAAGATATGGCGGGAAAAGCCAAATCGACAATGGAGAGTGCGGCACAGGTTGCCAAGGAAAAGTATGAGCAGGTGAAGCAGGAGAACGCCGAAAAGAAGGCGCAGAAAGAAGCCTACATTGCAGAGATGGAAGGCAAAGCTGCGGAATATGGGAAGTCCCTCTGTAGTGTGGTGAAGGAGAAAGGAAGTACAACGCCGGAAAGTTTTATGTCTCAGGTTCCTGAAAAAGAGCTTTTGGCGTTCACAAAAGATTTTTATGAAAAGATGGTCTTGCCGGGTAGTAAGGCAAGTGTTTCCTGCATCATCATGCACCCGTATATCGACGAGAAAAAGGTGAAGGCAATCCAGAAAAAGATTCCAATATATGGTGGTGAGGAAACAATCATTCTTTACATGAATGAAGCGGAGGGGCAGCAGTTCCTTCTCACAAGAGACCATTTCTATTTCAAAGTGTGTCTTACAGAAGATAAGAAGTTCTATGCACAGGGAACGATTGACTGCAAGGATATTGACCGCATCAGAATTGAGAATGGAAATAGTGAGTGTATCTTAAAGGTCAATGAGGTAGATTTTGCCACAATCAAGATAAGGGATTCTTACAAGCAAGATTTCATCACCTTAAATGAGTATTTCAAAAATATCGTGGAGCAGGATTTTGAAATTGCCCCCGAAGAAATCGACAGGCTGATACATGAAAAGATTGGAGACAAAATCTATCAGCATATTAAGAAGTACATGACTTACGAGGATGAGCTTGTAATGTATTATGCGGGCGGTCTTGATTCACTGGCGGCTATGGATTATATCGCATGTACCACAAAGCAGATCATCATTGTCAACAGAGAAATGCTGGGAGCTACTTCCAATGTCAAGCAGTTCTATTATGAGGATATTACTTCTATGGCAACAGAGCAAAATTCCAAGTCGGATGATTTGCTTGTTGCAGTGATTGATTCGGCGTTGACTGCCGCCCTGAAGATATGTGATCTGATCATTATGGTGGCGGGTACAAAGGAAAAAATCAGTACCCTTTATACCATTGAAGCGGAAAGAGTCATTGCCATCTACCATGAATACCGCAAAGAGCTGAAAAAGGGCAATCAGGCTACACAGACAATCATTCAGCAGAAAGAGCCGGATGTGCTTGAACAGTTGGAAAAACTTAGTAAGCTAAAAGACAGCGGCATAATTTCGGAGGAAGAATTTAACCAAAAGAAAGCAGTACTGCTTGAAAAACTATAAGATGCAGATATGTTTTCAGGCATTGCGGATAAGATTTCGAGAATAAGGTTTTGATTTAGAAGGGAGATTTTATATGAACTGGATTTGTAAAAACTGCGGTAAGACCATGACAACAAACGCCCCGACTGCAAAACCGACAGGCGGAAACTGTCAGAAAGATAAAAATGGTAAGATGAAGCCTCATATCTGGGTAAAAAAATAGGGGAGTTCAAATATATATCATTATTATGAAGGTGGCCTTCAAAGAATATCATTTTGTGTATTATAAGCAGAGTGCTGACACAGGAGTTTTCACGATGGCAAAAGGGACAGGTTGATACAATCTGTCCTTTTTCTTTGCACAAATTTAAGGAGGGAACAGAGTATACGAGACGCTTTCATGATGTAACGGCAGGGGAGAAGGTTTATGGAGACAGTCAGACAGAATGTGCTATTGGAGCGGACAGGGATATTCGGCCGGACAACGGATAAAAAGTTTGAGTACACAATGGAACGCAAGAAAACAAATTTTCTGATGAACAATCTTTTTCAATGGGGTACAGTACGATTACACTGTGTAACCTGTTTGCGGAGGTTACAGACTATAGAGTCTATATTAAGTATATTAAGCCTGTAATTTGAACCTTGACAAAACGCTCATCCTGTGATAGCATATCACCAGTTGAAAAGGTCCTTTTCAGAGTCTTTTCAAAGCAATTACTTGGACCACTCCCCTGGGAGTCGAGGCCATACGGACAGCCGGGTCCACTGCCGATTGGCAGCCTTGCGTTGCCTTATTGATTGAGTTAAAAGCTCAAATTTTATAAGTTGGTTACTTCATAACCGAAATGTGCCTTGCGCACAGACTTGTGAAACGGTCAATAAGAGTGGTAAAAGTAGTATTGCTATATAGACTCTGATCTCTCCGTATTATCTAAGCAGCTTCCTCTCTCCATTTTTTCATTTTCCGAATTGTCTTTTTGACAACGGAGATCATGCAGAAAATGGGAGCCGCGAAGTATAATGGATAAAAACCGCAAGTCGTGCAGACAGCACAGCTTGCGGTTTTGTTTTGCCAACCATCAGAAGGGAGGAACCACAAAGAAATTGAAAATTTCTTGTACCCATCCGAACCGATCCGACCAGAACCGCGCGCCCATCTACGAGGCGCTGGAGTCCTTCCGGCAAATGCGGGTCGTTCCCTTTGACGTGCCGGGCCACAAGCGGGGCCGGGGCAATCCGGAACTGACCGCATTTCTTGGGCAGCAGTGCATCGGTGTAGACGTGAACAGCATGAAGCCTTTGGACAACCTCTGCCATCCGGTATCGGTCATCCTGGAGGCGGAAAAGCTGGCGGCTGAGGCCTTTGGCGCAGCCCACGCGTTTTTGATGGTCGGTGGCACCACAAGTTCCGTGCAGAGCATGATCCTGGCTTCCTGCAAGCGGGGGGATGAGATCATTCTGCCCCGCAACGTCCATAAGAGCGTGATCAATGCCCTGGTCCTGTGCGGCGCGGTGCCGGTGTACGTCAATCCGGATGTAGACCAGCGTCTGGGCATTTCCCTGGGGATGCGCCGGGAGCAGGTGGCAAAGGCCATCGCCGAACACCCTAACGCGGTGGCGGTGCTGGTAAACAACCCCACCTACTATGGCGTTTGCAGCGATTTGCGGGCCATTGTCAAAATGGCCCACGCCGCCGGGATGCGGTGCCTCGCGGACGAGGCCCACGGCACCCACTTCTATTTTGGCGGCGGCCTGCCGGTATCGGCTATGGCGGCGGGGGCGGACATGGCCTCCGTATCCATGCACAAGAGCGGCGGCAGTCTGACCCAGTCCAGTCTGCTGCTGGTGGGGCCCAACGTCCACGCGGGATATGTGCGGCAGATCATCAATCTGACCCAGACCACCTCCGGCAGCTATCTGCTGATGTCCAGCCTGGACATCAGCCGTCGGAATCTGGCCCTGCGAGGCCGGACGGTGTTCCATCAGGTGGCCGATATGGCGGAGTACGCCCGCCAGGAGATCAACGCCGTGGGCGGATACTACGCCTTTGGCCGGGAACTGATGAATGGGGACTCAGTCTTTGATTTCGATACCACCAAGCTCAGCGTCCATACCTTGGACATCGGTCTGGCTGGCATCGAGGTGTACGACATTCTGCGGGATGAATACGACATCCAGATTGAGTTCGGCGACATCGGCAATATCTTGGCTTACCTCTCCATGGGGGACCGCGCCCAGGAGGTAGAGCGACTGGTCAGCGCTCTGGCGGAGATCCGGCGGCGCTACCAGCGGGATCCAACAGGCCTTCTGAATCAGGAATATGTGGAACCGGAAGTGGTAGCCAGCCCCCAGGAGGCGTTCTACGCAGAGAAGCACAGCCTCCCCCTGGAGGAAACTCGGGGGCGGGTATGCAGCGAGTTTGTTATGTGCTATCCCCCCGGTATTCCCCTGCTGGCCCCAGGGGAGCGTATCACGGCGGAAATTCTGGAGCATATCCGGTACGCCAAGGAAAAAGGATGCAGCATGACCGGCCCGGAGGACCCGGATCTGGAACGGCTGAACGTGCTGGCATGAAGGGAGACGGATTATGGAAATGTGGTTCAGCGAATTTCATACCCCGGATGTGAAGCACAGTATCCGGGTCAACCGGCACCTGTACTCCAAGCAGAGCGACTACCAACGCATTGACATCTTCGAGACACCGGAGTTTGGCCGGGTGCTGACTTTGAACGGTAACGTAATGCTGACGGAGCGGGATGAATTTATTTATGATGAGATGATGACCCATGTGCCCATGGCGGTACACTCCGGCATCCGGGATATCCTGGTCATCGGCGCGGGGGACGGCGGCGTGGTGCGGGAGCTGACCCGGTATGACCGGGTGGAGCATATCGACCTGGTGGAGATGGATCCCCTTGTGGTGGAGGCTTGCCGGACCTATCTGCCCAGCAACGCCTGCCGGATGGACGACCGGCGGGTCCATATCCACTTTGAGAACGCGCTGAAGTTCATCCGCCGGCAGGAAAGTGCATACGACCTCATCATTGTGGACTCTACCGACCCCTTCGGACCCTCGGAGGGACTGTTTACCCGGGAGTTCTACGGTAGCTGCCACAACGCCCTGCGGGAGGACGGTATCATGGTCAACCAGCAGGGGAGCCCTTTTTACGCTGAGGACGCCGGGGCCATGCAACGCAGCCATAAGCGGATCGTCAGCACCTTTCCCATCAGTCGGGTATATCAGGCCCATATCCCCACCTACGCGGCGGGTTACTGGCTGTTCGGCTTTGCCAGCAAGAAGTACCATCCCACCGATGATCTGGACACGGAAGCGTGGCGGAATCTGAATCTTCATACGCGCTACTATACCCCCAGACTTCATATGGGTGCCTTCTGCCTGCCCGCGTTTCTGGAGGAGATGCTTCGGGAAGTGGAGGAATGAGCCATGCTGAAACCGAATATTGAGAATTTTATTGGCTGTGACTGTGATTATGAGCGATCCCGTATGGTTCTGTACGGCGCGCCCTTCGACTCCACCACCAGCTTCCGGCCCGGCGCGCGGTTCGGACCCTCCGCCATGCGCCACGAGAGCTTTGGGCTGGAAACCTATAGCCCCTATCAGGACGCGGACCTGACAGAACGCGCCGTATTTGACAGCGGCGATCTGGAGCTTTGCTTCGGCAGCGCTCAGACGGCGCTGGAGGCTATCGAGGCCCGTGCCGCTGAGATCCTGCAAGATGGAAAATTCCCCCTGCTGCTGGGCGGCGAGCATCTGGTCACACTGGGAGCGGTGCGCGCTGCGGTGAAGCGGTATCCAGAGCTTCACATCATTCACTTTGATGCCCACGCCGACCTGCGGGACGATTACCTGGGTGCGAAGCTCTCCCACGCCTGCGTCCTGCGTCGATGCCATGAGCTGGCAGGCGATGGACGCATCCATCAGTTCTGCATTCGCAGCGGCGACCGGGAGGAGTTCCGGTTTGCTGAGGCGCATACGGACATGCACCCCTTCGGGTTTGAGGGCCTGGAGAAAACGGTCTCGGCCCTGCGGGAACAGAGGGTCCCCGTTTACTTCACCATTGACCTGGACTGCCTGGATCCCTCCGCGTTTCCCGGAACAGGTACGCCGGAGGCGGGGGGCGTCAGCTTTCTCCAACTGCTGGAGGCCATCCGGACGATCTGTACCACCCATGTGGTGGGCGCCGACATCAACGAACTGGCCCCCATGCTGGACCCCAGCGGCGTTTCCACCGCCACCGCCTGCAAAGTGCTGCGGGAACTGATATTAGCGCTGCATAATAACGGATATTGAGATAAAAGGAGATTACCACTATGAGCAAAGTCCTTGTGATCGGCTGCGGCGGCGTAGCGTCCGTCGTCATCCACAAATGCTGTCAGGTCAGCGAGGTGTTCACCGAACTGTGCATCGCCAGCCGGACAAAGTCCAAGTGCGACAAGCTGGCCGCCGAGCTGGCTCCTAACACTGCAACCAAGCTAACCACCGCCCAGGTAGACGCGGACGACGTGCGTCAGGTCATCGACCTCATCAACGATTGCAAGCCGGATCTGGTCATGAACATCGCCCTCCCCTACCAGGATCTGACCATTATGGACGCCTGCCTGGCCTGTGGGGTGAACTATATGGACACCGCCAATTACGAACCGGAGGACACCGATGACCCGGTGTGGCGAGCCATCTATGAAAAGCGCTGCAAGGAGGCAGGGTTCTCTGCCTATTTCGATTACAGCTGGCAGTGGGCTTACCGGAAGAAGTTTGAGGAGGCGGGGCTGACTGCCCTGCTGGGCTGTGGCTTCGACCCGGGTGTGACCCAAGCGTACTGCGCCCACGCCCAAAAGCATGAATTTGATACCATTGACACCATTGATATTCTGGACTGCAACGGCGGCGACCATGGCTACGCTTTCGCCACCAACTTCAATCCGGAGGTCAATCTGCGGGAAGTTTCCGCCCCCGGCAGTTACTGGGAGGACGGACGCTGGATAGAAATTCCTCCTATGAGCATCAAGCGGGCGTATGACTTCGACCAAGTGGGACACAAGGACATGTATTTGCTCCACCATGAGGAAATTGAGAGTCTGGCACTGAATATCCCGGAGGTTCGGCGGATTCGGTTTTTTATGACCTTTGGTCAGAGCTACTTGGACCATATGCGCTGTCTGGAGAATGTGGGAATGCTGTCCACCAGTCCCGTGGATTTTGAGGGACAGCAGATCGTCCCCATCAAGTTCCTGAAGGCACTGCTGCCCGACCCGGCCAGCCTGGGTCCCCGGACCAAGGGCAAGACCAACATCGGCTGCATCTTTACCGGAAAGAAGGACGGAAAGGACAAGAACTATTATATTTACAATGTCTGCGACCATCAGAAATGTTATCATGAGGTGGGCAGTCAGGCCATCAGCTATACCACCGGTGTGCCTGCCATGTGCGGTGCGCTGATGCTGCTGACCGGCAAATGGAACAAGCCCGGCGTCTACACAGTGGAAGAGTTCGATCCCGACCCCTTCCTGGCGGCGCTGGACCAGTACGGCCTGCCGAGGAGCGAGAACCGGACGCCGGCGCTGGTGGACTGATGAGCGGCTTAAAAGAGAGCCGCCCGGCCTTTGCGGGGCTGGGCGGCCTGTCCCCGGAGGAACTGTTTGGGAAACTGCCCACGCCGTGCTATATCCTGGACGAAGCCATGCTGCGCCAGAATGGAGAGATTCTGTCCGGGGTGGCGCAGCGGACGGGATGCCGGATACTGCTGGCCCAGAAGGCGTTTTCCAATTATGACCTCTATCCCGTTTTATCACCGTATCTGGATGGGACGGAGGCCAGCGGGCTGTATGAAGCCCGGCTCGGCGCGGAGGAGATGCCGGGGAAGGAGGTCCACGTCTTTTGTGCAGCCTATCGGGGGGAGGAGTTTGACGAGTTGCTGCGGTACGTAGATCACATCGTTTTCAACTCCCCCCGCCAGTTGGAGCGGTTCGGCCCTCTCGCCAGGAAGGCGGGGAAGAGTGTCGGACTGCGCATCAATCCGGAGTGCTCCACCCAGGAGGGTCATGCCATCTACGACCCCTGCGCTCCAGGAAGCCGTCTGGGCGTTACCCGCGCCCAGTGGGATGCGGGTATGTCCTCGGAACTGATCGGACTGCTGGAGGGGCTGCATTTTCATACGCTGTGTGAGCAGGATTCCGATGCGCTGGAAATTACGCTGAACGCCGTGGCAGAACGTTTTGGCAGCATCCTGCCCCGAATGAAATGGCTTAATTTCGGCGGCGGACACCACATCACCAGGCCCGGATACGATATTCCCCGGCTGGAACGGTGCATCCGCCAGGCACAGGAGCAGTGGGGGGTACAGGTCTATCTGGAGCCTGGGGAGGCTTGCGCACTGAATGCGGGCTATCTGGCTGCCCGCGTGCTGGACGTACTGCAAAACGGCGGGACACAGATTGTCGTTTTGGATACCAGCGCGGCCTGCCATATGCCGGACGTGCTGGAGATGCCCTACCGTCCGCCGCTGTATGGTGCGAAAGAACCGGGGGAGCTGCCCTGCGCCGTTCGGCTGGGCGGGCCCACTTGCCTGGCAGGGGATGTAATTGGAGACTATGGTTTTGCCGGGCCATTGCGGGAGGGAGACCTGCTCCTATTCGGCGACATGGCGATCTATACAATGTGTAAGAACAATACCTTTAACGGGATGGCGCTGCCGGGTATCTTTGTTCTCCGCGATGGAGGAGAGCTGCAGAGTCTGAAGCGCTTTGAGTATATGGACTTTCGGCGGCGTTTGGGGCGCTAGGATTGGGACAACGTCTGGAGCACCACAGAAGATACGGGAGACGATGCGTCAGGAGAAGAAATATAGCTGTACAATGGAAAAGGCGCACGGCCAGCTGGAAAAGAGGGAATATTACCAGACAGAAAACCTTAGGAGCATCCTTAGACTGGCCCAGGACGAAGCCCCTCAACAAATCGGGACTTAAGGGAGCAGCTTATGGGAACAGGGATTTTGATATGCGGTTTAAACGGCTCGGGAAAACTTCGCCTGGGGCTTGGGGAGAGACATTATGTGTTACGAAGCAAGTTCCGGGAGTTACCATGAAGAAAAACGGCAATAGGAAATTCTGACTAATTTATGAAAACTGGTTTCCAGAGAATCTCTTTCTATGATATACTGTACACAAGTAACGCGGCAAAGAGCCGTCCGGCTGAAATATTCTGATACTCATGACAGTAAATCCCAATGCGCCAAGGCGCAGTAAGTAAATCATAAGACGCGTATTGCGGACATCCCCGCAGTATGCGGGAAGGAGAGGAATTTGAACCCAAAATTAAGAGAGAAAACCATGGAGTCTCTTTCGGCAGTTCTTCCGATTACCGGAATCGTGCTGCTTATCAGTATTTTCCTGGTACCTATGGAACTGGGGAGTTTGGTGATGTTTGTCACGGGGGCGGTCATGCTGATCCTGGGAATGGGCTTATTCCAACTGGGGGCCGAGATGGCCATGACACCCATCGGGGAAGGCATCGGCGTCCAGATCTCCAGGACCCGCAAGGTGCTGATGATCCTGCTCATGGGTTTTGTCATGGGGGCTATCATTACCATTTCCGAACCTGATCTGCAGGTGCTGGCTCAGCAGGTCCCCTCTGTTCCCAATCGGGTGCTGATCCTGACAGTGGCAGTGGGAGTGGGTATATTTCTGGCCCTGGCCATCCTGCGTATCAAATTCCAGATTGACCTTTCCAAGCTGCTGATCGTTCTGTATCTGCTGCTGATCTGCGCATCTTTTCTGGTGCCCAAGGAGTTTCTGGCGGTGGCCTTTGACTCCGGCGGCGTCACCACCGGGCCCATGACCGTGCCCTTTATCATGGCCATGGGCATCGGCCTTGCTTCCCGCCGTACAGACAAGAATTCCGCCAGTGACAGTTTTGGCCTGGTGGCGTTGTCCAGTATCGGCCCCATCCTGGCAGTGCTGATTCTGGGATGTTTTTACCGGCCCACGGAGGCGGCATACTCCCTGGGGGATGTGGCTGAAGTGGCTACCACCCGGGACGTGGTGAAGGTGTTTGGGACCAGCATTCCGGCATATGCCCGGGAGGTATTGGTATCCCTGTTTCCCATTGTATTGGTATTTCTGATTTTCCAGATGTTCACCCGCCGCTATCACAGAAGACAGTTAAAGCGGATTGTCGTGGGCCTGGTCTACACTTATGCGGGCCTGGTGCTATTTTTGTGCGGTGTCAATGTGGGCTTTGCCCCGGTGGGCTCCTTTTTGGGGCAGGAACTGGCTTCCCTGATGTTCAACTGGATCCTGATTCCCATCGGCATGCTGATCGGTTATTACATAGTGAAGGCGGAGCCTGCCATTCAGGTGTTGAACCACCAGGTGGAAAACGTCACAGACGGCGCGGTTTCTGTGAAGGCCATGAACCGCTGTATGTCTCTGGGCGTGGCCATCAGTGTGGGCCTTGCCATGATGCGGGTCCTGACCGGGCTTCCCATCCAGTGGATCATACTGCCCGGTTATCTGATCGCTCTGGTGTTGTCCCGGTTTGTTCCCAAGATATTCGTGGGTATTGCCTTTGACTCCGGCGGTGTGGCCAGCGGTCCCATGACTTCCACCTTTCTGCTGCCCCTGAGTATCGGCACCTGTCAGGCTCTGGGCGGCAATCTGATGACGGATGCCTTCGGAGTGGTGGCTCTGGTGGCTCTCACGCCCCTCATTGCCATCCAGATCATGGGGATTGTATACCAGGTCAAGACCAGCTCCATGCAGAAGAAGGCGCTGCAAAATGCTGCATATCTGGATGACTGCGATGAGATTATAGATCTGGAGGTGTACCATGGAGAATCATGATAAAAATATGCCATTTCAGATGTTGGTGCTGATTGTCAACCCCAGGCTGGCAGACAAGGCCACGAAGATATTCCGCAAAAGCACGCTGTCCGTTCAGTACAGGCTGAATGCTGAGGGAACGGCGTCCAGCGAGATTATGGATATGTTAGGTCTGGGCAGCATTGACAAGAGCATTCTCATGAGCGCTGTGCCCAGACAACTGGGAGACGCTCTGCTGTCCCGGCTGCGGGTGGAACTGCGTCTGGGATCGGTGGACAGCGGCATCGCCTTTACCGTATCCCTTACAGGACTGAACAAGCTGCTTATGCGAATGCTGGTGGAGAGCGACCAGGAAGTTGCGGTCCACAATATAAGAAAGGGTGGAAACATTATGTCTGACACGAAATACGCGTTGATTGTGGCTGCGGTCAATATTGGCTTTAGCGGGGATGTGATGGATGCTGCCAGAGCCGCCGGGGCCAGCGGGGGAACGGTGATCCACAGCCGCTGGATCGGGAACGAAGAAGTGGCGGCCTCCTGGGGACTGAGCATGCAGGAGGAGAAAGAGATTGTTCTGATCCTGTCCGAGGCGGAGAAAAAGACGGAGATCATGGGGGGCATCAGCGAAAAATGCGGTATGCGCAGCGAGGCAAAGGGCCTTGTAATGGCATTGCCCATTGACGCGGTAATGGGCTTGTAAGAGAGGCTTTCACAGATCGGGCCACAGGGCACAATGCCGGGAGAGATCAATTATTCCCCGGCGTTGTGCTTTTTTGTTTCTTACTGGAAAAATGCAGGCAGTCAGTGGGGCATGCTTCTATACATTTCCCACAGCGTATGCACTCCGGGGAACGGGATATTTCCTGAACGGAAAGGGATACGGGACAGGCTTTTTCACAGGCGCCGCAGGAGACGCAGCGTTCCTTTTCCCAATGGACCTGTACCAGGCTGAATCGGTTAAACCACCCATAGATGGCGCCCAGAGGACACAGATACTGGCAGAAAGGGCGGTAAATTTTCACGGAGAGAAGCAGGAGCAGCAACAATATCCCCAACTTCCAGAAAAACAGGCCTCCCGCCTGGCTTCGGAGCATTTCGTTGGTGGCAAGAAGGGGGAGTGCGCCGAAGAATGTGCCGGAGGGGCAGATATATTTGCAGAAGGCAGGTACCTTCGCAAATCCGCCAAACAAAAACAGGGAACCTATACATACGAAGAGAAACAGGGTAAGATACTTTCCGTACTTTAAAATATGGTGCAGGGGCAGTCTCTTTTTCTTGCGGAAAACCGGGATTTTGTGCAGAAGGTCCTGGACCAGCCCAAAGGGGCATAGCCACCCGCAGATAAAGCGCCCCAGCAGACTGCCTGCCAGGAAGAAAAATCCCAGCATGGCGAAAGGCACCTGGAAACCCTTCTGGTTCAGCAGGGCCTGCAGCGCCCCTAAAGGGCAGGAGGCCACCGCGCCGGGACAGGAATAACAATTCAACCCCGGCACGCAGGCATATTTTAATTTTCCCCGGTAGATTTTTCCGTTCAGATAGCCAAAGACATATCCGTTGGTGAGAATGGTATAGATCAGTTGTACGGTCAGCCGTATTTTATTCATTTTTACACCCAACTGCGCGCTGCTGCGCGCACTCAAATCAATAGTTGAAAGTTCACTTTCAAACTTAACTCTGCCTGCCTCCATCTTATCCAAGCCCGATACATTCCATGCAGATCATCACGGCTTTTCTCCATATGACGGCAAACTGCCCCTGGACAATGCCCATCCCCAGGAACAGGATTCCCGCCAGCATACCCCAAATCCAGGCAGGCGGCTTTTTATTTTTCCAGAAGTCCATTGATGATCTCCTCCCATGCCGACTTATCCATGGAACCGATTACCGTGTCCAGAATCATGCCGTTTTCGTCTATGAAGAAGGTGGTGGGGACGGCTGTCACATCCGTAAGCAGTGCGTCATACAGGGATTTGTTTAAAAGCAGATGGGGGTATGCGGCGCCTGTCTGTTCCACCAGATCCGCCGCATAATCCAGGGTTTTCTGCTCCTCTCCCTCCATTACATCGCTGATGATTCCCACAATTCGGAATTCCTCCGCCGCATATTCGCCGGCCAGTTCTCCCAGCCCCGGCATTTCCCGCAGACAGGGATTGCAGTAAGTGGCCCACACATTAACCATGGTCAGTTTTGTCTCTGAAAAGAGTTGGGAGGAGACGGTATTCCCCTCCAGGTCCCGGGCCTCAAAGGTAACCGGCGCAGATACATCTCCGCTTTCGGGGGACAGGGAATCCTCCGTTTCCTGTCCGGGAACCCGGTCTTCGATTCCCTGCATGGACTTGTCTGCGCATCCGCTTAATAAGAGAAGGGACAGGGACAGCAGGGGGATACAGGTTTTATATATTTTTCTCATGCATTTTTCCTCCATATAGAGATTAGAATAAAACTTGGTTCTCCTAAGACAATCAATATTATACACGGAGGAAAACAAAGGCACAACTGCTTTATAATTTTTTAATATATAGGTGTACAAAATCGTTGCTTTTCCATTTAAGATGTGATATGATAACACAAATCCAGAGGCTGCCGACATGGCGGCATTGTGGGTATAAGGAGAAAACAGAGATGTTCAATCACGCAGTCGGTTTGTTCGCATATAGGGACGACGATCGGTAGCGCATGTAGCTGTGGAGACATAGGTACATGCGCTGAATGTGTTGTACCTATGCGGAGCAGAATGGACAGAGTCTGAAAAAGTATATCAGACAGGAGACGGACCAGGAAGACCAGTACCGCATTGGTAAGAAATTACGGATGTGGGGCTGGTTTTTTTGTGATATTTGAATTTGTTAAAAAAAGAGAGGATGGCAGAAAGAGTATGAACAAAACCATGCAAAACAAAGTAACAGAACTCCCGATGGCAGACAGCCTGATAACCGAAGCCACAGAGAAAACAGCCCGGACACCTGTCCGGGTATCCGGCTTCGATTTGGAAGAGATCGGGCAGCAGGCGGGAAAGGAAATTCTGCTCCAGGGCAGTGTCTATAAGCTGCGGCGCATGAGCGGATTTGCCTTTGTGCTGCTGCGCACAGGCAGGCATGTGATCCAGTGCGTGTACAGTTCGGAATTCTCCCGTTTTGGGATGGAAGAACTGGTGGAGGAGAGCTGTGTCCGGGTCCGGGCGCTGGTGGCTTCGGAGGAACGTTCCCGGCTGGGCTGGGAACTGCGGCTGCTGGAACTGCAAGTGCTGTCTGTCCCGGCGCAGCCCATGCCCATCGTTATCAATCAGAAGAAAGTGGACACCTCCCTGGAAAATCTGCTGGATTATCGGATGCTGACCCTGCGCAATGAGAAGCAGCGGGCCATCTTTAAAATCCAGGAGGGGCTTTGTCAGGGATTCCGCAGCTTTCTGCAGGAACAGCATTTTACCGAGATACATTCTCCCAAGATCGTGGAAGCGGGAGCAGAGGGAGGGGCTAATATCTTTTCTCTGGACTATTTCGGCAGACAGGCTTATCTGGCGCAGAGTCCCCAGTTTTACAAGCAGATGATGGTGGGGGTCTTTGAGCGGGTTTATGAGGTGGGGCCTGTGTTTCGGGCGGAGAAGCACGATACTTCCCGGCATTTGAACGAGTACACGGGGGTGGACTTTGAGATGGGCTATATCGAAGGTTTTGAGGAAATCATGGAGATGGAGGAGGGGATGATCCAGGCGGCGCTTGCCCGTCTCCAGGAGACATGTGCCCCGGAACTGGAATTGCTGCAGGAGTCGTCCACCAAAAAAGCGGGCATGGCGCAGATGCCTATGCCGGGATTTGCCACCGGGCAGCCGCAGGAAAGCGTTGTCCGAAGCTGGCGGTTCGAAGTACCGCCTCAAAAAGCCTGCCTGCCCATGGGCCGCATCCCCAGGATCCGTTTCGGGGAGGCCAAGTCTCTGGTGGCGGAGCATTATCACCGCCCCATGGTGGAGAAGGAGGATTTTGAGCCCGAGGAAGAAAAGCTGCTGTGCCAATATGTGCGGGAACATTTTGGCAGTGCCTTTGTGTTTGTGACCCATTACCCTTCGGCCAAACGTCCTTTCTACGCCATGGATAATCCTGAGAATCCGTCGGAGACTTTGAGTTTTGACCTGCTCTTCCGAGGGGTGGAGATCACCACCGGGGGCCAGCGCATCCACGGCTATCAGGAGCAGCTTGACAAGCTGGAGCGGCGGGGCATGGACCCGGAAGCATTCACCGGCTATCTGTTGATGCATCGTCACGGTATGCCGCCTCACGGAGGGCTTGGCCTGGGGCTGGAGCGCTTTACCGCCCGGCTGCTGGCCCGGGAGAACGTGCGGGAGGCTGCCCTCTTTCCCAGGGATGTTCACAGATTGACGCCCTGAAGCATTTTCCATATTCAGGCGGGAAAAATTGTGATACAATCAGTATACAAAAAGAGGGCATAATGTTGCGGAACCTGTAAGGATAAGCGAGGATAACTTTTGAAAGTAAACTTTCAAATATTGATTGGTGTATGCGCTGAAGCGCATAAGGGGTATAAGAATGATTAAGATACTGATTGCAGAGGACGAAGAACCCATAGCTAACCTGATCCGCATGAACCTGACCCGTGCCGGATACAATTGTACCTGGGCTTCCGATGGGATGGAGGCGGCGGATCTGATGCAGCAGCGGCCTTTTGACCTGGCACTGCTGGACATCATGCTGCCGGGCTGCAACGGTTACGAACTGTTGCAGTACGCCCAGTCCATGGGGCTTCCCGTGATTTTTCTCACGGCGCTGGGCACCACGGAGAACAAGGTGAAGGGACTTAAGATGGGGGCGGACGACTACCTGGCCAAGCCCTTTGCCATTCCGGAACTGCTGGCCCGGGTGGAGACGGTGCTGCGCCGTTATCACAAGTCCGAGGGAATTCTGAAAGTATTTGACATTACCATAGACACCGCTTCCCGCCTGGTGATGCGGGAGGGGAAGCAGATCGCGCTGACGCTGAAGGAGTTTGATCTGCTCCTGCTGCTGGCCCGCAACCGCAATATCGCTCTATACCGGGAGACCATCTATGAATCGGTGTGGGGAGGGGAATATGAGGGGCAGAGCCGCACCATTGACCTGCATGTGCAGCGCCTGAAGAAGAAACTGGGCTGGAACGAGGAGATCACGGCGGTCTATAAAGTGGGCTATCGCCTGGAAGGCGAGACTTAGCGGTCTGTTCTTTTGATTGAGGCATGGGGCAGAGATGAAATTTACGGGGAAACTTTTTTTATGGATCATGGTACTGGTCACGGCGGCGTTCATCGCCTTCGGCATGTGGATGCTGAACTTCAGCTTCCGACAGATGCTGGAGCAGGAGCGGCAGCAGGCCAGCCAGGAGATCCGCATGTTCCAGTATTTTCTGGAAGTGGGCTATCAGTCCGGCGAGGAATACGGGGAAGTCTATGCCCTGCAGAAAGCCATCGAAAGCATGGCCATCAATGTGGACCGAACCAGAAGCAACTGCATCGTGTTGGACGGCGAGGGCGCCTGTTACAGCGGGCAGCATGAACTGGGGCAGTTGTCCGCCATGGTGGATGTGAACCAGATGATTACTTTCCGCAGCGGGGCGGAGGATAATCACTATATCTGGCAGATCTGTGAGGGAAGCCATGGCTACGAACTGGTAAGCATGTGCAGCAGCAGGATGGGGGAAAAGACATACTACCTGCTGATCAGCCGCAACATCCAGGGAATTTATGACACCCGGGCGGACACCATCCGCCAGTACCGGGTGATGCTGCTGGTACTGTTGGCGGTGGCGGCGGTCTGTGCCTGGGTGCTGGCCCGTTACCTGACCCAGCCCATCCGCAAACTGGGCTGGGTGGCCAAACGAATCGCGGCGGGAGACCTGTCCCGGCGTTCGGAGTATCACCGGGCCGACGAAGTGGGGGAACTGGCGGAAAGTTTTAACATCATGGCGGACCGCCTGGTGGAGCAGATGCGGGAGAAAGAACTGGAGGCCAAACGTCAGGAGGACTTTACGGCGGCGTTTGCCCATGAGTTAAAGACTCCGCTTACTTCTATCATCGGCTATGCACAGATGCTGGATACCATGGAACTGGACCCGGAGGACCACCGGATGGCCAGTCACTATATTTTTGCCCAGGGTAAGCGCCTGGAGCAGCTTTCCCACAAGCTGCTGGAGTTGGTGAGCATGGAAAAACAGGACTTTGCGGTTAAACCCATCAAGGCCATGGTGCTGGGGGAAAACCTGTGGAACACCATGCAGCCCATCTGGGAAATGCGTCAGGTGCAGGGCAGCATCCGCATGGAACAGGCCACCCTGTGGGGGGACGCCGATCTGCTGCTTTCCCTGCTGTACAATCTGCTTGACAATGCCACCAAAGCAGTGGGGGAAAAGGGCCAGATCAGCCTGGAGGGCCGCCGTATCCGCAACAGGAAGAGAGGGGAAGCCCCGGAGGGATTTGATGACAGGGGCTGGTCCGGCCCGGAGGAGCCGACGCAGCCGGCCAAAGCCGCCGGGCAGGCAAAATGGTATGGCATCCGCATCCGGGACAACGGGCGGGGGATTCCCCAGGAAGAGATTAATCGGATCACGGAGCCCTTCTATATGGTGGATAAGTCCCGTTCCCGCAAGGAGGGCGGAGCGGGCCTGGGCATGTCTCTGTGTCAGAGGATTCTGCAGCTGCACAGGGGAAGCTGGAAGATGAAGAGCACTTTGGGGGAAGGCACGGAGATTTGGATCCGGCTGCCGCTGGATTCTCCCAAGTGAGAGGAAAAAAGATGGAAAAAATAAAGCGGAATTGGGGCAGGTTTCTGGGAATAGGGCTGGCGGCGGCACTGGTGGCAGTGGCGCTTTATTTTCCACGGGCATGGTTTGCCCTGAGAGACGCCGCTTCCCAGGGCCGTATTCAGGAGGAATCCCTGGCCCCTTTGATGGTGGCCCCCTTTGACCGCAGTTATGAGCGTGATATCTATGAGAGGATGCGGGCTTATATAGAAGCATATGCCCAGGGGGATGTAAACTGCAGTGCCAAGGAGATTGATCCGGAAAGCGAAACTCTGCAGGAGAACATAGACGACGGGAAGAGCAGCCTGCTGCTGGAGGCCCTTATAGAGCAAATGTATGTGAGAGACGCGAAGATGTATGGATGGATTCCCACTATAGAAAGCTGTACCCAATATGTTCTGATGCGTAAGTCCGACGGGCAGATTCTGCTGGTGGCCAATGATATCCGGCTGGACAAAGGCGATGGATGTCATATGGAGCTGCTGCTGGACGGTGTGGACGGCACGGTTTACTATCTGGAAAGTGAGGAATACAATTCCGGTCCCCGGCTGAAAAAATGGCTGGATGACCGTGTCTGGGACTGGTGGTGGATACTCAATGAATCCTATTGCACGGAGGATATAAAAAGCCTGAACGAATCGTATGAGGAGCAGCCATATGATTCCGACAGGATTCTGGTGGGTACTGATGGAGTAATATATGATACTCTCACCGGGCAGTCTGTGAATTTGGATATAAACCGGGATAAGAACCAGACCCTGCTAAACGGTGGAACGCAGTTTATTCGGTATGCTTATCCCAATTTATGGGTGTCTGTGGAGAAAAATAAAGAGACTTATTGCTGTCTTTTATCCTATGGCGAGCTATCCCACAGCTGGTCCATGGAGATAGAGTCTCTGGACAGCGGAAATTATCAATACCGCATCAGGCTGGGCCTGCCCGGGATAGTTAAGTCCATTCCGGAGATGGCGGCGCGCATCAGTCTGGCGGAATATGAAGAGGTCTATGACGCGGAGGAATCAGAGGAGGATGCCCCGTAAGAGGAAGCCGGGGAAAGAAGGTCCGGGTACAGCCTCTGGAGTGTGGGAGCGGCAGTTTGGTTGACAGGCTTCTGTATATTTGTTATCATATATTTGAACTATTTGACTTCCGAAAGGAATTCGTTCAAGGAGAGTTGGATGATACCATGCAGAGAATCGTGGTGGTGGATGACGCGGAGATAAACCGCGAACTTTTACGTAATATACTGAAGGACAGCTATGAGATAGACATGGCTCAGGACGGCGAGGAGGCGCTGCAGAAGCTGCACCGGCATGAAAACGATGCGGCGGCGCTGCTCCTGGACTTGTATATGCCCAGGATGGACGGTTTTTCCGTCATAGCCCAGATGAAAAAGGACGGTCTGCAGAGCAAGATTCCGGTGCTGGTGATCAGCGGGGAGAGATCCGTGGAGATCGAGGATAAATGCTTCAGAATGGGGGTTTCGGATTTTATCCGTAAGCCCTTTGATCCGTGCATTGTCAGAAACCGGGTGAAAAACGCGGTGGAACTCTTCGCCTGCAAAAACCAGCTGGAACAGAAGGTGGAAGAACAGAATGAGACGCTGAAAAAGCAGTACCGGATTATTCAGATGCAGGCGGAGGAATTGAAGCAGGCCAAGCCATTCAACAAACTGATGATGCAATACCGCTGTGCCATCATGGAGGTGGAGACCAAGCTGAAGGTGCTGAACAATGAGTTTGCCCAGACCTACAACAGAAATCCTTTTGAGTCCATCCAGAGCAGACTGAAAACGCCGGAAAGCATCTATGACAAACTGCGCCGTAAGGGATATCCCATCACGGTCAAAAATGTTGAAAAATACCTGAGTGATGTGGCGGGCGTCAGAGTGATCTGTTCCTTCCCGGATGACATATACCGCCTGGCGGAATTGTTTGCCCGCCAGGACGATATCATTCTGCTGAAGGAGAAAGATTACATTAAGAATCCCAAGGACAATGGATATCGGAGTCTGCACCTGATTTTGAACATACCCGTTTTCCTTTCCAAGGGAAAAAAATATATGAAGGTGGAGCTGCAGTTCCGAACCATCGCCATGGATTTCTGGGCCAGCCTGGAGCACAAACTGAAATACAAGAAGGATATGGAGAATGCGGAGGAGATCGTGGCCCGTCTGAAAGCCTGCGCCGAGTCCATCGAGGCTTTGGACTATCAGATGCAGGAGATCAGAGACAAAATTGATATGCCTGAAAAATAAAGTGTGGGAAGGCTGAAGAGGAGAGGTTGAATGGAAAGGGAGAAACAGGATGATCATCGACACGCATGCGCATTATGACGACAAGGCATTTGACGGGGACCGGGAGGAGGTGCTGGCCGATCTGGCCGCCCATGGCGTCCGGCGGGTGATCAACAGCGGGTCCGACCTGGGAGGATGCCGCCGTACTCTGGAACTGATGGAACAGTATCCCTTTGTATATGGCTCGCTGGGGATTCATCCCTGCGATACCGCAGACCTGGAGGAGGGAGATATGGATTGGCTGGCAGCCCGGAGCCGCCTGGAGAAGTGCGTGGCTGTGGGTGAGATCGGCCTGGATTATTATTGGGTGGAACAGGAACAGCAGCGGGAAATACAGAAAAAATGGTTTGCCCGTCAGCTGCGGCTGGCCCAGGAGGTGGATCTGCCGGTGGTGATCCACTCCCGGGACGCGGCGCAGGATACCATAGATTTGATGCGGGCCGAACATGCGGAGCGCAGCGGCGGCGTGATCCATTGCTACTCCTACAGCAGGGAATTGGCCCGCAGTTTTCTGGACATGGGTTTTTATTTTGGCATCGGCGGCGTGGTGACATTCAAAAACGGAAGGAAACTAAAAGAGACGGTGGAGTACCTTCCTCTGGACAGGATTCTTCTGGAGACAGACAGTCCCTATTTGAGCCCCGTACCCAACCGGGGCCGGCGCAATGATTCCCGTAACCTGTCTTATGTGGTGGCTCAGATTGCACGGATTAAGGGGATCACAGAGGAGGAGACAGAGCGGATCACCACGGAAAACGCGCTGCGCCTGTATCCCCGGCTGAGGCTGTGAAACAATGGATTTCAGCAAATGGCTTTAAAACATTAGACAGATGCGGACTTCGGGAAATCTCTGAAGTCCGTTTTGGTTTAAGAATATTTCTCAAAACAGGTATTGACAAATATATCGCACTGCGATATGCTACATATATCGAAGTG
Source organism: Lachnospiraceae bacterium (assembly GCA_011959105.1). Lineage (GTDB taxonomy): Bacteria > Bacillota > Clostridia > Lachnospirales > Lachnospiraceae > Acetatifactor. The sequence goes on along the minus strand of BLLU01000081.1, from coordinate 27,043 downwards.
CGATGCATCGAATTGAGATATATAATTGAGAAAGGGGAGCCGCTTACCGCAGGCCAGGATGTATCTATTGTAAAAGTAAAATTTTGGAGGGAAAGCTATGAAATGGAAAAACACAAGGCTGCTTTGGACCATCAGCCGACTGGTGGTGGGGATCACCACAATGTTTCTGGTGGGAGCGAAAATCATTGGGGTGGAACTGCCGGATCCGGTAATCCGGGTATTGGGTATGCTGGACCTGGCGGCTATTGCGGTGCTGGTCTTTTCGGTGGCTGTCAGATTCTTCAGAAAAGAATGAGGAATCGATATGGAAGAACATATTAAGAAAGTATATGTCCCCATGACAGAGACGGGATTTTATATCCTGTATTGTCTGCAGGAGCCTATGCATGGCTACAATATTGTACAGCGTGTGCTGCAACTGACGGACGGAGAAATCCGTATCAGTCCCGGCACCATGTACGGAAGCCTGTCCAAGATGGAGAGGGACGGTTTAATCCGCTTTATCCGGGAGGAGGAAAAGCGGAAGATATATCAGATTACGGATCTGGGCCGGCAGGTGCTGAGTCTGGAGATGCGGCGCATCCGGCGCCTGTACCGCACTGTGGAGGGCAGGGCTTTGGAGGATACGGCGCCGTGCAGTGTGGAGTTGGCCTGAATTCCGAGGAGACAGGCAAAACTTTATTAGAAAGGCAGTGAGGTTATGGAGGAGATAATGAGGAAGATGCGATTATTTACCATAGCGGATTTCAAAGAGGAAGAGGAATGGCTTGAGGAGATGCACAGGTCAGGATGGAAACTGATCGGTATGACGCCTCCCTGCTTTTTCTATTTCGCAAGATGCCGGCCGGAGGAAGTGGTATACCAGTTGGACTTCCGCAACAGACGGGACGGGTACGGATCGGCGTATCTGCAGATGTTTCGGGACTGTGGCTGGGAGTATGTGGACAGCTGCATGAGCTTCCATTATTTCCGTAAACCGGCGGCGCTGATGGAGGAGGAAGAAGAAATTTTCAGCGACAATGTCTCCAGGGCCGATCTGTTGGGACGGATATGGAAGTGGCGTATGATGCCCGTTTTTTTCGTTTTCTTTGGCTGTCTCCTTCCCCAGATCTGGCAGGGGGTCTTGGGGAATGTTTCCCGGGACATGATTTTCTATCTGTCCTGCGGGATACTGTTTCTCTATCTGTGGATTATCTTCCATGTGGGCATGAAGTTTTTCCGAATGAAGCGGCTGCTCCGTCAGGATCTGCATTGAGGACAGAGCGTCCGGGAGGAAGATAAGCCAGGGAGAATTGCCCAGTATTTGTCATATGGAAAATCGGCGGGGCGTCCCAGGGAATGCGCCAAACCGCCGGAAATCCCTGACAAAGTCCGTTATACAGGGGAGGGACTGCACGAAAAGACGGTATTTAGTGCGGCGTTAATGGTTTACAGCAGGGGTTATGGGTTTTATAATGAGTCTGGATATCCGCCAGGGACCTGGCGGCATACAATGAAAGTGCATCCCCGGAAAACAGGGGGGTGCGGAAAGAGGTAAACATGTCATTAGAGGTAAAGAATCTGACTAAAAAGTACGGAGAGAAAACGGTGGTGGATAATCTTTCCTTCACGCTGGAAAAACCGGGCGTATATGCGCTGCTGGGAACCAACGGTGCGGGAAAGACCACATCCATCCGCATGATTCTGGGAATGCTGGCCTGCGACGGAGGCCAGGTGCTGTGGCAGGGGAAGCCCATGGATGCCATGCATATGAATGTGGGCTACCTGGCGGAGGAAAGAGGCCTGTATCCCAAGTATGAACTGATGGACCAATTATTATACTTTGCCAAGCTGAAGGGTGTGGCCAGAGAGACGGCCAAAGAGAGGATTGCCTACTGGGCGGGACGCCTGGAGGTGGAGGAATATCTGTACCCTGCCAAAACCAAGGGGAAAAAGGCGGAGAAGCCCAAGATGGCAGACCAGCTTTCCAAGGGAAACCAGCAGAAAATCCAGCTTATGGCAGCTTTGCTGTCAGAGCCGGAACTGCTGATTCTGGATGAGCCTTTAAGCGGACTGGACCCGGTGAATACGGATTTGTTCAAGGGCATCATCCGGGAGGAAATGGACAAGGGGAAATACCTGATCATGTCCTCCCACCAGATGGCAACCATCGAGGAATTCTGTGAGGATATCACCATCCTGAACCGTGGGAAGGCCGTTCTGCAGGGGAATCTGAACCAGATCAAGCGCGGATACGGCAGGGTGAATATGTTTGTGAAATGTGACAGGCCCTTTGAGGATATTATCAGGAAACACGGACTTCCCATCTTAAATGACACCCCTGACGGGAAGCAGCTGAAGGTGGCCGGCGAGGCTCAGGCCCTGGACTTTTTGCAGGATCTTTTGAAGGAGCAGCGTCAGGTGGTTAAGTTTGAACTGCGGGAGCCTTCCCTGCATGAGATTTTCATAGAGAAAGCGGGGGCGGCCCAGGAGGAAGAGGAGTCCGCAGCCGCAGACCGGCAGCAGGCCGGGAACGGAGGCAGCCATGAAGAGAAATGAGTACGCTGGCTGGAAGGAAGTGTTTTCCTTCTCGTTCAGACAGGGGATAAAACAGAAGTCTTTTAAGTTTTCCGTGGCGCTGATGTGTATTCTGATTCTGGTGATTGTTCCGGTGAGTGCCTGGCTGAAGCAGGGAGACCGGGACCAGATGAAAGCCACGGAGGTGAGCAGTCTCACCGTCTACGATGAGACCGGGCTGGGAATAGATTACAGCCATGCCCTGGAGGGGGAACGCTATGAGAGCCTGCAGGTGATACAGGCTGCCGCAGAAGGCTTTGAGGCCCATGTGGAGGCGTTGGAAGCCAACCAGGATAATCATGAGATGGTGGTGCATATAACTTATGAAGAGGCAGGTTATTTCAATCTGACCTTTGTGAAAGCCGCCGCGGCAGATCTGAAAGACAAGGACTGCGACCAGCTTTCCCAGGATTTTGAAAGTTTTTTCCAGGATGCCCGGATACGGGTGGTGGATGTGGATCAGGAACAACTTGACTTTATCAACCAGCCGGTGGAAACCCGGGTAGAGCATACCACCCAGGAGGGAGAGATTGCGCCCCGGGAAGAAGGGGAGGGAATCTCCATGACAGAGTACTATGTACTGCTGGGGGGGATTGTTGTGGTAGTAATGATCATCAATTTGAGCGGCGGTCAGATTGCCCTTTCCATTGTGACGGAGAAGAGCACCAAGGTGGTGGAATACCTGATGATCAATGTGCGGCCCATGGCGCTGATCGTGGGTAAGATTCTGGCAGCGCTGGCCATGGTGGTGGTGCAGTTTGCCGCCTACGGCATCAGTTATCTGCTGGCTGTTGGGATCAGCGGGCGGCTGTTTGGAAATGCCGTGGAAGACCAGGAACAGGCTATGGGGGTATGGGAACTGTTGTCCCGCTTCAATGGCGGCACGCTGCTGATAGCGGTGGCCATGATCCTTGTGGGCGTCCTGTTCTTCAGCATTGTGGCGGGATTGGCGGGAGCCTCCGTGAGCAAGATGGATGAGATGGCGGAGGGTCTGAAGACATACCAGATGCTGGTGGTGGCAGGTTCCTATGTGGGAATCATCCTGTGCATCGTACAGATGATGGGAAATGTGAGCGATGTGGTGATAAATATCTGCTGTATCTTCCCCCTCTCCGCCCCCTTTGTGATGCCGGTCAATCTGCTGATGGGCAAGGTGGGCGTGGTAACGGGCCTGATCGGACTGGCAGCGGTGGCGGTCTGCACGGCGGCGCTGTTCTCCTTTACCGCCAGGGTGTATGAGTCCATGATTTTTTATAACGGCAAGGTATTGAAGCTGAAAGATATACTGCAGATTGCAAAAAACCGTCGTGAGACGGCATTGAAAAACACGAAAAAGGAGGACGCGGTTCATGAATAAGGGAATGTTTAGCGGCTGGCGGGATGTGTTCTCCTTCTCCCTGAAGCAGGCCACGGGCAAAAAGTTCCGAAACGCAACATTGGGGACGGCCCTGGTAATGCTGGTGGCGGGCCTTGCGGTCAGCACTATCATGGCTTTCAGCCAGAAAAGGGAGGACGGAAAACGTTCGCCTATACAGCAGGTTTATCTGGTGGACGAAAGCGGGCTGGAGGTTCTGCACCTGGCGGGCTTTGAGGAAAGGCACGGAAAGACATTTCCGGATGTAACCTTTGAGGAGTCCGGGAAGCCGGTGGAAGAACTGGCCGTTACTCTGGGGGAGCAGGAGCCCAACGCCCTGATCCTGGAGATCAGCCGGACTTCGGAAGGGTATCTTCTGAGAGCGGTGCTGCCTTATGGCAGTGAGATCGGCCAGGGGGACGCGGAAGATCTGTGTGAAGCCTTTGCGGACGTGATGGAACAGAGCAAACTGCTTTCCTCCGGGATTCCCATGGAAAAGCTGGTGCTGGCCATGAGCGGCGTACAGACCAGTCAGTTGGATGCCGGGGAGGAAGCGCGCAGCCTGGGAGAAGAGATGGTGTCCATGCTTGCCCCCATGATGATTATTTTCTTCATGTACTTTATGACCTTGTTATATGGTATGAGTGTGGGGAATGCAGTCAGTGTGGAAAAGAGTTCCAAGCTGATGGAGATGATGCTGACTCTGACCAGACCCTATGGGCTGATCTTCGGTAAGGTGCTGGCCATTACCGTGACGGCCATCGGTCAGATGCTGCTGTGGATTTCCTGTCTGGTGGGCGGATTTTTCCTGGGGCATGTCATTGGGGAAAGGGTGATTTATCCTGAATACAACAATATTCTGCTGGAGATCTTTGCCCTGCTGCAGGGGCAGGCGGGCAGTACGGCCTTCACTCCCGGAGCCATTGTACTGGCTGTATTTACGGTCTGCCTTTCCTTCCTGTTCTACTGCATGCTGGCGGGCCTGATTGCCTCTTTTGCCAGTAAGGCGGAGGAACTGGGCCAGGTTATGGGCATTTACCAGTTGGTTATGATGGGAGGATTCTTCTGCTCCTATTTACTGCCGCTTCAGGAGAAGGAGTGGATCAACACGATCCTGCGGATTGTACCTCTTACCAGCGCCTATATTCTGCCGGGGGATATTCTGGTGGGAAATATCACGGCTTTGGAGGGGCTGCTGTTTGTGGTGATACTGGTTGCTTTTACCGCAGTGGTGGTGGTATTTACCGGCCGGATTTATCGGGATCAGTTGTTCTATAAGGGCAAGAGCCTGCGGGAACGGCTGCATCGGAAGGCCAGGGAAGCCTAGCAGGATTTAATACGATTTATAAGTGAAACACAGATGGAGGGGCTGCCGCAATAGTTATATATGCGACAGCCCCTTGTGTGCACTGGGTGAATTTCCGTAGTAAAAAGTACCGAAAGGTTTAAATCCCGGCATAATGGGCAATCAGCAATGCCCGGAACGTAATGTCGCAATGCCTGCGGATTTTTGCGCGCCAGTCTGCTTCTAACTGTGCGCCGAAGTACGGGCCCCAGCCCCGAAATTCGCCTTCATACATTTCAACGGAACAGATTCCGTCCTGATTGATATTGTCCATCACAAATGCAACTTCTTCTCTGAGCTCCGGCAAATAAGGATATAATCCGCAGCGCAGCAGCCATTCAACTTTTTCCAAATTTGTCCTGCGCACGCCGTCGCTTGTATGATTATTTAATCCGTCCCCGGAAATAGAGTAACCTTCATTGAGCAGCCAACAGGGGCCAACAGCATGATTGCCTACCCAGCAGCGGACTGGGGTATTTATGATTTCCTCCCGGTCTGCCCGCATCAGCCTTTTAAAGGACTCGGCAAGCATGGCAACATTCTCTTCATTTTTCCATCTCTCTGCGGAAAATGCCAGTATTTCTAAATGATATCTGCAGGGCCATCTTTCATTTTTGTTAAATAATCGCCCTTTTGCCAGGGGGCGGGAGACGTCCCAGATAGAGTCCACCTGCGTTACTCTCTCGAAGGATTCCAGGGAGAGTTTAATCTGCGGTGTGATGTCTATTTTATCATCGTAATGAGCCCTTGCAATACATGCGCATCTGATCAGATTTGGTCCAAATGCGGGAATCTCAAATTCACTCCAATATTGCCCCCCGCATCTATAAATCGGGTCCGTTAGTTCCGTTGTAACATAGGCGTTCATGGCCCTGTTCAGGAGAGTGGTTCCTTTCAGAGCCTTTTCGCCCATATATTTGGTGGCTGTTTCCTGATTGTCATACTGACCGGCATTTCTATTGCTTCCATGAAAGCCCAGACCGATCCAGCCGTTTTCCAGCTGCTTTTCGCCCATGAAACGGATTATTTTTTCATCCAGTATCCGCTCCTGCAGGATCTTTTCCTCCTGCGCCGTGATAGACTGCAGTATTTCTTTTTTTACCCGCAGTTGGATTGATGGATTGGCATGGGCCAATAAAAAATCAATCATTTTCTGCTTCATTACAGACATGCTCCTTCCCTATTTCATATGTCTCTGTCTTACGAAAGAATGCTCCGGCAAAAACCTAAATTGATATAGAAAAACGGAATATTTGCCATATGCCAGTGTAATTATAAGCTATTTTCTGCAGATATGCAATGCCGAAAGGGAGGGCAGTAGTTGCATTTGGAACAATATCTTAATAGGAACAATACACGGAAATAGCCCGACTGACAAATTCGGCAGTACCATCCCCGCCTGCTCTGTCAATATTTTTCCGAAAGCGTTCATCATCTACATACATTTGCCCTAATCCTTTAAGGATTTCATTGGTGCATACATAGTAGTGACCGGTTATAAATTTCTGTAATTCGGAAATTTTCTTTTGTACTTCATGGGAATCAGGAGTTAAATGTTTTAATCCTCCCAATTCTGAAAATATTGCCATTAGTTCGTTAGCAGACTTGTCATAACAAACTTCCTCTCCGGCAATATCCTTTTGCGCGTACTCCTGATACGCTTTGGTATTGCCCCATTTTGCCATGACTTCTGCCTTATACTTCTCAATTTCGTTCTTGTCGAAAACATCAAAATCCATATTTGTTACTCCTTTGCTTTGAATTTCACGGGCAAAGGCAAGAAGTTCCCCCAGGTGTTTATATTGTAATTCCAACAGCCTGATTTGCTGGGCAATAGCTTCTGACGGGTCAAAATCTGGACTGTCAAGAATTGCTTTAATTTCTTTTAAGGGGAACTGTAATTCGCGAAACAATAAAATATTTTGCAAACGGCTAAGTGCTGTATCGTCATACATTCGATAGCCTGCTTCGGTTACTTTCGAAGGTTTCAAGAGTCCGATTGCATCATAGTGATGTAGTGTGCGCACGCTAACACCTGTGATTTTGCTGACTTCTTTGACTGTTCGCATAATTCATCCCTCCCGTATAATTTCATTTTAACCTATCACGTTACGTCAGAGTCAATAGGATTTGGCCGATTCATGGCATTATACGAGATGGAGGCAGACTCAATGGTACGCATTGGCACAGAACAGGGTGAAACTTCGGGCTTACTCATAATTAGCAGCGGCCAGCAATTCTTTTTCCAAAAACTGCTTTATGTACGGATTGTTTTCCTCGCTTAATGTGACTTGAAATGCCATGTAACGGCATTTCTGATAAAATTCACCGTCCAATACAAAAGTATATCCCATTATACATTTTGGATTACAGTCATCGGGATTGATAAGGCGTTTGCAGACGGACGCTTTCTTGATTTCCTTTTTTGCCTTGTCGGGCAGCGTGTTAAGAAAACTCTGGTATTCCTGTATATGCTCGGGATAGATACGGAGTTTCATCCCCGCTTTTCGGGATACGAATGTTGCCAAAGTCCTTTTGCTGCTGTTTGACACATAGGACACAACATAGCCGCTTTTTTGGGTTTTTATGTCGCATTTACAGCCGCTCCCTGTCAGATACTCGTTGATTTGTTTTACAAAGCTGCAGAAACGCTCATCAACTGTTTCCATAAACATATGAAATTTCTCGTCCATAAGTCCCTCCGTTACCCTTTTTTCTTTGCTACAGGTATCCAAACCTCATATTGTGCGTTCTGTGGGTCTGGATTTAAGTAAACCTCAATATCGGGAGCATTGGCATATTCATACCCGGAAGTCGGGAGCCACTCCGTAATGATTCTCTGCTCCAATTCCTGTATGGACTGATTTGTACCTGTTCCGGAAAAGATTGCCCAAGTAGACGCAGGCACGGTATATTCTTCAAACGCATCGCTCGCCTTTGTACTGGAAACGGCAATAAAATATTTCCACTGTTCTTCATCATTGCAGGCACTCACTCCCAAAAGTCCCATTGGCGGCGGATCCATCATTCCTGCCAATTTCTGTAATGTTCCATTTACAGACGCCTCCTGCCACATCTTAGGCACAACCATAAAATTATTTTCGATCTCCTTTTCAAGCGGTGCGGATACACCAATGATGCGGAATGCTTCTTTAGTTTCGATTCTATAATTCATTTCTGTCGCTCCTTTTACAGCAATTCTGAACACAATCGGGGAGAAAGATTTTACGGATACGCCCCCGTCCTTCAAGGACGAGGGGGCTATCCCGTGAAAAGACTGAAACGCCCTGTTAAATGCAGTCGGGGAACGGTAGCCGTACTTCTCTGCGATATCAATAATTCGTTCATCCCCACCCTGCAGGTCTACTGCCGCTAAAGACATTTTTCTTCTTCGGATATACTCTGCCAGAGGGATGCCCGCCATATAAGTAAACATCCTTTGGTAGTGATAGGTGGAACAACAGGCAATCCGCCCAAGCTGTTCATAGTCGATTTCACCTGTCAAATGTTCCTCAATATAATTCATGCTTTGGTTTAATCTGTGAACCCATTCCATGAGATACCTCCTTTTCGCACATATTTTGTTTTGTGGACATAAAGCAGTCCTTATTATTATAAGGCATATCCTAAAATTTTTCCTCTCTATCCTTGCACAAAAAAGAGAGGCGGAGATCTAATAAATGCTATTTGCTTTTCTGGCTTGGCTGTACAAATCATGAACAAGCGCATTATATCTATAAGCCATTCGCCGCATGGCCTGCGGCAAAAATTCTTGACACCCTGCCGGTTCTATGGTATGCTCCATATATGAGTTATTTGAGAATCTTGTAATCTTTACAGTTCAGGCAGTTTCTGCCAATGACTCAAATGATACCATAGGGATTGGCAGGGGCTGGAACAGAATTATGTTGCGGAGAGGATAGGCATGAACGTATTGAACGGTATCTGCCTGTGGATGATCATAGGGATTATGGCTGCGGCGGGAGCGCACTGCCTGGCCCGCAGATATCCGGCGCTGGGGCGGATATTTGGCAGGCATTTTATGCCTTACGGGGAAAAGACAATTTCGGGAGAGGGCTGTGCCGGTAATATGAGAGACAGCCGCCGGGAGGACCGGGCTGCGGTAAAACGGAAAAACGGCCTGACGGTTCTGCTGATTTTGTATGGACTGATTGCCATACGCAGCATCGGCTTTGGCAGCATCCCCGGTGGTTTTAACCAGGATGGGGCCATGGGAGCGGTGGATGCCCTGGCCCTGGCCAACTATGGAACGGACCGCTTTGGCAGCTGGCTCCCGGCTCACTTTCAGGCATGGGGATATGGGCAGATGAGCGTACTCCTTTCTTATCTGACCGTCCCGTTTATCTGGCTGTGGGGACTCAACAGTGTCACGGCCCGGCTGCCCATGCTGCTGGCCAGCATAGCAGGAGCCTGGGCACTGTACGGGTTGATTCAGGATATTTTTGGCCGCAGGACCGGAACTTTGGCGCTTTTGTGCGCGGCCATAGCTCCATGGCATTTTATGCAGAGCCGGTGGGCGCTGGACTGCAATCTGTTTCCCCATATGTTCCTGCTGGGACTGTTTTTCCTCAACAAGGGTTTGCAAAGGAGCCGGTATCTGTATGGATCCATGGTTTTCTTTGCCCTGTGCATGTATGCCTATGGGGTATCTTTTTATATGGTGCCGGTATTTTTATCGGCGGCCTGCATTGCGCTGCTATTGGCGCGGAAAATAAGCTGGAGACAGGTACTATTGTGCGCGGCGGTGTATTTCGGAATATCCTGGCCCATCTATGGAACCATGTTGATTAACTTTATGGGTTGGGAAACGGTGACTCTGCCCTTTACTACCATGGCATATTTTCCTGACAGTATGCGCTCCGGCGACATTGTATTTTTCACGGAGCAGCCTCTGGCGCAGCTTTGGTCCAATGCCCGCACGCTGTGGCGGCAGGTTTTTCTGCAAAAGCCCGATCTGCTCTGGAATGCCATAGATGACTTCGGCACCCTGTATCAGTGTTCCATGCCCCTGGTGCTGGGAGGAGCCGGGATTACAATCCAACGCGCCGTCAAGGGAGAGGGAGCGCAGCGGATCTCCTGCGTCCTGCTGCTGATTTACTGGGGCGCCGCCCTGCTGACAGGTTTGTTTATCAACAATGTGAATGTCAATCGGATCAATATAATTTTTTACTGCCATATAGCTTTCGCAAGTATTGCCGTGTATACCATTATAAAGGAGTGGAAACACCTGGCGGCAGTTTTTGCGGCAGTTTACGGTCTGCTGCTGGTCCTGTTTCTTAATCAGTATTTTACGGATTGGGCCCAACGGATGGAGACGGCCTTCTTTGCGGATTTTATTGAGGCGGTGGAGTACGCCGGGGACCTGGAGGCGGATTATTACTATATAACGCCGGATTCCCAGTCCGACGGTTCCTGGTGGGTGAGCCAGATCCTGACCATGTACGCGGTGAAGATGGATGCGGCGTATTTTCAAGGCAGAACGGACGTGTTTCGGGGAGCGGAGATATCCTATGAGAATCGGTATCATTTTTATCATGCCGTAGGAGAACTGATTCAGGACAATGCCAATATTGTCTATGTGGTCAGGGGGGACCGGATCGGGGATTATGAACCGGCCCGTTTTGCCAGAAGGCAGTTCGGCAATTATTATGTGGTGGTTCCCTGGCAGTATGTCAGATAACACATCAAAGGAATACAGATGTTATAACTTTCCTATGGCCGGCGGGCGGCGATGTTTCCCGTCGGCTTATTAGTTTTGGCCCCCCCGATAGGGGGTTTTTAATTGCGCCGAAACGGGTCTTGAAACAGTATTATCGGCGCAATTAAGGTATGGACCATATGAATGTCAATATATTTTTATCGAATATCAATAAAAATATATTGACATTCGAAAGAGAAGGTGGTATTTTATGGATAGAAGAGGAGCAATAAAGCGGAGGGACAAAGAGATACTCTGTAAACAAGCGTTATTGCAGTGATGTATGGAAAAGAACAGAAGGGGGCACAGGAGATGAATCGGGTTACAATCATCAGGATTACAAAATATCTGGTGGACTTTATGTTTGGAGCAGGCGTTCTGGCCACACTGACGCTGCCCTGGAGCGTTAAGTGGGCCGGGCGGTATCTGGAACAGCTGGCCGTGAATTACGGAGAGATTGTTACCATCTATTTTGTATTGGGAATCCTGGCTTTGGCTATTATATGGGAATTGCGGAAGATGTTCAAAACCGTATTGTCCAGGAACTGCTTTGTACGGGGGAATGTGGACAGCCTGAAGCATATGAGTTATTACAGCGGTCTGATCGTGCTGATGTCCGTGGTGCGCAGCATCGTTTATACCACCATAGCCATGTTGGTGGTGATCCTGGTCTTTGTCATAGCCGGATTGTTTTGCCAGGTGCTGGCTCAGATTTTTGATGAGGCGGTCAGTTTTAAGGAAGAAAATGATCTGACGATCTAGTGCACTGCCTGTTTTGGATTAGCATTCAGAGTTGTTATGAAAAGGAAAGAGGAAACCATGTCAATCATTATCAATCTGGACGTCATGATGGCCAAACGAAAAAAGGGACTGACAGAACTGGCCGGAGAAGTGGATATCACCCTGGCCAATCTGTCCATACTGAAAAACAATAAGGCAAAGGCGGTGCGCCTGTCCACGCTGGATGCCATCTGCAGGGCGTTGAATTGTCAGCCGGGAGATATCCTGGAATATGTGGAAGAGGAAGAAACAGAACAGTGACCCGGGGCCGGTCTTTCTTTTGTGCTGCGCCATTTTGAAAAGGGAAATTGAAAGCAGAAAGTGATAACTAAAAACAGAAGGAGTGAAAAGTGATGGAGAATATGCAGAACAGTATCTGGCAGGAGCCTTCAAAGGGCACGCTGCCCCAACAGAATCCAGGCGGCGGCCCTGGTATCCCGCCGGTGCCGCCCAAGAGCGCCAATTCCAGTATCCCGCCGGTGCCGCCTCAGAGCGCCAACACTGGAATCCCGCCGATGCCGCCTCAGAGCGCCAACTCCGGGATTCCACCCGCACCGCCGCTTTGCGCCGTGCCCGGAGGCCGGCCTCCCTATCCCCCCATGGCCGGTCCCGTCCCCATGCCTGGTCCGATTAAAAAACCGGACACTCCGGAGACCAAGAAGATAAAAGAAAATTTCCAGATTTTCGGTCTGGCCTCTTTCCTGTACGCCTGCCTGTATGCCTTTTGCATGTACCGCAACAACTGCGGGGTGACATACCCTTTTTTCGTGGCAGGAAGTTTCTTTTATATTTGCTTCTGCTTTGCAAAACTGGGGATTTCCTTAAAAAAAGAAAGCATATTCTACGCTGTCAGTATGATGCTCCTGGGGGTATCCACTTTCTGCACCGATGATGGGCGGATCATCTTTTTCAATAAGCTGGGTGTATTCCTGCTGACAGTCAGCTTCCTGCTGGCCACTCTATATGACACACGGAAGTGGAATCTGGTTAAATATTTCGGCTCCATCTGTCAGACGGTGCTTATGGCCATCAGCGAACTGGACCGGCCCTTCAAGGATGCCCACTGGTATATTAAAAACAAGATGAAAAGCAGAAACAGCAAAGTGCTGTATGTGGTGTTGGGACTGGTGATTGCCCTGCCTATTTTCATGGTGGTGGTGCCGCTGCTGATCAGTGCGGACGCGGTGTTTCGGAATATGACAGAGAGACTTCTGGAGCATCTGCGTCTGGGAAATATTCTGCTGGTGCTGTTCATGTGGGCCTTTATGTTCCTGGCCTCCTACTGTATCTTAAGCTATCTGTGCAAAAAGAACATAAGGCAGGAGGTGAAGGACGGCCGCAGGGGAGAACCCATGATTGCCATTACCATTGCCGCTATGCTGACGCTGCTGTATCTGGTTTTCAGCGTGATTCAGATCGTCTATCTGTTTATGGGAAATATGACACTCCCGTCGGGATATACCTATGCCAAATATGCAAGGGAAGGCTTTTTCCAATTGCTGGCAGTGAGTGTGCTGAACCTGATTTTTGTGTTGGTGGGCCTGGGATGCTTCAAGAAGAGCAGGGTGCTGAAAGGGATACTGACAGTGATGTCACTTTGCACCTATATAATGATTGCTTCCAGCGCCATGCGGATGATTATTTATATCAGATGGTATTATCTGACTTTCCTGCGGATATTTGTGCTGTGGGGATTGGCGGTGCTGTTCCTGCTTTTCACGGGCATCCTTCTTTCTATAATAAAAGAAGACTTTCCCCTCTTCCGCTATGGCATGGCAGTGGTGACCCTGTGTTATATGGCGCTGTCCTTCAGTCATCCGGACTATCTCATTGCCAAAGTCAATGTGGCCAGCATGGATCTGGAGACCCGCAGTGCTTTCTTCCAGGGGGAGCCCTATGACGACTATCAGTTTTTAAGCCGTCTCAATGCGGATGCCGCCCCGGTGTTGCTGGAGTGGATGGCGGAGGAGGGATATGACTTGAATGCGTACTATTTGGAGAATCCCTTTCAGAAAGCCCGAGAAGCCGGATTTTCTTCCTGGAAACGGGAGGGCTTTGGCTACTCTTATTTGACCCGCCTGAAAGAGCGGAATGCTCATAACGGAATCAGGACATTCAATGTCTCAAGATTTCTGTCGGAATTCCTGATTCTTTCAGAAACCACCCAGGGCATGTAATAAGGTATGCCTAAAGGATCCTTGTGGTCCATTTGGAGCAGTCCCAGACCTCTGTGGCCAGCCCTTCATAAAACTCCGGCTCATGGCAGACCATGAGAAGGCTGCCTTTGTAGTCGGCCAGGGCGCGCCGCAGTTCCGCCTTGGCGTCCACATCCAGGTGATTGGTGGGCTCGTCCAGCAGCAGTACATTGGTTTCCCGGTTAATCAGCTTGCACAGTCGTACCTTGGCCTGTTCACCGCCGCTTAAAACCTTGACCTTGCTCTCGATATGCTTGGTGGTGAGACCGCATTTTGCCAGCGCGGAACGCACTTCGTACTGGGTAAAACCAGGGAAGGTATTCCAGATTTCTTCGATGCAGCTGGTGTTGACATTCTGGTCCATCTCCTGTTCAAAATAGCCGATCTGCAGATAATCCCCCTGTTCCACGGAGCCGGACAGGGGTGGGATCAGCCCCAGAATGCTTTTCAGCAATGTGGTTTTGCCGATGCCGTTGGCCCCTGTGAGGACGATTTTCTGCCCCCTTTCCATCTCCAGGTCCAGGGCGCTGGAAAGGGGCTCCTGGTAGCCGATAACCAGGCCGTGGGTCTGGAAAATAGTTCTGCCGGGGGTGCGGGCCTCCCGAAAACGGAATTCCGGCTTGGGTTTCTCCGACGCCAGTTCAATCACTTCCATTTTATCCAACTTTTTCTGCCGGGACATGGCCATATTGCGGGTGGCCACCCGGGCCTTGTTGCGGGCTACAAAGTCCTTCAGGTCGGAAATCTCCTTTTGCTGCCGGTTGTAGGCGGCCTCAAGCTGGGCTTTTTTCGCCGCATAGACTTCCTGGAACTTGTCGTAATCGCCCACATAGCGGGTAAGCTGCCTGTTATCCATGTGGTAGATCAGATTGACCACGCTGTTCAGAAAGGGGATGTCATGACTGATCAGGATAAAGGCATTTTCATATTCACTCAGATACCGTTTCAGCCATATGATATGCTCTGCATCCAGGTAGTTGGTGGGCTCGTCCAGAAGCAGGATGTCCGGCTTTTCCAGAAGCAGTTTACCCAGCAGTACCTTGGTGCGCTGGCCGCCGCTGAGTTGTGTCACGTCCCGGTCCAGGCCGATGTCTGCAAGTCCCAGCGCCCGGCCTACTTCCTCCACTTTGGAATCAATCATATAGAAGTCATGCTGGGTCAACAGTTCCTGCAGGGTTCCGAATTCTTCCATATAATTTTCCAGTTCCTGATCGGAAGCCTCCGCCATTTGGTCACAGAGCCCGTTCATACGGGCCTCCATCTCATACAGGAAATCAAAGGCGGAGGAAAGCGTGTCCCGTACCGTGGCGCCTGCCTGCAGCGCCGTGTGCTGATCCAGATAGCCCACCCGGGCGTTTTTGGCCCATTCCACCCGGCCTTCGTCCGGCGTCAGCTTTCCCGTGATAATATTCATAAAAGTGGATTTTCCCTCGCCGTTGGCCCCCACCAGGCCGATATGTTCTCCCTTCAGCAGCCGGAAAGACACGTCCTGAAAGATCGCTCTGTCTCCGAATCCATGGGTCAAATGTTCTACATTTAATATCATAGCGTTTCTCTGCCTTTCAATATAATTCAAATTATATAATTCTAATAAAGAATTCCCTGTGCAAGTATACAGGAAATCCGCGGCCTTGTCACGCACAAAATATGCCGCTGGAAAAATTAAGAATTTTTAAGGATACATTTTCCACAAAATAGGATATACTAATGTCGTTATCAAAGTGATTTTAATCACTTGTCACTTGCACTTAGTGACGGAAAGGAGTATTATGAAAAAACTAGCAGTACTTTTATTGACAGCCACGCTGGCTCTCAGCCTGCCTGGCTGCGGCAACGGGAATGGGGAAAACGGCGGCAGCCAGGAATCTTCTACGGAATCCGTTTCCCAAACCGGAACGGACCAGGAATCTCAGCCGACAACGGACCAGGAGTCCCAGCCGGGAACGGATCAGGAGTCTCAAACGGGAACAGATCAGGAGTCTCAGCCGGAATCTGATCAACCGTCAGCGGATCCTTCCCAGGAGGGCATCAGCGAGCAGATGGGAGCCATCCGCCAGGCAGTGGTGGACGCGCTGGGCGACAATTACTGGCCGGATACCCTGATCCCGGCGGAGTATCTGGAAGGCAACGGCCTGACCAGTGAGATGTACACTGACTTTTGGGGCGAGATGCCCATGATCAGCACCAATGTGGATACGATCATTGTAATCAAGGCTGCTGAGGGCCAGCTGGAAGAAGTGCAGAAGGTACTGAACAGCTATCGGGACGCAAAGGTGAATGATACCATGCAGTACCCTATGAACATCGGCAAGATTCAGGCGTCTCAGGTGGAGACAGTGGGCGATTATGTGTGCTTCCTCCAACTGGGTGCGGATACGATAGATCTTGAGGAAGAAGATTCCATCCTTCATTGCCAGGAGCAGAACGGAATGGCGCTGGAGGCCATAAAGTCGGTGGTGGGGCAGTAAGCATTGCTGCCGTATTGCTGTAAGCCAGGAGTATGGGGAATAGAGTATGGTATTTAGCAGCATTACTTTTTTGTTTCGGTTTATACCGATCTTTATGATCCTGTATTTTGTGACTCCCCGGAGGATGAGAAATATCATCCTCTTTTTGGGGAGTCTGTTTTTTTACGCCTGGGGAGAGCCGATCTATGTGCTGCTGATGCTCTTTTCCACTCTGTCCGACTATGTGCACGGCAGACTGATCGGCGCATGCAGGAGCAGGCGAGTGGCCCGGGGACTGCTGATCTCTTCCATTGTGATAAATCTGGGAATGCTGGGATTTTTCAAGTACAGTGATTTCCTGATCGGGACTGTCAACCAGTTGCTGGGAAGCAATCTGCCGCTTCTAAAGCTGCCTCTGCCCATCGGCATTTCCTTTTACACCTTTCAGACCATGTCTTATACCATAGACTGCTATCGGGGTGAGGCCAAGGTGCAAAAGAACCTGCTGGATTTCGGCGTCTTTGTGACCATGTTCCCTCAATTAATTGCAGGTCCCATTGTGAAGTACCGGGATGTGCAGGATCGGCTTCATGAGCGGAAGGCGGATATCACAGCCATCAGTTATGGCTGCCGCAGATTTGTGACGGGGCTGGCCAAAAAGGTCCTGCTGGCCAATAACCTGGGGCTTCTGTGGACGGAAATCTCCGGAGGGAATATGGGCGGCACCACGGTGCTGGGCGCGTGGATGGGGGCACTGGCCTACGCTTTTCAGATTTATTTTGATTTTTCGGGATATTCTGACATGGCCATTGGTATGGGCGCCATCCTGGGATTCCATTTCCCTGAGAACTTTAATTATCCCTACATGGCAAAGTCTGTCACGGATTTCTGGCGGAGATGGCATATCTCCCTGAGCAGTTGGTTTCGGGAGTATGTATACATTCCCCTGGGAGGCAACCGCAGGGGGATGCCCCGGCAGCTTTTGAATATCCTGATTGTATGGATGCTCACCGGGATCTGGCATGGGGCCGGATGGAATTTCCTTCTGTGGGGGCTGTGGTTTGCTCTGTGGCTGATTCTGGAAAAGCTGGTGCTGGGGCGGGTGCTGAAAGTTCTGCCCTCCATGGTGGGCAGACTGTATACCTGGCTGGTGGTATTGGTGAGTTGGGTGTTCTTTGCCATTGAGAGCGGCAACGGGGCCATGAATTATCTGTATGTGATGTTCGGGCAGGGCGCAGCCGGGCTGTATGACTCCGCCACATTGTTTACCTTGCTGGAATACCGGGTACTGCTGCTCTTTGCGGCACTGGCGGCCACGCCGTTGGCCCACCGGCTGTCGGAGGCATTTTTCCGCTCCACGGGAAGCGGAGTGGTGGCGGTGCGCAGAGTGGCGGAGAAGCTGGTTCTTTCGTTATTGCTTCTGGCCTCCATCGCCTATATTGTGGAAGCCTCCTACAATCCTTTTCTGTATTTTCGTTTTTGACTCCCTGGGCATGAGTCCCGGAAGCGCAATCCGGAACCGGCTGTGAAACCTGTTATAAGGCGATATTCGGTCCGCCGGGTTCACAAAATCCGGTTTGCGGGAGAGAGGTAAATATGAACTTGGAGAATGAAAAACTGCATGCAGGCATGACTGTGGCTCTGCTGGCCCTGGTACTGCTGGTGTTTACCGCTGCGGACCTGTTGAAGGCGGACCGGCTGTTTTCGGAAACGGAGAACCGGGTACTGGCCCAGAAGCCGAAGCTGAGCCTGGAAGGTATACTGAGCGGCAGCTATGAGAAAGAATATGAGTCGTATGCCACAGATCAATTTGTCCACAGGGATACCTGGGTAATGCTCAAGACCCGCATGGATATTCTGCTGGAAAGGAAGGCCATCAAGGGCGTGTATCTGGCGGAGGACGGCTCCCTGATTGAACAGCATCTGCCCCAGAATTATGACCAGGCCATGGCGGATAAGCGGGTGGGGCTGCTGCGGGAACTGACGGAACGATATCCCCAGACCCTGGTGATGCTGGCGCCAACTGCAGACAATATCCAATCCTACAAGCTGCCTCCCTATGCGGTGAGTTATGACCAAAGGCAGCTGCTGTCACAGGTGAAAGAAGCGGTGGGGGAGGAGCGTGTCATTGATCTGTTCCCCATCCTGGAGGAGCACAGGGAAGAGCCTGTTTATTACAGGACGGATCATCACTGGACCACACTGGGGGCCTATTATGCCTATCTTGAGTGGGCCCGGAAGGTGGGGTATCCCCCCCGCAGCTATGATCCCAAAGATCTGCAGACGGTGTCCGATACTTTTCTGGGCACGCTGCATTCCCGGATCAATCTGCCCATGGAGGCTGACAAGATCCAGATATTTCCCAGAACCAACAACCGGAAAGTGAAAATCACCTACGATTTTGCCAAAGAGGACGACAGCTACTATGTACCCTCCTATCTGGAAGGGAAAAACCAGTATGGGTACTTTCTGGATGACAACCATGCTTTTATAGAGATTGAGACGGCATATGCGGCCAACGGCAAGGAGTTGTTTATCATCAAGGACTCCTATGCCAACTCTCTGATTCCCATACTGGCCCCTCATTATGAAAAAATATATGTGCTGGATCTGCGCTACTACAACGGCAGTTTGTTTTCTCTGATGGAGCAGTATGTGACCCACAGCAGGGTGAGTGTGCTGGTGGTGTATAACTGCATACATTTTCTGGAGGATTTTTCCTACAGGTAAAGGCCCGGATCCGGGGATGGAGGGCATGGCTATGGTAAGGGGGAAGGGTATGGCAATAAAGGCGGTTATATTCGACATGGACGGCGTCTTGTTTGACACGGAAAAGCTGTGCATGGACAGTTGGATGGTGGTGGCGGAAGAATGGGGAATCCCTGACATGGAGACTTTTTTCCCCACCTGTATCGGCAGAAATCTCACGGATACCCGAAGGCTGTTCGCCGGGTTTTACGGGGAGGCTTACGATTACGAGGGCTTCCGTAAGCAGGCATCCGCCTGGTTCCACAGACAAATAGAGAGAAACGGCGCCCCGGTTAAAACAGGCGTCAGGGAGATATTGGAGTATCTGCGCCGGGCCGGATACCCGGTGGGACTGGCCTCTTCCACCGCCCGGCCTTCCGTGGAGGATCTTCTTGAGAGAGCGGGGATTCGGGGTTTTTTCCGCACGCTGACCACGGGAGATATGGTGGAACATTCCAAGCCCTGCCCGGATATCTATCTTCTGGCCTGCGGGAGTCTGGGAGCGGAGCCGGCGCAGACCATGGCCGTGGAGGATTCCCCCAACGGAATCCGGGCGGCCTGGGAAGCCGGCATGATACCCGTGATGGTGCCGGACCTGATTCTGCCGGATCAGGAGATGCGGGATAAGAGTGCCCTGATCTGCGGGGATCTGTTGGAAGTGATGGGGTATTTGGACAAAGGTTTTTGAGTAAAGTAGGAGAGGATGTACATATGGCTGATTTGGGCATTCCCAAGAATACCATTGCGGTACTGCAAAAATATAATTTTGTATTTCAGAAAAAGTTTGGGCAGAACTTTCTGATTGATCCCCGGGTGCTGGAAAAGATCGTGGACGCGGCCCGGATTACCCCCCAGGACTGTGTATTGGAGATCGGGCCGGGTATAGGCACCATGACCCAATATCTGGCGGAAAGCGCCAGGGAGGTGGTGGCAGTGGAAATCGACAGGGCGCTGATCTCCATTCTGCAGGACACTCTGTCCGCCTATGACAATGTGACTGTGCTGAACCAGGATATCATGAAGGTGGATGTGGGGCGGATTGTGGAGGAGCGCAACCAGGGCAGGCCCATCAAAGTGGTGGCAAATCTTCCGTATTATATAACCACTCCTATCATCATGGGCCTGTTGGAGAACCATGTGCCCCTGCAAAGTATCACGGTGATGGTGCAGAAAGAAGTGGCGGAGCGGATGCAGGTGGGGCCCGGCACCAAGGAGTACGGAGCCTTGTCCCTGGCGGTGCAGTACTATGCCATGCCCGAAGTGGTGGCCCATGTGCCCGCCAACTGTTTCATGCCCCGGCCCAATGTGGACAGCACCGTGATCCGGCTTACCAGATATCAGGAACCGCCGGTGAAAGCGGCGGATGAGAAGTATCTGTTCGCGCTGATCCGGGCCTCTTTCAACCAGCGGCGTAAAACCCTGGCCAACGGCCTGCTGGGGGGCATGGGCCTTCCCAGGGAGCAGGTGGTCGCGGCCCTGGAAGAGATGGGACTGCCCGCCTCCGTCCGGGGGGAGGCGCTGACGTTGGAGCAGTTCGCTCGACTCAGCAATCTCTTGAAGAGATAGAGCGCTGTCTATTGCTCCGCAGCAACTGCGCAACACCTGATCCATAGCAATAGAGGGCAAAAGCATTCTGGGATTTTGCCCTCTACGGTTGAAAAAGAAATGGGGCCATGCCATTTAGTGTGGGGATTACGTTTCTTTTTTTCTCTGCACAATACCATCGGCAAAGGTATCCATAAAAGCCAACATCTCAATAAGATTATCCACAAGTTTGTCGTCAATACTTGTCCAAGCATAATTATATCCGGGAAAGTAGGGACATAATTTATACTCTGTTTGCTTATAGTTTATTGGCATGCAGGCCAAAGGCCTTGTCCCTGTTTTGTCCGTTTGAACACAATATCTGCATCCATCACATTTTTTTGTACGTTCGATAACGAAATCTTTTACTTTCTGATTCATGGAATCAAAATTTTCCAGGAAGTTTTTCATTCCATATGGAATGCATAAACCCAATGCCGTAGGATTGCCCACATAGGCATCATACTGCGCGGATATTCCCGTGTGCTTAATCTTATATTCGTTACCGCCGCGGGGAGGCTCGCTGCCCCATGCCGGATTCGCATAAGCCAATGTCAATTTGCCATTTTCCGATGTGATATCATATGGCTTATATCCATGGGAAATCATCCATCTCTCCAGCCTGTGAAATACTTCCTCCCCCAATAAACGCGCATACACGTCAACGGAGTAAACATAATCTTCGCGGAAGAGACAATATGTAAAAGCGGCCTGCGTCGCACCGGGGCGATTGGACATCCAAACCCATGCGGTCGGCAGTTTCTTTAAATCTTCAATCCCCAATGCAGACAATATTTTCAACTGCCGTTTATTTGGTTTTGGATCGGAACCCTGCCCTATTCGGAACATGGTCTGCAATAACTTTTCGACAGCATTCTTGATTTTCAGTACATTAGTTTCCAATTCAGGTTTTCCATATCCTTTTTTATAACGGCTTGGAAACGCGTCGTCTTCATGCAGTGTTGGAACGACCAAGGATGGATCATGAAATAATAATTGGTACAGTCTCTTCATTAAATCATAGAAATCTTTTTGTTCTGATATACTGACCTCTGCACTTTGCGCCGGTACAAATTCCGGAAACATTGTTAAATATGCGTTTAATATCCGCTGCTCTAAATTTGCATATTCCATTTCATTTCCTCCCGCTGGTAATATATTATCCTGACGATTTGTGTGACTTTCTTTTTAGAGATTATAGCATAATTGCTGCCTGATTTCCACTTAGTTTAAGGCATAGTAAATATGCAAAGGCTCCGGGCAAGTTTTAGTTGCGGTTTATAACAAAATCGTTTATATATAGATATAAGAGGAGGTAATATAAATGATTTTGACATAATCCAATCAAGAAGGATACAAACAATGACTGGCAATCATAAGGTATAGGAACTTTTTGTTTGAGAATGCCTTTCGGATTGTCAACAAAGTAATTTCGAAAGCAGGAGGGAAGAATTATGTGTAAAAAACTGAAAAAGAAGGTAATTTGTTTCGTTTTAATGTCAGTGACATTAATCGGGAGTGCATTGACCGTATATGCGGATACGCCGGTGTGTGGAGGAAATCACAGCTATTCCAAGGTCAGAACACTGAATTCAGAGAGTTCGCAGGCAACTTCTCATCATCATGACGGGAAACTTTGCTTTTATTACTATGTGCATGAAAGAGTCTTGGAAAGGTGCACATGCGGGGCTGAACGGGTAAATAAAATAGATTATATCGTACACGAAAAAACGGATATAAATGTATAAAGAGCAAAGCAGGAGAGGGGTAGGCTTATGGGCATAAAGAGATGTATTTTAATACTATGTATTATTCTCCTGCTGCTGCCCGGCTGTGGGCGGCAGAGAGACAGCACAGGATCAGGGCAGGGGGATCCGGCGGCAGAGAAGGCGCTTATGTATGTGGACGAGACTTGGGATGCGGGTATCACTCCTGGATATGTGCCCCAGACTGCCTCTTTTTTGCTTGCGGAAAACAATTTGTATTTTCTGGACAGGACAGGCGGCTTTTGCAGGAGTGTTTATAAAGTTTCGCTGCAGGAGCCGCAGGACCCGCCGGAGTTGGTTCTGCAACTGGAACAGGGTTCTATTGAAGCCATGGCCGTGGATGAAAAGCAGGAGCCTGTACTGACCATAGCGGGCATAAGCGGTGAGGGGCAGCGCTTTCTGGCGTCCTATGACGCCGGCGGAGAAGAATTGTGGAGGCAGTATTGGAATGATACTTTTTCTGCCGAGGGTCACAGTCAGGCAATTACGCGTCTGGTCCGGGGCGGAGAAGGATATTTCTGTGCCCTGGGGGCACAGCGGATCTGGATTTTTGACAGCGAAGGATGCGGACAGGGGGAGATTGTCTGCCCGGGGAGAGAGTATCTGGATCTCTGTGCGGACGGGGAAGGCCAGGTTTATGTCACTTATCAGGATAGCCAGGGCAGGCAGAATATTCTCGCCAGGGTGCAATACCAAAACCGAAAACTTTCCGGGGAAGTGGAAATCCCCTTTGACGGATCTATGTGGGCCGGCGGGGACAACTGGCTGCTTATGTGGGGGAATGGATATCTGAACGCATATTCGCCGGCCCTGGGGGAGACGGTAGAAGTTCTGGACACAGCCGCAAATAGACTCAGTAGAAATGAGATACAGGACATAGAGGTGCTGCCCGGGGGTGAAGCGCTGCTGGTGAGTTGGGAAATGTTAAACAATAATGCCCCGGTAACGATGGCCCGGCTGCGCGGGTCCCGGGAGAGAGAACTGACAGAGGAGGATAGTGCCAGGACCCTTACTCTTGTAATGCTGCAGGTGGTGCTGCAGATACATGAGGAAAGTTGGCGTGAATTGGCGGCGGCCTTTCACTTTTCCCACAAAGAGTACCAGGTAGTGCCGGAGGGGATTGCCATGGAGGGGGTGGCGGATATCTATGCGGCCATGAACACCCGGCTGCTGGCGAAAGAGAGTGCGGATCTGATTGCCCTGCTGGACTATCAGGACATAGAGCGCTATATGGCCAAAGGCTATCTGGAGGATCTGATCCCCTATCTTGAGAGGTCGGAACAGTTGAGCCGGGACAGGTATCTCGGTTCTGTGCTTCAGTGTTATATGGTGGGAGATGCGCTCTATAGTATACCGGTGAGCTTCAGCATATTGACATTGGGCGGAAGGGCCTCCGAACTCGGAAATGAGCCCGGATGGACGGTGGATGAGTTTCTGGACTGGCTGGAAGAGCATCCCGACGTTCAAGCGAAAGAAGGACTGTCCCCAAGCAATGTTTTGAATTATTGCCTGATGGGTGGAATGAACCTTTATGTGGACCCGGAGAGCCGCCGGGGCAATTTTCAGGGAGAGGATTTCTGTGAACTGCTTCGGAGAATCCATAATCTGAAGTTGGATGAACGGGAGCACTGGGAGGACTGGGGGGAACTGCTGGAGGGGGAGACCCCTGTTCTGGACCGGCTGGACGTGCAGGGATTCCTTCATTGTGGGTGCACGGAGGATGAGTATGGGGAAGAGATCGTATACAAAGGATATCCCACTGGGGACGGTACTCCCTGCTACTTTTTCCAGGGTTCCTGTTTGGCTGTTCTCAGCAGAAGCGCGGATAAGGAAGGGGCATATGCCTTCTGGGAATACTATCTGACCCATCGACAGATGGGGGAGGACTCCTTTTACACCAATCTGGAAGCTCTGGAAAAAAGTATGGAAACTGCCTCTGATTTATATATTGCGGATGTGGAGGAGGAAGGACGTTATACGGCATACAAGTCCCGGGGACTGGATGACTGGTGTGACTGGTATCCGGCCATGACCCTGGAACAGCGGGACAAACAGGTATCTCTGCTGGAATATGTGAGAGCGGATCCGCTGGAAAACCAGACTATACGGAATATCATTCTGGAAGAGGCTCAGTGCTATTTCGCAGGGGATAAATCGTTGGAAGATACCTGCGAAATCATACAGAGCCGTGTACAGACGTATCTGGATGAGACAGCATAGTAAACGCGGCGTTTTTCCATAGCCGATATATAGTCGGGCCCTTCCGGGGCCCGGCACAATATCTAGTATTTTTTCTCCTTTTTCCCACGATTATTTTTGACATACTTCTCCCACTATGATACACTTAATACAACTGTTTAGTCCGATGCGGTCAAGAGGTATAGACCGTGATCGGACGTTTGGCGTGTATTGTTGACTGGATTTTATATATGTATACAATCGTGAGATAGCATGGACATGACCGGGCCGGAGGCCGGATTACGGTTATGCGGGAAAGAGGAAACTTTGGATAAAAATGAGTATCGGATAAAGGCAGATGAGATAAAAACGTTGATTGCTCAGGGAGAATACCAGCAGGCGGCGGAGATTGCGGATACCATTGACTGGCGCCGGGTTAAGAGCGTGATGATGCTGTGTACAATCAGCGATCTGTATAAGATCAACCGCAGATATGAGGACAGCCGGGATATTCTGCTGCTGGCTTATGACCGTCATCCCGGAGGGCGCACCATTGTATACTCCCTGTGCGAACTCTCTATCAAAATAGAAGACTATGTGATGGCCATAGAGTACTACAAGGAGTTTGTCCAGATCGCGCCCAGGGATACAGGGCGCTATATCCTGCAGTATAAGCTGTATCAGGCGCAGGATGTGAGCCTGGAGGAGCGCATTGCGGTGCTGGAGGAATTGAAGACCAAGGACTATCGGGAAAAATGGGCTTATGAACTGGCCTATCTATATCACAGGGTGGGACTGGCCACCAAGTGCATAGAGGAGTGTGACGAACTGATCCTGTGGTTTGGGGAAGGCAAGTATGTGGTGAAGGCCATGGAACTCAAGATGCTTCACCAGCCCCTTACCGATGAGCAGCAGGGAAGATATGACAGCCGCTTCCAATCGGAACCTGTCTATGAGGAGGGGGAACCCTATTACGGAGAGTCGGAACCTGTTTACGAGGAGTCTCAGGGGCAGGAGGACTATTATTATCCGGAGACGGCTTATGAGGCGGAGGAGCAGGGCATGGCGGAGGAAGCCCAGTCTGCGGTGCAGCCGGAGGATGTGCTTCATGCCCCTACGATCCGTATTCCCTCAGAGGAGATCGAGATCCAGGTCAAGACCATGGATGTGGGACAGTATAACACCATCAATCTGCAGAAGGAACTGGCCGAAGGGCTGCGGGAAGTGCTGGAGGATGAGGAACCGCAGGACGCCGTTACCCGCAGCATTATAGCGCCCATGATGGAGGGGGACGGGAATATGGCAGACAACCTTTCCGAGGGACCGCAGGAGGAGCAATTTCCTGAGGAAGCGTATTCGGAGGGGGTGCCGGAGGAACAGATGGAGACGGAGGTCTTCTTTGGCGCCACCGGTGAGATTGGGGATTTGAACCGGGAGCAATCCGGTGCGCTGCCCCGGGAGGAGTTGACGGGAGAGGAAGTTTATACGCAAGACGACAGAGGGGAATATCCTGCGGAAGAAACCTCCGGGGAGGAAGAGTCCACTGATGGGAATCTGGCGGGAGAAGACATGGGGCGGCAGGAGAAAGAAAGGACGTCCCGGACCGGGGAACCGATTCCTGCTAAGACATCGCATTCTGAGGAGAAGCCTGCAGGAGAGAATGCGGCAGAGGGGACTTTGGAGAGCGCGGAGGATCAGACGGCCGCCATCGTCATGGAGCAGCTTCGGATGCAGAATCTGGGCATAGAGCCTCCCAAGGAGATGGCGGGAGTATTGTCCATGGAATCCGACGGGCAGATCAGCCTGGTGGTTCCTGAGTCGGAGAAGGTTGAAAAGCAGATCACAGGCCAGATGCGGATAGAGGATATTCTGGCGGAGTGGGAGCGCATGAAGCGCAATAATGAGGAAAAGCGCAGGGAGGCAATTCATCAGAAGGTACTGCGGCAGACGGGGCCTATGTTTACGGCTTTTGAGGAGTCCATTCGGGACGGGCTGCTGGAACAGTTGGAACAGGGAGCGGAGCCGGAGGAGATTCTGGCTGCGGCCGGGAAGGCAGCTGACATGAGGGAGGCTGCCGCCGAAGAAGTGGTGGAGGAATCGGAAGAAGCGTTCATTAAAGAGGAGTCCGAGGAGGATTTCTACGGAGAGGAATCCGAACTGGAGGAACAGCCGGGAGACGAGTCCTGGGAAGAAGAGCAGGAAGAGGCGTTCTACGAGGAGGAATCTGAGACGGGAGGATCGCTGGAGGAAGAATTCTTAGAAGAGGAGCCGGAGATGGAAGAACCGGCGGAGGAAGCGCCTTACGAAGAGGAGCCTGAAGAAGGGCTACTGGAGGAAGCGCCCTACGAAGAGGAACTTGAAGGAGAAGGAC
>BLLU01000080.1 GCA_011959105.1 Lachnospiraceae bacterium | reverse complement strand
TCAGCAGCGGGTGTCCTTATTTTGTGCAATATTTGGTATTTACTCATTTATAGTTGTCAATATATTTTATGTCTATTTCTCGAAATGGTTTCATACCTTAGACGGGGATTTTAACGCGTATATCTGGGGAGCTAAATTATCGGGAATAGCCGAGGCACTGAAGCAGGGCGAATTAAGGTTATGGAATCCTAATATCTGGTGCGGCATTTCCGGCATCCATAATTTCTCGGATTCTTTTTATCCGTTTGCAATTTTAGTGTGCAAGATTTTTTGGAATGCGGACAAAGAAATTTTATCGTTCATGGCATATTATGCTTTTACGTTGATTCACAGCATTATAGCGACGACGGGCTTTTTTCTGGTTTTAAAAGAACTTGGGCTGAATCGTGTTGTCAGTTTATTCACTGTGCTGATTGGGGGATCACTGGTCATTGTAAATATTCCATATATGCAGTTGTGCTGGATTCCTATGTTTAGCTACCTGCTTTTAAAGGCGTATAAAAAAGAAAGAGTTTTGAATGTTTTTTCTGTGGCGGCAGGGATTGTATTCGGCCTTTTTCTTCTACAGGAACTGTCACAGGGCGCGGTGATGGGAGTAATGCTTATGGGGGTGCTTTTCTTTACAGCCGTTTATGTGCTGGTCAGTAAGGAAAAAAACCTCAAAATTCTCAAAAAACTATTTGCCCAATTTGCAATAGCTGGTATAATTGGTGTGTGCATAGGGGCAGTCAACTTGTTTCCGATTCTGGAGCAACAAAACGAATTACTGAGAATTACAGTTGACGGGTTCGCAAGTGCCGCGGAGGGCGTTACACTGGATAATTTCTATGCGCATCCGGCCAACTACAGCATGCTCAGAGAAATCCTTGGTGCCAGGTCAGGAATAAGCTGGTTTGGCCTTATTCCTGTGCTGCTCTGTATTATGGGATTGTTTGCGAAGGAAAATTATGAGGAAAACCCCTATCGGTATGTGGCGCTGCAATTTGGAAAGTGTTTATACCTTTTTATTTTATTAGCATCCATAAGCTGCTATTTCCCGGAAATTTTCTTTCATATTCCTTTTGTGAACATGCTCCGGGAAACGTATCTTTACGCAAACCTGTTGCCCTTTTGCACAACTCTGCTGTCAGCTTTTGGATTGCGTGGGATATATGATTGTATAACAGAAAATGATAGGAGAGGGGTGCAGGAGTTATTTTACAATGTTCCCTTGATGTGTATAGTATGTTTTCTGGTATGTCTGCAATACGCATTGGCTAACTATGACAATCGTACAATATGGATCCTGCTGTGTCTGCTTATAGGCATAGCCCTTGTCATTTTGTTTAAGGCCCGCGAACAGGCAGTCATAGCGGTTTTATTATTTGTAAGCGTAATTAATTTTGCACATATCTTCCGATATAATGATATTTCAAACAAATGGAATATGCCTCAGGCCCAAAAACAATACGAGGAGGTACTGGAGGGAAATAAGCGTTTGGTTGATTATCTGGATTCATTATCTGACGGCGAGAAGGCCTATCGGATTATGACATGGGCGGGAGAAGAAGGGAATTTCTCCTCCAATTCAATGGTTGATGCGGGCGGACAGTATACACAGGGTTATTGGGAACCTATTTACAGAAAAACGCTGGAAATGCATTGGAACCTGAGTTTGGATAAGAGAATTACATTAAACAATGTTCTTTATTTTGTGGTTTCGGAAAACGAGTCTGAAGAATGGCTGAATACTATTTCAGAAGCATTTTTGGATCAACATTTTCAACTGGTGGGAACCATGGATAATATCTATCCGAGTTATAACGCGGAGCAGGGGCAGCCTCTGCGCATATACAAAAATAAGGATTATGCAGGGAATGCATGGCTGGTCTATGA
The DNA here is from genome assembly GCA_011959105.1 of Lachnospiraceae bacterium. Taxonomy (GTDB): domain Bacteria; phylum Bacillota; class Clostridia; order Lachnospirales; family Lachnospiraceae; genus Acetatifactor. Next base: position 8,777 of record BLLU01000080.1, on the reverse strand, counting down.
CTATGTCAAATGTGATCCGGATATGTCACTTGAGGATCAATTTTCCATCATAAATGATCCTTCGTTCTCTGTCCGCGATACGGCTCTGGTAGAAGTTGGAAGCCCTAATGCGGAAGCGTTTTTAGACAGGGTATCCCAGCCGGACGCGAACGCAAGCGTTGAACTGATAAATTATACAAACAACAGCATTGAACTGCGCTGCAAAACGGAAAATGCCGCAATCCTCGTGATGGCGGAGAGCGACGCAAAGGGATGGAAGGCCTATATAGATGGTGAAAGACAAGAGATTTTGACTGTAAATTATGGGAACAGAGGGCTATTGGTTGAGGCAGGGGAACACAATATCAAAATGGTTTATTCGCCAAACGGTTATCTTATAGGGGGAATACTCACATTGGTCATGCTTTTGGCCTGTATTGTTGCAATCCCTGTACTTATAGTCAAATCCCATAATCATTGACTGAAAGCGGGGTTACAAACACTATGTATGAGAAAATGGAATCAGTTATCCGAAATATGTTAAAAATTTTCAAGAAAGATATCAGTGTACAAACCCTGGAGAATCTCACCCAGTTTGTATTGTTCGGCATAGTGGGTGTATCCAACACCGTTATCAGTTATTTGCTTAACATTATGGTCCTGGGGCTGCTGAGCCCCTTTAGGCTGGCCTGGGACTATATAGCCGGTAATCTGGTGGCCTTTCTGCTCAGTGTGCTGTGGTCCTTTTACTGGAACAACCGTATTGTGTTTACCCAGGGAGAGGGCCAAAGCCGCAACCTGTGGAAAGCGCTGCTTAAAGCCTACGCCGCCTATGGCTTTACAGGCATTGTATTAAATAATATCTTATCCTGGGTATGGATATCCATGTTCCATATCTCCAAGTATATTGCGCCGCTGATCAATCTGGTGATCAGTGTACCTCTGAATTTTGTGATAAATAAGCTATGGACGTTTAAGGATTAAAGCGGCAAGCCTGAGCTCATATGCCAGGCTTTTTTGGTCTGATTGTTTTCAGTAGTACTCTTTCCGTATTATCTTTCACGTTTCCTGATTTTTGAATGAATTTTCTATATTCTATTGAACTTTCCTATACACCTTCGTCTCTTTATGGAAAAATAACGGATTATGTGGTAATATACATTAAATATTTAGGAAGGCATTTGATTATATAATATTGCCTGAAAAGATATATACCCGGAAATTGTTAAAATCACGGTATAAGAATAAAGGATGAAAAATACAGATGAGTGAAGTAAAGCCAAGCGCATTGATGAAACTTACACCTACCACAGAGGCCCGGTTGGGGGTCTATGAGGAACAACTCACATCTGCCCTGACCGATTCGGACATCCGGAATATTGCCCTGTCCGGCCCCTATGGGGCCGGTAAAAGCAGTATTCTGGCAACCTATAAAAAGAGCCATCCGGATAAAAAATTCCTGCATATCTCTTTTGCGCATTTTCAGGACAAGGCCAAGGAGGGGGAACAGCCGCCGGATGAAACCCGGCTGGAGGGTAAGATCATCAATCAGCTGATCCACCAGATGCCAGCGGAAGCAATTCCCCAGACCCATTTCCAGATATTGAAAGAGGTGGATCGGGACAAGATCAAAAAGTATCTTTATTGGGGCGCCCTGCTGGCCGCCCTTTTGGCGTTTATCTGCTTTCATGACGCATGGTGCAGGCTGGTGGACAGCCTTTCCCTGGAATCCCTGCGTTCTCTGCTGGGAATAACCCGGCGCAAGGAAGCCGTGCTGGCAGCGGCGGCGGCCTGGGTGGTCCTGGCGGTGAGCGGCCTGACGGAATATATCTTCCTGCAGCGCAACCAGCGGATCCTCCGCAAAGTAAATCTCAAGGGGGCAAATCTGGACATAGAACTGTTTGGCGGGGAGAGCGATTCCTATTTTGATCGCTATCTGAATGAGGTGTTGTACCTGTTTGATCATGTGGATGCAGATGCGGTGGTGTTTGAGGATATAGATCGGTATGACAGAAACCTAATCTTTGAGCGTTTGCGGGAGATTAACGGGCTGGCCAACCGCATCCGGGAGGGGGTTTTTGAGGAAAAGAGAGAGGAAAGAAAACCGCTGCGTTTTTTGTATTTGATCCGGGACGATGTGTTTGCCTCCAAGGACCGCACAAAATTTTTTGATATGATTATCCCGGTGGTGCCGGTTATGGATGGGTCCAATTCCTATGCCATGCTGATTCGCCTATTTAGCCAGTTGGAGGAGGAGGCCCGGCCCGGAGATGATTTCCTGCGGGGAATTTCTCTGTATATTGACGATATGCGGCTACTGGGCAATATTTTTAATGAGTTTTCTGTCTATTACCGCAAGTATCAGGAGAAAAATGTAATCGAGTTGAATACGGACAAACTTCTGGCTATGATGGTATACAAGAATCTGTTTCCGGAGGATCATGCCCTGCTGCATCGGGGAACAGGCTATGTATATACGTTGTTTGGTAATAAACCTCAGTTCGTCAGACAACGGAGGGAGGAATTGCAGAAGGAACTGGATTCGCTGGGGAGTCTGTTGGAGGAGGTAAAGCGGGAGACTTTTCGGAATATGGATGAGTTGGATGCTGCTTATTATGTGGAGAATCGGCGGACCCGGATCGGAGCGACACAGGAGGACACAGCGTTTGAAACCCGTGCGAAGTATATCGCTGCAATTAAAGCGAATGAATACAATGTAGAATATTATTCGGAGGGCTATTATAATCGGGGGCACTGGAATAAGGAAAATGTAAAAACAAAGTTCGACCAATTATCAGAAAATTCCGATTACCAGAGACATAAGGAATTGATTGAAAAGAAAGCGGCCGCGGAGGAAACCCACCGACGAATTTCCGAAATTAAGAACCAAATAGAGCATCTGGACGCCATGCCACTGCAGGATATCCTTGACAGAGAGAATGAGGATGCAATATTTGGTACGGTATATATTAACGCGCTGGGGGAGAAGGAAAAGTATGCGGAGGTAAAGCGCTCCGGCTACTTCCCCCTGATCCGATATCTGATCAGCAACGGATATATAGACGAGAGTTATCAGGATTATATGTCCTATTATTATGAAGACGGCCTGCGCCGGGAGGACAAGGTGTTTTTGCGGAGCATGCAGGAACACAATTATAAAGGGGCCACTTATCAGCTGAAGGAGCCCTGGAAAGTGATCAACTGGATGCATAACAGCCAGTTTGAAACGGCGGAATGCCTGAATTATCAGTTGCTGGACGCCTTACTGACGGCGGTTTGCCATTCGGTGGATGTACCTGTGGGCATGAAAAAGCGGGCAGTGGATTATGAGGGCAGACTATACAGGCTGATAAAGTACATTTTCAAAAATAATGCGATGGAATTCTTTGAAGGCTATCTGTGGAACGGAAAATATGGAAGCGATTTTGTCCGGCAGATCAATGTGGACTGTGGGAACGCGGCTTCCTGGGTGCTGAAGGAGGAAGCGCTGAGTGACCGCACAAAGAGAAAGTATGTTTTGCAGACCATACTCCAGTGGGAAGCATATTGCTCCGAAGATCCCGAGGATTTGCGGCACATTGCCGAATATGCGGGGCAGACCCCGCAACTTCTTTATGAAGCGTCTATGGAGGATGAAAGGGAAAGATTTATAGCAGGAGTGGAACATTTTGGAGTTAAGTTCAGCAGGCTTCAACTCACAGAGGAGGAAGCCGCTCTGGAAGAGGACGCTTTGGAAGAAACTGCATTGGAAGAAGCCGCTCTGGAGGAAGGACCCGACAAAGATATGGACCTGATCATATATGATTCATTACTTTGGCAGCAGATATACTATCGCTGGCTATATGTGATAAACTGGGAGAATCTAAGTTTTATATTTCAAGATTTATACAAACTGCCGCTGGAGGAGATCCGGCGTTCCAGGATGCTTACACTGGTATATGAGAAGGGGGAGGAACCTTTAAGACTTTATGTGGAGGAAAATCTGGAGACAGTCCTGGAGGAACTGGCGGCCTGGGGCGAACCTCTGGAGGATGAGGAGAAGATTATACTTTCCGTGCTGAACAGGGAGGACTTATCCCGGGAATCCAGGGAAAAATATATCGGGACCCTGGCCTGCCGCAGAGAGATTTCTCAGTTGAGTCAGGTAGAAAATAAAGATTTCTGGCCCGGGCTGATGGAAGGTCATGTGGCGGCGGAACCCCATAACCTTACGGACTATTATTTCCTGTCGGGAAATGGCATGGACGAGGTGCTGGCGGACTACATCAACAAGTATCCCGGCCCGATTACACTATCGGAGAAGGAACTGGACAATGCATATGGGGAAGGAACGATGAAACTTCTGCAAATGGAAATAATAAGATGCAATTTCCTGCGCAAAGAGAAGTATAATGAACTGGTGAAATCTTTTTCGCTCACATGTGATACCGCTGATGTTGGAGATGTGGGTGAAGATAAGATGCGGATACTGATTTTTTGGAAAAAAATTTCCATGACTCAGGAAAACCTTCAGTATATCAGAGAGCATTATCCCAAGCTTGCGCCTGTATTTGCAGGCAGAAATGTTTCGGAATATTTGTCTTTGTCTCACACTGACGGAGAGACATGGGAGGAGGAGTTCCTTTCCGTGCTGGTATCAGACAGGGAAGCGTTTTCTGCTTTTATAAACAGCGAGGAGGAATCGCCGGAGCGAAAAAAGAAGGCCCTGGCAAAGAGTGTCAACCGCAATATGCTGAAACTATCGGAATTGCAGCGATATTTGGAAAACCTGGAACAGAGGGACTTTTTAGATTTACTTAACGGAAGCCGTATCATCCTGGAGCAGACCCCTGGCAACGAAGCCCTTCTGGATGCTTTTCAGAAAAGAAACTGGATCGTGGGATTCGAAGTGGACCAGCAGGACGACAGCCTGTATCGGGCCCAGGGCAAGGCTGTATTGGGCAGAAAGAGGAAAAAGAGATAAGATGCATCCGCCGCATCCGTTACAAAACCTCTTTACAAAATACAGAACCTCTTGTATAATGCAATCTATACATTGAAAGAAACGCTTTGACGAAGAGAGTACATGTGTCCGGGTTTTCCAGAGAACATCCCCGCAGGAGACTGTGGCTGAGAGGGATGATGCATGGGCATGTGGAAGATGGCTTCTGAGCAGCGCACCGAGCCGGGGAGCGATGGCTTTCCGAGTTGCAGCGGACTGTTGGGTTTGCGGCAATTTGTGGGAAGAGATGGCGCCGAGTACAGTTTTCCAGGTTAGGCTGCGACAGGTTCCGCCTGTTATAGCGGATAGGGTTAGGCAGCCGATGGCGGCTTCGGACCCGATGAGGCCCCTTTCGTGAGGGAGGGGTGAAGAGAAGTGGTAACACGGGCTTATGGCTCGTCTTCTCATGCGTTTTTGGCATGGGGAGGCGGGCCTTTCGTTATGCCATATACATTTTCGACAGCATATCCTATAACCTGTAGTGCCGGCACATTGGAACAGGTAAAGAAGGGTATGGGTAAATCATTCGAGGAGGTAAGAATATGAGTCAGACACCTTATTACATTACAACTGCCATCGCATACACATCCGGTAAGCCTCACATCGGCAACAATTACGAGATTGTGCTGGCGGATGCCATTGCCCGTTTCAAGAGAAAACAGGGGTACGATGTATATTTTCAGACCGGAACGGACGAGCATGGGCAGAAGATCGAATTGAAGGCCCAGGAGGCGGGCATAACTCCCCAGGCCTTTGTGGACAATGTGGCAGGGGTGATCCGGGGGCTCTGCGATCAGTTGAATGTTCAGTATGACAAGTTCATCCGCACCACGGATAAGCCCCATGAGAAACAGGTGCAGAAGATTTTCAAGCGTCTGTATGACCAGGGGGATATCTACAAGGGGGCCTATGAGGGGCTGTACTGTACGCCCTGCGAGTCTTTCTGGACCGAATCCCAACTGGTGGAGGGCAAGTGTCCCGACTGCGGCAGGGAGGTTAAGCCCGCCAAGGAAGAAGCATATTTTTTCCGTATGAGTAAATATGCTGACCGGCTGATCGAGCATATCAACAGCCATCCGGAATTTATTCAGCCCGTATCCCGCAAAAACGAGATGATGAACAATTTCCTGCTGCCGGGCCTGCAGGACCTGTGTGTGTCCCGCACTTCCTTTAAGTGGGGGATTCCGGTGGACTTTGACAATAAGCATGTGGTATATGTGTGGCTGGACGCACTGACCAATTATATCACGGGCATCGGTTATGACGCGGACGGAAACAGCGCGGAGCAGTACAAGAAGCTGTGGCCTGCGGATCTGCACCTGATCGGAAAAGACATTATCCGCTTCCATACCATTTACTGGCCCATTTTCCTGATGGCTCTTGGAGAGCCTCTGCCAAAGCAGATATTCGGCCATCCCTGGCTGATGATGAATGGGGGCAAGATGAGCAAGTCCAAGGGCAATGTGATCTATGTGGACGACCTGATTGACTTTTTCGGCGTGGACGCGGTGCGGTATTATATGATTCATGAGATGCCCTATGATAACGACGGCAACGCCACCTGGGAACTGATTGCAGAGCGCACCAATTCCGATCTGGCTAACACCCTGGGGAACCTGGTAAACCGTACCATTTCCATGAGCAACAAATATTTTGACGGCGTGGTGGAGGATCGGGGCGTGCAGCTTACCCCGGAGGACAGTGTGCTGGACGAGGATCTGAAAAAGACGGTAACCGGGACCTATGCCAAAGTGGCGGAGAAGATGGAATCTCTGCGCATTGCGGATGCCCTGACGGAGATATTCGGTATTTTCAAGCGCTGCAACAAATACATTGACGAGACGGAGCCCTGGGTGCTGGCCAAGGACGAGGCCAAATCCGGGCGGCTGGCCACCGTGATGTACAATCTGGTGGAGGGCATCGCCATCGGCGCTTCCCTGCTGGAACCCTATATGCCCGAGACGGCGGAAAAGATTGCGGCCCAGCTTAACACTTCTCTGCGGGAATTCGACAGGCTGGAGGAGTTTGGCCTGTATCCCGGCGGGAACAAAGTGACCGACAAACCCCAGATTCTGTTTGCCCGCCTGGATATGAAAGAGGTGGAGAAAAGGGAGGCGGAACTCACCGCTGCCATGATAGCCGCCGCAGAGCAGGAAGAGGCTGAGGCGGGAACGGACGGCGGGGCCTCCGATGAGCCTTTGGCATCGGAGGAAGAGGCATCTATAGACATAGAGGCCAAGCCGGAGATTACCTACGATGATTTTGCCCGGCTTCAGTTCCAGATAGGGGAGATTATCTCCTGTGAGGCGGTGCCCAAGTCCAAGAAACTGCTGTGCTCCCAGGTGAAGATCGGCAGCAGGGTACGGCAGATAGTGTCCGGCATCAAGGCCCATTATACGCCGGAGGAGATGGTGGGTAAAAAAGTGATGGTACTGGTGAACTTAAAGCCTGCGACCCTGGCGGGAGTGGTATCCGAGGGGATGCTGCTGTGCGCGGAGGACGCGGAGGGCAATCTGGCCCTGATGACGTCGGAGAAGCCCATGCCCTCCGGCGCGGAGATCTGTTAAGAGAGCGGTCCCGAAAAAAATAGCGGCTGATACCAGCCTGTTCAAAGTAAATATAGAAGTTGATAAAAGCACAATGCTGCATAAGAAGTAATGAAGATGAATGAAAAACATTAAATCATTACAGAAAAGCAGCGTTGTGCTATTTTGTTTGAACACAAGGTTGGAAAATATAATGCGCCTATGCATGGGTGCGTAATTCAAAAACATTGACCGAACAAAGAAATTTTTAATTAATATAAAATATTGACATATAATGAGAAGTTTGGTATAATACAAAAACTTTATTAATGATGGCGTGATTCAAAACGTAGGGGGAGAATTCGATGAAATTAGAAGACGCATTACACGAAATAAAAAAATGTCAGCAGCATAAATTACAGGATTATTCTGTTTTGCAGGTTATTTCTGATGAAGAATTTTACTACCCATCACCGGTTTCTCCGGTATCTTTGGGTGAAGAAGGAGTGGCGAATAAATTCATTTTATTTTCGGCTCCCGGTGCTGTGGGCAAAACGGCATTGGCAAAACATATTTCCCACAAATATGGCGCGTTTTACTGGAATGTAGCTTTGAAGCCTGTAGGAGGTACTTCCTTTGCGGGAGAGATTGCTCATGCGGTAGGAATTGGAAATGGAACTCTTCAGGACAAAATATATTCCAGTCTGAGAACGGGAGAAATTTTATTTGTTCTGGATTCCTTTGATGAAGCATCTCTTATATCAAGAAGGGAAGGAATCAAGGATTTTTTGGAAGAAATCGGAAATATATTGGACCAACCTACGTCTCCGCCTGTGATTATTACTGCCCGCACTGAAATGGCAAAATTTATTGTTGAATCCTGTAAAGAACTGCATTTTGGAGTAAAACACTATAGTGTAGACTATTTTTCCGAAGACGATGCGCAATCGTTCATAAAAAGTTATTTTGAGTACAATGAAAAACAATTAAGTTATGAACAGAAGGAAGAGATTCGCCGTTACATAGAAGAGATTAAGCAGCATATAGGAAACGAAGCGGAAATTCAAAGTTTTATAGGCTATGCCCAAGTCCTAAGCATATTATGTCGGCAAATAGACAAGACTTTTTTTGAGTCAAAAGAAAAGAGGCGGTTGAGACTCACTGAAACCACTGGAAACGACAGACTTATTTACACAATTATTAAGGAATTGATAGAAAGAGAACAAAGTAAGTTATCAACTATAAATGAGTAAATACCAAATATTGCACAAAATAAAGACACCCGCTGCTGA
>BLLU01000079.1 GCA_011959105.1 Lachnospiraceae bacterium | reverse complement strand
AGAAAGCAAACTTGACTAACGGCTCCAAATCAGGTGCCAAACATAAATAATCAATTATTTTTTTATGGCACAAAACCAAGACCCGCAGGAACACATCCTGATTGCCCGAAACAACGAAACCGGGCAGACGGGGGCAGTAGTCGGTCAGAACCCCGACGGCTCACCCCAGACAGCAGACATCAAATCGACTCCGATTACACAGTTTGTCTGTTTCAACAAACAGCAGAACCCCATCGAGGCGTTTCTCGCAAATTTCATAAGACAGGCCAAAAATCCTTCGCTTTTCGGCTTCTTCAAAGTGCCCTACGACGAGGCGGCGACAACAGGCGTTGTAATGTCGGATATGCTTGCCGACCCCGAGGGCAACAAGGAAATGCTTGCCGCCTATAAGGTTAACCTCCCGGAAAAGACGCAGCGTAGAAACAACGCCATCGACGAGAGCAAAATCGACTGGGACACCATCGAGAAGGAATGGGGTATCAAGCGCGACGACCTCGCAAAGTCGGGCGACCTGACCTCAATGCTCTACAACCGCAAGTCGCAGCTCGTTTCCCTCTCGCCTGAAATGGCCGGCGAGAAATTCGACCTCGAAGCCCGTCTGTCGTTCAGGACCAATCCCGACGGCTCCGTGACACTCGTGCCTCACTTCCCTCAGAAGGAACCCAAGCTCGATGTGGAATACAAAGGCTACACCTTTACAGACGACGACAAGGAGCAACTGCTGAAAAACGGCAACCTCGGCCATCCGGTCGAACTCCTCAACCCAGAAACGGGCAAGATGGAAAAGTCGCTCGTTAGCCTCGACCGCATCACAAACGAAATCGAATCGGTGCCACTCGACAAGGTGTATATCCACGGGCATATCGGCAAGACCGAGCTTTCGATGCCCGAAATCCTTTCGCTCAAAGAGGGCAAAATGGTTGAGAGCAAGGAAATCGAGCTTGCCGACGGACGCAAGTTTACAACCAATCTCCAGTACAACGCCGAGCGGCGCGATGTGGAATTCATATACGAGCAGGGGCAGGCGCAGGGCGAGA
>BLLU01000078.1 GCA_011959105.1 Lachnospiraceae bacterium | reverse complement strand
AGCATAAGGTACAAAATCCTTGAGAAAAATGTGTCAACTAATATTGACAAAATCAAATGTACGCAGATTAAAAATGCGGCGGTCAGCGTGAAGAATGAAGTCATGGAAATGATTGCAAAAGTAAGGGAGCGCAAAGGCAGGCTTGACTTGCCGATTGTCAGCGGAAAGCACCTAAGAAAAATATCCGAGCGAACCGCCTTGCAGTCAGCCGACAATGCGGAGAAATTCATCACGACAAGGAAGATAGACAACTTTGAGAGCCTTGCGAAATTCACAGCGGATAAGGAACAGAGATACCAAGAGTTGGAAACGGTACATCTTTCAAAGGGGCAGAAACTAAGCCGATTAAAGGAACTGTCAAAAATGTATGCCCTTTTTGCGCCAATCCAAGCCACCTATAAGGAGAGCCAGTCACTCAAAGGATTTTCGAAAATGAAATACGATAAGGAGCATAAGGACAGCTTATCGAAGTACCCCGAATTAAAGGAGCGTATGCAGAGCCTTTTACAGAATGGAGAAAAGATAACGCCGAAACAGTGGAAAGCCGAGATACAGTCTTTGCAGTCCGAGTATGACAGTATCGGCAAAGAGCAGACCAAGACTGCAACAGAATTAGCGTATGCGGAAGTTATCAGCTATAACAAGAAAAATCTTGAAAGAGCGCTTCAGAACGAGAGCCGACAGCACAATAAACAACAAAGCAGGACTAAGCGGAGGGAGGAAGAAATTTGATAGAAATATGAGCATAATTGTGGTATGATTTTGATTAAACAAATTTAAGGTATGGAGTAACAATGAGATGACTAAGGAAATTAAAGTTTATGAACCAATCTTTTTTATATTTTTTGGAATATTTCATTTACACAGAATATGGGGACTGATTGACAGGGAAACTTATTCAAAATTTTGGATTGGTGTAATGAAAAACAAGGGTATGTTTTACTATTTTTTAATGGGAGTTTTAACTATTCTTTGCATATGTGGCATAGTTACTTTTCTTAAAAATTGGAAAAATAATTATTGGTGGCGTTGGATTTATCTTTTTGGTGGTAGTTATTTATTGTTTGATTTATTTGCCATTGCTACGGGATTGAAATTTTGGGAAAGACTTTTATTAAAAATGTTTGATGTATCTGCACCGTATTGGAATATACTATGGATTTCTTTTGTATTATTAGGTGCTTTTTCATTTGCTTTAGGGATTAGATTGTTATTACAAAAGAAATAATATTCAGCTTATCAGGTATTACCACAATCACAACAAAATAAGTAACACCGCGTCAGAGCGTATAGAAAAATCTATGCGCTCTATTTTATTGTAAAGGAGCAGATTTATGAGCAAAGACAGCAAGGTACAGCATAGAGCCACCCGACAGCACCCACCCACAAAAATTATCGTGGAAAGGCACTATGTAGGCACTGAAAAAATGGAAACGGTATTCAAGCGGATAGCCGAGGAACAGATAACAAAAAAGGTTAAGGAGATAGCGGAAAACAACGTAAATTAGCACTGGAAACGGAAAAGGGAATATAGTATAATATGAGTTAAGAGGAAGTCCCTTTTCATCAAGGAGGACAAAATGAAAAGGGCAAAACTGAATAACGACAAAATCACTGCTTTATATTGCAGGCTTTCCAAAGACGACGGCACGAACAATGAGAGCATGAGTATCAGCACACAGAAAACCATGCTGAAAGATTATGCAAAGCGCAACGGTTTTCTGAACTGCCAGTTCTATGTTGATGACGGTTACAGCGGTACAAACTATGACCGCCCCGCTTTCAGACAGCTTATCGAGGACATACAGGACGGGGAAGTGTCAACGCTCATCACAAAAGACCTGTCACGTCTGGGGAGGAATTATCTTGAAACGGGTACATATATTGAGGTGTTTTTCCCCAACCACAATGTACGTTACATTGCTATCAATGACGGCGTGGACTCCATAGACAACGCACAAATGGATATTACACCGTTCCGCAACATCATCAATGAAATGTACGCAAAGGACACGTCAAGGAAAATCAAGAGCGCACTCCATGCAAGGAGAATGCAGGGCAAGTATATGGCTACTACCGCCCCATTCGGTTATCAGAAAGACGAGAAAGACCATAACCACCTTGTCATTGATGAAGTGACCGCCCCCGTTGTGGAACTGATTTTCTCAATCGCCGAGGAGGGCGTGGGGCTTCACACTATCTGTAACCGCCTGCGTAAGGCGAAAGTGCTGAAACCGAGTTTCTATAAAAAGGAACTGTTTGAGCGTTTTATGGACGAGGAAAAAATGTATGACTGGGATACTGCCTATGTCAGTCAGATATTGCACAATCCCGTCTATGCAGGAAACCTTACCGTTGCGGACAAACCAACTAAGACCATGCGTTCCAAGAAAAGACAGTATATTCCGTTTGCAGAGCGTGAAGTTATCTATGGCACACATGAGCCAATCATTGAACAGAACCGCTGGAACAATGTGCAGAAGATTTTACAGAGCCGACCGCCTGTTATCGGGGAAAGTTCAAGCGGATATGATAACATTTTCCGGGGGATTATCAAATGTGCTGATTGTGGGAGTGCCATGCTTGCCAAAGTTGAGCAGAAAAGAAAGCGTAACAATGTATTAGACAAGACTTTCTACTGCTGTACCAAATACCGCAAGTTCGGGAAAGAGGGTTGTTCATCACACAACATTGAGGCGAGGACGGTTCACGAAGTCGTGCTTGCGGACATTCAGAAACACGCAGGACAGGCACTGGCGGACAGGAAAGCAATGGTAACGGAGATTGCCGAGCGTCTTAATCTCCAACTGTCAGCGGACAGGGAACAGCAGAAAAAGGAACTAAGGCAATGTAAACAGCGTGTGTCGGAGATTGAAAACCTGTATGCCAAACTGTACGAGGACTTGACAAGGGAACTGCTGACCGAAAAGCGTTTTCAGATGTTGTCAGCAAGGTATGACAGCGAGCAAGAGGAACTGACCGCCAAGATAAAGGAACTTGAAAAAAGTGCCATAGCAGACAGGGAGCAGTTATCTTCTATTGAGCAGTTTGCGGAGCAGATAAGCGGTTATGCAGGAATAACGGAACTCAATTTTAAGATAATCAATCAACTTATAGAAAAAATTCTTGTTTCTGAACCCGTAGAAGTTGACGGGCAGAAAATTCAACGACTTACTATCCATTACAAGTTCATAGGGGCATTGGAAACCCTTGAATAATGGATATTTTCTAAGTCACCTATTCCAACTATCCAACAGAGGCCGGCGCCGAAGGAGAATTAATGGAGAAAAAGGTGGACATACAATACAGGATGGCCGAATTGACGGATCTGGAGGAAATTACGGCGCTGGTCAGGCAGGCCGCTCTGGAGATGAGCTGCCGGGGGATTGATCAGTGGGACGAATTGTATCCCATCCGGGAAGATTTTGAGCAGGATATCCGGCGGGGACAGATGACGGTGGGGACTTTGGCCGGCCGGGCGGCAGTGATCTATACGATAAACGGGGCGTGCGATCCGGAATATGAAGGGGCGGCGTGGAAATATCCGGACAAGTCCTGCTGCATTCTGCATCGTCTCTGTGTGAATCCCCTTTTCCAAAATCGGGGAATCGCCCGGCAGACCATGGAACATCTGGAGCGGGAGAATGCCGCAAAGGGGGTAGAGGCCATCCGGCTGGATGTGTTTTCCCGGAATCCTTCTGCGCTGAAGCTGTATCGGAACTGCGGTTTTGAGAAGGTGGGGACGGTACGCTGGAGAAAAGGTCTGTTTTATTTAATGGAGAAGTATTTGACAAACCAATAAGTGCGACGGGGAATAAGATACCCTGCCCAGGGAATGCTAAATGCAGTCCTCTGACATCAGCCGGAGGACTGCATTTTATAATGGAAACAAAAGGTTTAGTTTTATTGGAAAGGAATGGGAGATATGGATTTTAACGGAATAGCATTTGGTGTTTCGGCGGAAGCGGGCTATCCCCTGTCTCAGGTTCCCCTGGGCTTTGGCATGAATATGATGGAAAATGAGACGGCGCTGGAGGGGCCTGCGGGGATGACGGAGAGCGAGAAAGAACGTCTGTTGATGCGCTGCCTGGATGCCAGGTCCGACAGGGAGATGCGGCGGATCGTGGAGGAAGAAGTGCCCGATGGCCGGGTCAGCGCCCTGTATGAGGGGCCGGCCAGCGGCTGAAAGGACGAAAAAGGAGATTTTTAAGGTTTCAAGAAATACACCCGCTCACTAACTCAAAAAGTGAACGGGTGCTATTCTTTTTTGCAGAGTCTGTCTGCACTTTTAGCCTGAACGGAAATACTGGATCCGGCACCTTGAAACTCCTAAATAAATATGAGATAATAATATCGCTGTTCTTGCAAAGAAATAGAAAGGGGTGATCGTATATGAAAAATATTCGTGTATGGAGGGCCCACGAAATCTGACCCTCCAATAATATCTGGAGGATTAATTATGGTTAAATTATTTGATGTTAACGAACAGAACTGGTTGGATATTTTTTCGCTCAGCGTCACTGAAGAACAGAAAAAATTTCTTGCCACACCTGTTGGGATTGTAGCAAGAGGATATATCTATCGCTCTTGTAATGCCAGAGTTTACGGCATATGCAACAGTGAACATGTCATTGGCGTTGCGCTTGTAAGGAATATGGATGAAGAGCCGGCCTGTTACGATTTGCAACAGTTTATGATTGACCGGCGTTTTCAAAATAAGGGTTATGGTACGGAAGCGCTGCGCCTGATACTTTCAGAGCTTTCTAAAGAAAGAAAGTACAGGCATGTGGAAGTATGTGTCAATAAGAACGATGCTGCGGCACTTTGGATGTACAAAAAGGTTGGATTTGAGGATACCGGATATATAGATGAAAGCGTTCCAGACTGCTATAACCTTATGTACAACTTAAGCAAGGATGACGACCTCTATTCTGATATAACGATTACTGACTTCTCTAATCCGCTGTTCCAAACTGCTTTTAAGAAGTACTTTTCAGAATTGGGTTATCGGATCAGGGATTGGGACAGGTTGTTCAAAGAAATGAATGATGAGGATGATAATATGGCTTTTGTCAGAACCTCTAAGGATGGTAAAATCATCGGATTTATTCTGTTCAGACCTGTGAAGTTTTCAAGTTGGTTTTTTGAGGAAACCTGCGGCTTTATACGAGAGTTCTGGATTGCAGAAGAGTTTCGGAATAAGAAGCACGGCACCGCACTGATCAATCTTGTTGAAAAGTATTTCATGGATCATGGGATTTATACAAGCATCCTCACGACGGATACCGCAGTACGTTTTTACGAAAGGCATGGATATGCTAAGGCTTTGGGATGTAAGGCAAAAAATCAGCATGAAGTATTTATAAAACGCATGAAATAAAGAATTTAGCTTATAACTGTCAATCCTGCAAGAACAGCAATAAAGATTAATTCAGGCAGAGAGTTCAGTCCTTGGCGGCGGGCTGTGCCGGGGCGGGAAAGGGATGGGGCATGGAAGAAGCATTTTGCAGGACCCGGCTGTTGCTGGGCGGGGAGGCCATGGAGCGGCTGGCGGCCGCCAGGGTGGCGGTGTTCGGCATCGGGGGTGTGGGGGGCCATGCGGTGGAAGCGCTGGCCCGCAGCGGTATAGGACAGCTTGACCTGATTGACAGCGACAAGGTCAGCGTGAGCAATATAAACCGGCAGTTGATCGCCACTCACAGCGCCGTGGGACGGTATAAGGTGGATGTGATGGAGGCGCGGATCAGGGACATCAATCCCCGGGCGGTGGTGCGCGTCTTCCCCTGCTTTTTTTTGCCGGAAAATGCGGGGCAGTTCCCTTTTGAAGCGTATGATTACGTGGTGGATGCAGTGGACACAGTGACGGCCAAGATTGAACTGGTCTTGAAGGCTCAGGAAGCGGGGGTGCCTGTGATCAGCAGTATGGGGGCGGGAAATAAGCTGGACGCCAGTGCCTTCAGGGTGGCGGACCTCTATCAGACCAGCGTCTGCCCGCTGGCCAGGGTGATGCGCAGAGAACTGAAAAAAAGAGGGGTGGAGCATTTGAAAGTGGTCTATTCCCAGGAGCCGCCCCTGACGCCGGAGAGGGGAGAGGAAATCCCCCCGGAGGGCCGGAGAGCGGTTCCCGGCAGCGTGGCGTTCGTCCCTTCTGTGGCAGGGCTGATCCTGGCGGGAGAAGTGGTGAAAGACCTGGCGTACTGTGACCGCGCGGAGTAAAGCCAATGCGCCTTTGGTTTTAGATAAAACCGCCGTCCAGGGTGATGACCTGCCCGGTGAGATAGCCGGGGGATTGGGTAAGCTGCAGGGCCAGGGCCGCCACTTCCCGGGGGGTGCCCAGGCGGTCTGCGGGAATTTCCCGGCGCAGCGCTTCCAGATCCTCCTCCGACAGACAGCGGTTCATGTCCGTGTCAATGACGCCGCAGGCGATGGCGTTGACACGGATGCGGCTGGGGGCCAGTTCCTTGGCAAGGGCTTTGGTAAAGCTGTTGATGCCGCCTTTGGCGGCGCTGTAGGCTGCCTCCATGGAGGCTCCCACATTGCCCCAGATGGAGGAGATATTCAGAATATGCCCGCCCCCCTGGGCCAGCATCAGCGGGACGGCATATTTGCTGGTGTAGAAGCAGCCGTCCAGATGGGTGGCCATGATGCGGCGCCACTGCTCCGGTGTCATATCCTGCAGCAGGCCCATATGGGCGATCCCGGCGTTGTTGATCAGTACGTCCAGGCGGCGGATGTGGGAGAACAGGGCTGTTATTGCCTCCCAATCCCCGGCGTCCGCAGTGAAACAGCGGCAGCCCACGCTGTGGGCGCTTTCCAGTTCCTGTCCCAGTTTTTCCAATTCTTCCATATGATGCAGGCAGGTCAGGACCAGGTCATATCCCGCAGCGGCAAAAGTTTCCGCCATGGCCCGTCCTATGCCTCGGGACGCCCCGGTAATCAATGCGGTCTTATTCATATGCGGTATAATTCCTTTCTGCTACAATATAATTATTTACAGTCGGTCGACTCTCTGTCAGTATAGCACATTTGCCCATTGCTTTTCCACCCGTAAACTGATAAACTCATGAAAAAGCGGAGAAGCTATACGCCATATGCAGTATATTCTGTGCTTTTTGGAAATCCGCAGAACTATAAATTTAGGAGCATCTCTATAAAAAATGAAAAAGTGAGAAAAAGCGAGTTAACAAGAGAAAAAT
>BLLU01000077.1 GCA_011959105.1 Lachnospiraceae bacterium | reverse complement strand
AGGAAGTATGGGCAGCAGAAGACGGGAATACGGAGACGGAAGAAGTCCTGGAACAGGTCCTGGGAAGCCAGGCGAAGGCCTCCCACAGCAGCGAAACGGGCAAAGAGGAGACGGTATATGTGCTGGCCGATGCAAAAGGCGATGTGAATAAGGTAATTGTGAGCAGCTGGGTGAAAAATGGGGAAGGGAGCAATTCCCTGTCGGATGTGAGTCTTTTGCAGGGTATCGAAAATGTAAAAGGTTATGAGAGCTACACCGAAGGAGAGGACGGCAGCCTGGTATGGGATGCCGGGGGAGCGGATATTTATTATCAGGGAACTACGGATAAGGAACTGCCGGTGGATGTGAAAATATCTTATACGCTGGACGGAAGGGAAATAGCGCCGGAGGAACTGGCGGGGAAAGACGGAAAAGTAACGATTCGTTTCGATTATGAAAATAAACAAAGGGAAACGGTGGATATCAACGGAAGCGAGGAAGAAATTTATGTTCCCTTTGCGATGATTTCAGGGATGGTGCTTCCTTCGGACACTTTTTCCAATGTGGAAGTGACCAATGGAAAACTGATTTCGGAAGGAAATAGTTATCTGGTAGTAGGGGTGGCTTTCCCTGGGCTGAGGGATAGCCTGAAGATTGATGAACTGAAAGAAGAAATTGAGGATGAGGAAAAGCGGGAGGAAATTGATGAACTGAACATACCGGATTATCTGGAGGTATCGGCGGATGCAGTGGACTTTAACTTATCTATGACCATGACTATGGCCATGAGCGATGTGCTTTCGGATATTGATTTGACGGATACTATAGATGTGGACGAGATTAATGAGTCTATGGATGATTTGGAGTCGGCAACGGAAGAGCTGATAGACGGTACTTCCGAATTGAAGGATGGAACCGGCGAACTGAGAGACGGGGCACAGGAGTTGAAGGACGGAACTACGGAATTAAGGGATGGTGTGCAGGAACTGAAGGACGGAACTACCGAGCTAAGGGATGGAACTGTGGAACTGAAAGACGGAACGGAAAAGCTGTTAGACGGTGCAGGAAAGCTAAAGGACGGCACGGATACATTGAAAGACGGAACAGGCACCTTGAAGGAAGGGGCGGACACATTAAAGGCCGGTACGCAGGAATTAAGTGAAAAATCGAAGGTGTTGGACGCCGGAGTCGGACAGCTGGACGGAGGCGTGGGGGAATTGACCGCGGGAAGCAGAAAGCTGGCAGAAGGAACTATGGCGCTGGCAAGCGGAAGCCAGGCATTGGATGCAGGCGCGGCCCAGATACAGCAAGGGCTGGCATCGGTGGATATGGCAATCGGCTCAATGGTGAGCGCATGTCAGGGCACAGATGGCAAAATGGGGCTCGTAGGGGCAAGCCAGTCATTGTCACAAGGGATGGATGGGCTGGACGCATTGTTAGAACAATATTTTTCCGCCTATGAAAATACACTCAATGAGACCATCAATCGGCTGCAGCAAACGGCAGCGGCAGCTGCGGAAGAAGAGGCCAGGGCCAGGGCAGCGCTGGCACAGGCAATGGAGCAGCAACAGGCGGCGGAGGCGGCCCTGAGCGCGGCATGTGAGCCGGAAACGAGAACGGTGGATGTGGAAGTGGAGGCGGAAGGGAAAATGGCCCAGGCTACAGTGAGCGGACTGGTGACCGGATATAGCATAGAGCCTGTCACAACCACTGCTCAGGCCACAGTGGAAAGCGTATCGGCGCAAGAAGTAAGCAAAGCTGCGGCGGATTACCGAAGCGCAGGGGAAGCGGTAGCACAGGCGCAGGCCGATGTGGCGGCAGCACAGGCCAAGGCACAGACGGCACAGGAGGCGATAGCCCAGCTGGCACAGCAGTATGGGGCTTCCGGAGAATTCGCAA
>BLLU01000076.1 GCA_011959105.1 Lachnospiraceae bacterium | reverse complement strand
CAGGAGGCGATAGCCCAGCTGGCACAGCAGTATGGGGCTTCCGGAGAATTCGCAATTGCCGGCCGACCCAAATTTTTTATCCAGCATTATAGATTTTACGCCTTCTTTTGCCTCTTCCAAATCCTTGCAGATAAGCACCCCTTTTCCCAAGGCAAGCCCATCGGCCTTTAACACAATAGGAAACTTTGCCTTTTCCAAATAAGCCTCCGCGTCCTTTGCATTGTCAAAATTCTCATAAGAAGCTGTGGGAATATTATACTTTTTCATCAAATCTTTGGAAAATGCCTTGCTGCCCTCCAAAATAGCCGCATTCTTCCTCGGCCCGAATACCCGCAGCCCTGCAGCTTCCAATTCATCCACCAAGCCCCCTACCAGCGGATCATCCATCCCTACAATTGTCAGGTCTATCTCTTTTTCCTTTGCAAAGGCAACGATTTTATCAAATTCCATGGCCCCGATGGGCACGCACTGGGCTATCATGCCAATCCCTGCATTGCCCGGCGCACAATAAATCTCATCCACTTTACTGCTCTTTGCTACACTGGCCGCTATTGCATGTTCCCTTCCGCCGCTTCCTACAATTAAAACCTTCATGAAACATCCCTGTCCTTTCTATATACCCTGCATCTTCCTTCCTTCACCTCTACCATCCCATTGGCAATCCAGTCAATGGCCTGGGGCAAAATCACCCATTCCGCTTCTTCCATCACACGTTTTTGCAGTATCTTGGGCGTATCATCCTCTTCCACATGCACCGGCTTCTGCACGATAATCGGCCCCGTATCCGTTCCCTCATCCACGAAATGTACCGTTGCACCTGTAATTTTTACCCCGCGTTCCAGCACCCCTTCATGCACCTTTAGGCCATAATACCCTGTTCCGCAAAAAGAAGGGATTAATGACGGATGAATGTTGATAATCCGGTTCTTATATTCCCTTATCATCTCCTCGGGGAGAACCACCAGAAACCCTGCCAATACAATTAAGTCCGGAGCTGCTTCCCTCAAAGCATCCAAAAGAGCCCTGTGGAAATCCTCCCTGCTTTCATAGTCCTTAGGGGAAATACATATGCCTGGAATCCCGTTCTCTTTTGCCCGTTCCAGCGCATAAGCCGTTTTATTATTGCTGACAACACAAACAATCTCCGTATTTCTGATACGGCCTTCCTTTATGCTGTCAATAATCGCCTGCAAATTCGTTCCCCCTCCGGAAACGCAAACCAATATTTTCAGCATAACACTACTCCCTTTTCCCCTGCTTCCACATGGCCTGACAAATAAGGGGTTTCCCCGGCAGCACGTATGGATTCCATGGCCTGCTCCACATCCCCCGCGATGAAAATACTATTCCGCCTTCACCCCATCTGTCTTATAAATAAACCTCACGCTCCCCTCCGTGCCTTCCTGCAATCCGCTGAAAGTGTTGTAACCGCTTCCGATATTCTTAAGCGCATCAATCCTGTCGATAACCTTCTGTACGTTATCCCCGAACAAGTCCGTCAGCTTACTGATTCCTTCCTCGTTAAATTCAATCATTCCGTCTTTCAGTTCCAGAGCCCCGTCGTCCAGTTCAATGGTTCCGTCTACCAATTCCACAACCCCGTCATCCAGTTCTTCCGCGCCATCCTTTAATTCCTGCACGCCATCGTCCAGTTCCACTGCTCCATCCTTCAGTTCCCCTGCGCCGTCATTCAATTCCACTGCTCCGTCCTTCAGTTCTCCTGCGCCATCCTTTAGCTCTTTCGCACCATCATCCAGTTTTACAGCTCCGTCTTTCAAAGATATAGCACCCGTATCCAGCTTTTCCGTTCCTTCTATCAGTTTCCCTGTTCCATCCTTTAGTTCCGTTGTCCCCACTTTCAGCGCATCCGCTCCCTGGTTCAAAGCTGCTGCCCCTTCTCCCAGTTCTTTCGTTCCTGCCACTGCTGCTTCGGTTCCCGCTTTTAACTGGGCTGCCCCTGCTGCCAGCGCCGGAACCCCCGCCTGTGCATCATCCAGCTGCAGCAGGCCTTGATACAAGGCATTCACTCCTGCTTCCAGCTGTTTCGCCCCTGCAGTCAAATTGGCGGAAGCTGTTTTAATATAAGTAATATAAGCCGCCTGAGCCGCATCGCCGGCATTTGCGAATTCTCCGGAAGCCCCATACTGCTGTGCCAGCTGGGCTATCGCCTCCTG
>BLLU01000075.1 GCA_011959105.1 Lachnospiraceae bacterium | reverse complement strand
TCCCCGAGGAGACTGTGAGAAAACAGCCGGCCAAGTGGATCCCCGACAACCCAGACGCCTACAAGAAGGGCGTGCGCTCGTTCTGGCTCAATGCCTTCGCATCGCCGTGGACACCGTGGGAGAAAATCGTCCTAAAGTTCCTCGACGCAAAGGATGACCCGCAGCGGCTCAAGGTGGTCTACAACACCCTCCTCGGCCAACTGTGGGAAGATCGCGGAGACATCGCAGACGAGGACACCATGCTCGCCCGCCGCGAGGACTATGGCACCCGCCCGGACGGCACCCCTGTGGAGCTGCCTGACGGCGTGCTGGTGCTAACCTGTGGAGTCGACACACAGGACAACCGCCTCGAGTACGAGGTGGTCGGACACGGCAAGTACGGAGAGACATGGGGTATCGTCAAGGGCGTCATCATGGGCCGGCCGGACACCCCCGAGGTCTGGCTGCGGCTGGATGATGTCGTCGACCATGTCTACAAGTTCGCAAATGGCCGCGGGCTGAAGATCTCCATCACCTGCGTCGACTCCGGCGGCCATTTCACGCAAGAGGTCTACGAGGCTTGCAGAGCCAGACAGGGCAAGCGCGTTTTTGCCATCAAAGGCAAGGGCGGCGACGGGATCCCCTATGTCTCGCCTCCATCCAAGGTGCCAATCCGAGAAAACAAGAAGATCACCTGCTGGCTCTACACCATCGGCGTCGACGCCGGCAAGGCTGCCATCATGGCAAATCTGAAAGTACAGGAGCCGGGGCCGAAGTTCTGCCACTTCAACCGGCACCCGGACGCCGGCTACGACCTCAACTACTTCAACGGCCTGCTCTCCGAGAAGCTGGAGCTCACCCGCACAAAGCGCGGCGATCAGTGGGCATGGGTAAAACTGCCCGGCCATCTACGCAACGAGCCCCTCGACTGCCGAGACTACGCCAACGCCGGGCTCAAGATCATCAACCCCGACATGGATGCCATCGAGAGGCGGCTGAAAGGACTGGAGGATCAGCCAAGGCCCACACCACAGCGCCGGCCGCGCACCAAGCGCAGCCGGGCCAGCAACTTCGCAGACGACTGGTAAGGAGGACACACCATGAAAAGCAAGACCGTCATCATAGAGCAGATCACCGCAAAGCGTGACCGGCTCTCCCTATATCTGAAGCGAGAGGCCGAGATGCTGGACGGAGGCGTCCAGAGCTACGGCATCGGCTCGCGCAACCTCGCCCGGTACAACACAGACCTCAGCGCCATCCGGGCC
>BLLU01000074.1 GCA_011959105.1 Lachnospiraceae bacterium | reverse complement strand
GCTAAAGAGGCGGCTGCCGGCATAAAACAGGCCGGCGTAAAAGCCCTGGATAAAGCCGTTTCCGCGATCGGGGCAAAAAAGACGCTGGAAGCCATGCAAAAAAATTTATCCGGTTCCATTACCGAAATCAGGCAGTCTATTGAGAAGGTGGAAGCTGTGGGAAAGGAACTGCGGAGCGTGGGCGGGCATTTAAAGAACGCAGGCCGCGCCGCTGCCGGAAAAGAAATGGTGACTGTGGACGGAGGCACGGAGGGCCGCTTCCAGGCGGCTGTCCTTGCACCCCTCCGTGCGGAACGGAACATCTTAAATAAACTGAACAATCTGGCTCTCGCCGCCATTGGCAGCGTGGAACGTCTGGAACAGGCGGCGGAGAAAACACAGCCGGAAATGGATGCCGCTTCCGCTGGCAGGGACGGGAAGGAAGCTCGGAAAGAGACCGCCGCCCTGGACGGACAGGAACAGCAGCCAGATAAGGCGGAGGAACCAAAAGAAAAGCCTTCCGTGCTGAAAGACTTAAAGGAGAAGAAAAACCGTGCCGCCGCCCATACCGCCCCTGCACCGGATAAAGGACGGAAAGCACAGGAGGCGGCATTATGAGAGGGCAGGAATTTAAGGTGCGGGATAAAAAAGTACAGAAAATGACCCGCGACGGGCTGACGGAGAAAAACCTGACCCAGGGGACACAGCAGCGGATCAGCACCCGCCTTGAAGAAATTTCTTTCCGGCAGGAACGGCAGGCAGACACCTCAGCCGGGCACCGATCCCAGGGACGCATACAGACAGCGGAACAGAAACAGGGACATAACCCGGCGTACCAGCCGCCGGAAAACCCGCCGGTGCCGCAGGATATAAACGACCGTTTCTCGGAGGCCGCCGCGCCGGAAATATGGGGGCCGACAAATGCCCCTGCTTCCATGCGGGAAGCCGCAGATGTTCCGATCTTCCAGGAGCAGTCTTTTTCGGCTGAAGGAGATACCGCCGGGGATAACCATACGCTTGGAGATACGAACGTGCCGCCGGAACCGTCAAAAAAACATCATTCTTCCCATTCAGGGCAGGAAAAACCCATGGATTTGCCGGATACACCGCCAGG
>BLLU01000073.1 GCA_011959105.1 Lachnospiraceae bacterium | reverse complement strand
ATAATCCCTCTTGCTACCGGAACGAACTCGTGAATCATATCCGCACATTCCTCTGCCGTTCCTACCGGATATTCCGGGATATAGGCCTTGATATTGCGCAGCTTTAAGTTATAGCTTGCATTCAGCATACCGCAGTAAGCATCGCCCCTGCCGCCTACCAGGTTATCCCCGCTTTCTTCTGCCGCCGCCACGAACATAGCCGGGCCGTCGAAATGTTTCGCCAACAGAGTTTCGGAAATTTCCGGCCCAAAGTTGCCCAGATAAACAACGATAGCGTTACATCCTGCTTTCTTCACATCCTCCAATGCCTGTACCATATGTATTTCGCTTTCCACGATACAGATAGGGCATTCGTAAATATCATCCTTGCCATATTTGTCTTCATACGCTTTTATCAGCGCTTTCCTTCTGTTCACGGAAAGGCTTTCCGGGAAACAGTCGCGGCTTACCGCCACAATACCGATTTTTACTTTGGGTAAATTCTCAAACATACTTTCATCCTCCTATTTCTTATTTGCAGTCCCCCTTCCAGGGGCTTGTTGTTTCCAGTTCTGCGTTATATAGATTATATGATTTTAAATACTTATGTTTTCACCTTTAATACCGATAAATGCGCCCTCTATTCCGGCTTCCTCATGGGCAATCAGCCATTTGTTTTTGGCTGTCAGCAGTTTATCCTCCGGCTGGGTTCCCCTTTCTTCCGTAAGTTCTACATTTGTTCCTTTCGGAAGGATGACCACATTGCGGAAAGGTTTGCCATCCACGCTGCAAGGCGCATAATGAAGCGTGGTTGCATACATTTCGTAAACCGTTCCCTTAGGTACTAAAAAAGCCTCTATCAGGGAAGAATCATAGTTAAAATCTTCCCCCACATCCTGCTGCTTTCCTAAGAGCAAAATTAAATCGGACGATGCAACGCCAATTTCCGAACACCTGTGATATTCCACCGCATTCAGTTTATTGTTCGTTCCGTTGCAGTATCCTATCTGCATATCCAATTCCCCAAAAAAGCTGTTTTTCACATCTTTTGCCACCGGCAGGTTCTCCAGCTTCTCGATAGAAGGGTAATATACCACCGCGTCCGCCGGAGCTTCCATCTCCTGCATGGCCTCTACCAGGCTGGCCGCGTCAAATTCAGGGAATACCCGGCCATATGCCTTAAAAGAATCGTCATTTACTGATTGAATCTTCACTGCTTCCGCTTCCTCCTTTTCCATCTTTATCTGTAATATATTATAGGACTGTTTTTTGCTCTTTTCAACCAAAAACTTATCTATTTTGTAGCACTTTTTTGTCCTTATCTTTTGTCAGAACGTCTCACGGCCGTTTCGGTATATTTTCAATGTATCTGCACCTTGGATAATTGGAACAGCCTAAAAATTTTTCCCCCTGACGCTTCCCTTTTGATGCCATACGCATAACAAGCTGTCCGCCGCAACGAGGGCATAGGGTTTTCTCTCCACTTGGTGTTGCCGCAGCTGCAGAGATATTATGCGTAAAATTATCTTGCGTTCTTTGTTGAATATTTCTAATATGTATTATTTTCTCTGCTTCGCTTGTTTGCGTAAGCGCGTACAGTTTTTCAAATAATTCATCTATTTTTTCTGCTGATAAATGTATTCCTGCTCTTGCAATATTCTGTTGAACCGCCGAAAAAAGGTTATAGCTATTAACAACATAATGTTTTCCGCTGGTTAACGTAATATTTTTCAATTCACATCTATTACTGAATACAATATAAGAATAAAATGGCAAAGTTTGGTCAACGAGGAATGTTTGAAGCCATTTTATATGCCCCTTGTTCTGCAAAATAGGATTGTAAAATTGATTTTTTTGTGACTTTCCTCGCCCAGTGGGTAGTGTTTGAGTCCAATATGGCTGAGATTCCGTTCCAAAAAT
>BLLU01000072.1 GCA_011959105.1 Lachnospiraceae bacterium | reverse complement strand
GGCGGAAGATGGTGTGAGCAAACTTTAAGAAAACTATGTGGATGCGATGGATAATTTAGAGAAAGCAAAAGATGACTTGAAGGAGAAGGAACAAGAGTTGGAAGACTTAAAGGTGGAATATGATTTTCACGAAGATGTCGATGAGATTAAGGATTATGCAGATTCGATTGACAGAGATACGCCTCAGGGAGCAGCACAATATGCTGCGATTATGCAACGATATCAATTGGCAGCGACAGAGGTAAAAACCGTTGAGGGAACAATTGCACAATATAAATCAACAATTGACCAGTTAGAAGGGACCATAGAGGATTTGCAAGATAATATTAATAGCACATATGACTCCTATAGTCAAGCAGTGACAGCAGATAATATTACAAATGGAGAAATTTTGGAGGGCAAGAAGCAGGCGTCACAGAATAGTATTTCGCAGGCAGAAATTGGTATCTCACAGGCACAACTTGGCATCGAGCAAGCACAGGAAAATCTGGATGCATATACAATAACCGCAACGATTTCCGGCATTATTGAAACAGTAAATCTAAAAGAACATGATTTTGCCACATCAAGCAATCCAGCGTTTGTTATTGCCAATAAAAATACGATGACTGCGACATATTATGTCAGTGAGGATATCCGCAATACCTTTACATTAGGGCAAAAAATTGTGCTGGAAAAGGATAATACATTTTATGACGGTGAAGTGATAGAGATTGGAAGCGCACTTGACACTGCTACAGGGCTTTTTAAGATAAAGGCGGCAGTAAGAGGAGATACTTCTGCTTTGCTTTCAGGGACAAAAGCAACAATTACAACAGATACTTATCATGAAAAAAATGTAGTGATTATTCCATATGATTCTGTTTATTATGATGGTGCACAGGCATATGTGTATACTGTTGTAGATGGAAAAGCCAAAAAGACAGATGTAACTACAGGGCTTTATGATATAGAACAGATTGTAATTACAGAAGGACTTACAAAAGAGGATACAATTATAACAACATGGTCTGCACAGTTGCGCGACGGAGTGGAAGTTTCTGTGCGCGAGAATGAAGCGGACAACACACAAGAATAGGAGGCTTTAGCGATGAGTTCCTTAACCAAGCTGGCCCTTAAGCGGCCTGTCTCCGCGCTACTAATTGTGTTGGCGTTATTTGTATTTGGGATTGGTTCTGTGTTTGGATTTAAGATGGAATTGACGCCAGATATGGAGATGCCCATGCTTTTTGTCAGCACAATTTATCAGGGCGGTGATCCAGCGACAACAGAGGAGTTGGTGACAAAGATTATAGAGGAGGCTGGAAAGACGCTTTCTGGTGTGGATTCTGTGACAACACAGACGACAGAAAATATTTCTTTTGTTATTTTTTCTTATGAATATGGCACAGATATAGATGAGGCTTATGCAGATCTAAGAAGTGCTGTTGATACAGCATCACTTCGTTTGCCAGATGATGCGATGGACCCTGTTATTGTCGAGATGGATATTAATGCGCAGGATATGATGACATTGTCGATTACTTCGACGGGTGATACTGATGT
This sequence comes from Lachnospiraceae bacterium, assembly GCA_011959105.1. GTDB lineage: Bacteria > Bacillota > Clostridia > Lachnospirales > Lachnospiraceae > Acetatifactor. Next base: position 3,022 of record BLLU01000072.1, on the reverse strand, counting down.
ATTGGCATTTGTGGAGAATGAGTTAAAGCCAGAACTTGAGCGACTTTCTGATGTCGCGCAGATTGATGTGTCCGGCGGTGAACAAGATTATATTCGCATACAGCTTCATCGAGATAAAATGCAACAATATGGCGTATCTATGGCAAATATTAAGACATATATTACAACAACAGATTTTACGATACCAATTGGAAATGTAGAGCAAGGGGCACAGAACATCAGTGCTTCTGCTTCATCAAAGCCAGCAAATCTCATGGACCTTCAGAATGTACCAATTATTACAAATCGTGGAACAACGATTGCGCTCTCAGATATCGCCACAGTGTCCATGTCCTCCAAAGCAAACAGTAGTATTAGTCGGTTCAATGGGCAAGAAAGTATTAGTGTAGGAATTAAAAAGGTTCAGAGCGAAGGAACAGTAGATGTATCCAATCATGTAAAATCATTGTTAAAACGAGTGGGAGCAAAAGAAAGTATTGGAAATGGTTTGATTCTCTCCACAGATACAATTACTATCACAGAGAATGGCACTGCTACCTTTACTGCACTGATGGCAGATGGTTTTGATGCTTCCCGTCTTGCCTGTGTTGTCGCAGACCCTGCGATTGCAAATGTATCATTGGGTACTTACGCACTAAACGCAGCAGCATTTCAAGTAACCTATCAAAGTGCAGGCGCAACAGTTGCCGCAGTATACAATATTGACAATCCAGAAGTCGTGGCGTATGTTGCCATCAATGCAACTCCACTTATTATGGATATTCCTTCCAAACTTGGCACTAATCGCGACAATTACTGTTCCCTTGTCAGTTATGAATTTGTTCCTTACGATTTTCCCTATGCAGACTTTCAGGACTATAAATACACTCTCAATCTAAAATATCAGTGCAGCTCTTACAAGGATGACGCCTATAATCGCTGGGGTTGTTATGGCTACTTCTATGACGCTGCTGGAAATGTGCTATCCAAAGTCCATCTGTATGCTAGCTCCCTTTCTAAAGGACGCATCTACCATAGTGAATTTAATGTCCCTATTAATGCTGTGCGATTTTCAATAGAAAGTTTTCAATAAATATAAATCTATATACCCGCATTCGGCGCGCCGCTTTAGCGACTTATTTCCTCTGCATGTCCAATCCAGTGGAGAAGATTTATCTTCTCCTACTCCCACACCGGGCGCTCGTCAGCTTCTGCTGACAAATTTCACTTGGGTGCCCGCGTGCATAAAAAAGACGCTGTTTTCTCTTTCCAGCGTCTTTTTATAACAAAAACTCTAATATCAAACTATAACTTTATTATTTGAATGCCTCAATAATTGAATTAATAAGATTTGTAATTTCCTCGACCGAAGTCTCAATGTCTGTATAAATACCAGCTGATTGACCTGATAAATCCTGCATACTTTTTGCAACGACTGCAAAACCCACACCTGCCTCACCGCTTCTTGCCGCTTCGATTGTAGCGTTGAGGGATAATATCGTCTGCTTCTTAGCAATTCCTTTCAGATGTCCTGTCTTTTCATTAATCATCTGTACTAGCTCACCTGACTTTTTGATATCATTCTTTATCGAATCAAATCTTCCGGAATTGATGGTGTGCAGCAACTCCAAGGTTGCAGTTTGACTAATCTGTGTACTGAGCAACTCTGCGGCAGTTCTCATTTTTTTGTCTGAAGACTTTGCAATCACAACAGAGCCTAGTTTATCTCCATTTACAATGATGTCAAAGGAATCCGTCTCTTCTTCTTGAAATCCTTTTTTGCCTGCAAGACGCTCTCCATCTAGTCCAAACACAACAGCATCCAGTCCAGTCACCTCTGCATAAGAACTCTGTAAAGCTTGTAATTTGTTAGAATCAATGTAATCTTTTAATACCATATATTATCCTCCATTCCGCGGTTCGACTTATATACAGTATACCGTTATTTTCAGACATTTTCAATATTTATCTGCCTGTTTCATGAATTTTTTGTAACAGTTGAACCTAATGTTTTCTACTTCAGAAATCTATCGTGCAAATCTGCAATTATTCTTATCTCTATAAATCCTATTTCCGTTTCTTAGCTGTTGCAATTAGTTCCTTTGCATTCTCCCGCACAGTATTTGTAATCTCATCACTTCCAAGCATTCTTGCAAGCTCATCTATCGTCTCACACTCCCCAAGCTGTACAATGTCCGTAACCGTCTGATTGTCCACTGCCTGTTTTGCAATCTTATAATGATTGTCTGCCATAGCAGCAATTTGAGGTAGATGGGTAATACAGAGAATCTGATGACTCCGCGATAATTGTCCAAGCTTTTCAGAAACTTTCCATGCCGTTTTTCCACTAATCCCTGTATCAATCTCATCAAAAATCATTGTCGGTATCTTGTCCCGCGATGCAAGGACTGTCTTAATCGCAAGCATAATGCGCGAAAGCTCTCCACCACTTGCTACATTTCCCAAACTTTTGAGTGGCGCGCCTGGATTGGTTGAAATCATAAATTCCACATCATCAAATCCCCCTGCTGTTATTTCTTCCTTTTTCCGCACTTGTATCTCAAACTTTACATCAAGGAAATTGAGGTCTGTGAGTGCCACTAACATATCCTTCTGCAATTTTTCTGCCTCTTGGCTACGAATTTTAGAGGCTTTCTGACACAGTTTTTTTAGTTTCTCCTGCTCTTCCATCAGTTTTGTCTCCAGCTGCGCTTTATAGACATCTGCATTATTTAATCGCTCAATCTTCTCCTCAAGTTCCTCCTGATACTGTAAAACTGCCTTGAGACTATTTCCATATTTAAGTTTCAAATGATTTAATAAATTTAGGCGCTCCTCCATTTGTTGAAATTGTTCGCCGTCAAATTCCATATCTGTTATATATTCAGCAATCTCTCGATTAAAATCATTTAATAGGGCATCAATATTTTCAAGGGCATCTGCAAGTTCATATGCTCTTTCATCATAGCTTTCTACACTTCGCAACTCCCGCACCGCATAGCCAACTGCATCTGCGGCAGACTGATCACTATTTCCTGTAAGT
>BLLU01000071.1 GCA_011959105.1 Lachnospiraceae bacterium | reverse complement strand
AAACTCCCTAAGCCCTTCGCTTTCCAGCTTCTTCCTCAGCCGATTAATGTTCACCGTCAATGTATTATCATCCACAAAACATTCGTCATCCCATAACTTTTTCATGATATTTTCCCGTGACACAGGCTTACCGGCATTTTCAAACAGCGTCTGCAGAATCTTGAACTCATTTTTGGACAGTTCAATTTTCTTTCCCTGGAAATTCAACGACATATCACCAATATCCAGCAAAAGTCCATGGAATTCCAGCACCGTTGTCTGTGAGGTAAAAGCATATGCCCGGCGAAGGATGGCCTGCACCTTTGCCGCCAACACCTCCAAATCAAAGGGCTTGGTCACAAAATCATCCCCGCCCATATTTACAGCCATCACCACATTCATATTATCGGATGCGGAAGATATAAAAATAATCGGTACCTGGGATACCTTGCGTATCTCCCCACACCAATAGTAGCCATTATAAAAAGGCAGGCCGATATCCATCAGGACAAGCTGGGGGGAAAATTTCCCAAAATCCCCCATCACCTCCCGGAAATCAGCCACCGCCTTTACATCATATCCCCATTTCGTCAGATATCTGCCTATTTCCTCTGATATAACATTATCGTCTTCCACAATTAGAATCTTATACATAACATATCCTTCCCTAGCTTCCGTATCTTCATAAGTGAAGCATTCCAGCTTAGCCGGCGGCCAGCGCACCTCCAATTATACCAAATTCTTTTATTTATGGAAATATGCTTTTCCCAATATAGTGATTCCACTTGGATTTCTAGCAGCTTACGCTGTTGAATTATTTTACATACCCCTAAGTCATTGCTATTGAAAAACTGCAAAAATGCATTATAGACTGCCACCCCACAAATTATACCCCATGAAGCGACAGCCTTTAAATAAATCCTACATAATATTAAAATATCAATTTTAAAATCTGCTGGAACAGCCAGGTAAAAACAGAATAGTCAAAGTCATTGGACCATCTGGCGAAGTCTGCAATAGTAGTGGAAAGACAGCCTACCGTCAGCGCCTGGCCAATACTCAGCATCAATCCAGCGGTAATACCTGCTAAAACAGCCCCTCTCCAGCCCCCGGTAGAATTCCCAAATACACCCGCCGGGCCTCCGCCGAAAAAGCAGGTAATCACTGGAGGAGTTAGCGCATATAAACCCATGGCACCAAATAATACTACACAGAGGATAACGGTTGCCAGACAGCTTAAAAATCCAAGCATTACAGTAGTTGGGGCGAAATTGAAGATAACCGGGCAATCCAGGGCAGGAACAGCATCCGGCACCACTTTTTCAGAAATGCCCTTAAACGCTTCTGTGATTTCTGCAATCATCATGCTAACACCGGTTAAGACAATAGTAATACCTACGCCGAACATCACCCCCTGGGATACGGCATACATATAAGCCGCCGTACCGCCACTGACATTCTCTTCCACCCATGCCGGACCGGCCAACGTAACCCCGGCCAGATAAAGTATGGTCATGATAATAGCCGTAGAAACAGTAATATCCTTTAAGAAAGAAAGTTTTTCCGGTATTTTCAGGTCTTCGGAAGATTCCTTTTCATGCTTCCTAAAAGCCTTCCCCACCAGTGCCCCTATTATAACGCCAAAGGAAGTGGTATGTCCATAAGCCAGATCATTGGTACCGGTAACCTTACGCATAAACGGCTGTACAAGCGCCGGGCTCAAAGTGCAATAAATTCCCAAAAGGATTCCACCAGCCACAATCAACATTGTTTTATTTGGACTGGTAATCACTTCCACAGCAAGAGCCAAATAGACCAGCGCAATAAAATATGTCTGATGTGCTGTTAAATACACATACTTAAATTTAGTAAAGCGGGCCAAAAGCAAGTTGATAACAAACCCCACCACCATAATTAGGGCAATGGAAGATGCCCATTCCGCTTCAAAAGCTACCTGCCCCATACCGGATACAGATGCCTCCACATGAAAGATTTTATTAAGAATATCTGCAATCGGCATAACAATACCTGCAAGCAAAGAAGTTCCCTGGGATAAGATTAAATAACCAACACCTGTCTTCAAAGATCCGATGATCACATCCTGCATAGGCTTTTTCTGCAAGATTAACCCTGCCATTGCTACGAGCCCTAGTAAAATAAAAGGCTGGTTAAATATATAAGTTGTGATAAAATGAACAATTCCTGATACAGCACTCATAGTATGTTCCTCCTTATATTATATATCACCAAATTCCGTCAGGAAATTGATAGCTTACTCACCGTGACGATACCTCCTCTTCTTCGAAGAGCAAGTATGTGTTTGCGCATCAGCGCAATCCATTATATTAGATTTTTTCCTGTCAAATAGTCTTGAATTTTTGCTATCAGCTCCTTTTTATCCATAAGATTCTGAATCACAATTACATCTGGACAAAACTTATGCGCCTCCGCCGCAAAGCTCTCAAAAGTAACAATCAAATCACAAGATGTTCCTTTTGCGCGTGACAGGCTTGTATTTTCTACTTTTACACGGAACGGAAGCTGAAAAGACTTGAAGGCATCATTAATATTCATACGCAGCAGCGTACTGGTGCCCACGCCTGCACCGCACACAGTCAGTACTTTAAATTCTTTCATTGCATTTCCCCCCTTTCAGAAAAAACGTCTCTAGGACTTCATTAATTTGTGTCCGTTTCAAATCGGACTCCCTTAGGCAACCATCACTTCCCCCACCTTACAAATTCCGCATTCTTCGATAATACTTATTCACCAATGCATCATTATGTTCTTTCACATTATCCCTCTCATAAGCCAGATGGCCATTGTAATACACATCCGGCACAATGCCGTCCTTCAGCAAATTGTCACAAGTTTGTACTAAAAGCGCAGCCAGGAGGTAAACCACCGGGATGGTAGAGGTCGCTCCTACTTTCACATCCAACCCAGGCAATTCTACAGCTGCATCACCAATCAGGGAGCAATTATCAATAACCACATCCGCAATATCTTTTAACTTTTTCCCGCTGGAATGCTGGGTAGTCAGCTGATTTGCGTATTCTACATTCGTA
>BLLU01000070.1 GCA_011959105.1 Lachnospiraceae bacterium | reverse complement strand
AAACTAAAAATTCCTTGAAAAATAAGGAAAAAAGACTTGACTAAATAGGGAGGGTTTTTTATGTTCTTAGGTTTAGTGTGGTACTGGTGGCTGGTGATCGTGGCGGCGCTGATCATCTCTATCCCTTTCAAGGTCAAGTTTATGAAGTGGTGGAGTAAGCGCCAGCAGGAGAAGAAAGGCCAGCGTGGGAAGTGGGGTGACGACGAATGATCGAGGTCAAAAACCTGACGTTCTCCTACGACAAAGACAAGCAGGCCCTCCACGGTCTGGACTTCACCGTGGAGGGCGGGGAGATTTTCGGCTTCCTGGGTCCCAACGGCTCCGGGAAGTCCACGACCCAAAAAATTCTGACCGGGATTTTGAAAGGCCACGGCGGTAAAGTTTCCCTGTTCGGGCAGGACATTTCCACCGCTCACGGCCAGGAATTTTTTCAGAAGATCGGCGTCCTGTTTGAGTTTCCCTACCTGTACGCCAATTTGAGCGCCGTGGACAACCTGAACTACTTCGCCTCGTTCTATCCCAGGGAGCAGCGAAGGGATGTGGGGGAGCTGCTGGACACGCTGGAATTTAAGCCAGACTTTCTAAAAAAGCCGGTGTCCTCCTACTCCAAGGGGATGCGCCAGCGGGTGAGCATGGCCCGGGCGCTGGTAAGCAACCCCCGGCTGCTGTTCCTGGACGAACCCACCAGCGGCCTTGACCCCTCCGGCGCGGTATTGTTCCGAAAAATTATCGAACAGGAGCGCAAAAAGGGAACAACGGTGTTTGTCACCACCCATAACATGATGGATGCCGACTTGCTGTGTGACCGGGTGGCATTTATCTCCAATGGAAATTTGGTAGCCTTGGATACGCCCAAACGTCTGAAAGAGAAAAACAGCAACCACCGGGTGGTGATCGACTATCTGTATCAGGGGCAGCGGGAATCCAAAACCATTGAGGCCCCAGAACTGGAAGCAGGTATTCCCTTTGCCCATGATGAGATTATCAGCATCCACTCCCAGGAGCCGACTTTGGAGGATATGTTCATCCAGTACACAGGAAGGGGGCTGTCGTGATGGGAAAAGGATTTTGCGCCCTGTTCAAAAAGGATTGTCGGATGCTGGCGTGGGGAAAATTTTTCTTGATGGCAATAGGTTTTCTCGTCCTTTATACAGCGTATGTGAACTTGGGCTATGTCCGTTTCATGCAGATGCCGCCCTACAATGTGTATCTGTACGACCCCGCCGGGACACAGGTGGAAAAATCGCCCCTGGTGCAAACTGTTTCCTCCATGGAGGCCATGGACGCCGTCCTGCTCTCTGACGCCAACGGCGTGGGGCTGGACGCCAGTGCCGGAGATGTGCGGGTGATACTCTACGAAGGGGCGGAACATGTTGACCTCCACCGGGCCGACTATGCCCTGTCCCTGCTGCGGCCCTCGGTCAGCCCTGCCCCGGAAGTACTTGGCACGAATACGCCAGAGCAAAAAGCGAGGAAAGAGATCACCTGTGAGCTTCTGTTTTTCGAGCTGGCCGCCGTGGGATTTTTGGGCATCGCCGCCGTACTGTTCAAGGAAAAAGGCATGGGAGTCATTCGTGTCCACGCCATTCTTCCGTTGCGGAAAGAGCTGTTTCTCCTGTCCAAGCTGGCGGTATTCCTGCTCTCTGATTTGGCCTTTGCAATACTGCTTACCCTGCTGAATGTGGGGTTCGGGGACGGAATGACGGTACTGCCTGCTGTTCTGCTCCAGACGGCGATTCTGTCGCTGATGATGGCCCTGGTGGGTTTGCTCTGCGCCCTGCTGTTGAAAGATTTCCGGCAGTTTACGCTGGCCTATCTGGTGATTGCCATTTTCGCCGCGACCCCTGTTTTTCTATCCGCCAATACATCCATCAAATTTGACTGGATCGGCTGTCATCCGTTCTATCACGTCTATATGGGTCTGAAAAACGCCTATTTCGGAACCGACATTTCTCTTGCCTATTATGTCGGCGCTGTCGGTATGATTGTGCTGCTGTTCCTAGCGGTGCGGCTTGCATTTCACCGGGAAATCGGAAAGGAGGGGTGAGGCGTGAAGGGATTAAAATACCAACTGAAAAGCGTCCTGCGGGATAAATTCTGCCTGATGACGTTCCTGTTGCCCATCTTGGTCGCCGTGGCATTGAATTTTATGGGTTCTATTGACCTATCCAGCCTAGGAGAACTCCACTTTGGAGTGCTGGAAAACGACCTCTCCCCGCAGACAGTCGCATGGCTGGAGCAGTACGGCCCGGTGACAGCTTATAGGACACAGGAAGAACTAGTTGCCGCCATCAACGAACCGTCTACAAATGTGATTGGCGTAAAAGCGGACGGGAACAGTATCAAAACCGCAATCAGCGGGGACGAGCTGGACATTTTTCGGCAGGCGGCAGTAACCCTCCCGACCCTTTATGAACAGCGTCAAAACGCTGAACAGGCAGAAGTACAGGTGTTGGAGCGGCCCGATATTTTGAAAAACTTTCAAGGAATTTTTATTCCTGCTGTGTTGATTGTCGCTATGTTCATGGGCTGCACGTTCAACGCTATGAACATCATTTCCGAAAAAGAGGACGGCGTAGCTTTCATCAACGAAATCCTTCCTATGACACCCAGCCAGTACATCTTTCAGAAAGTCGTAGTGGGCTTCCTCTTTGGTAGCCTGTCCTCTATTGTAACGGCATGTATCTGTTTCCGATTGTCCTGGCAAAATTTCGGGCTGCTGCTGGCGCTGATTGTGCTGTCGTCCTTTGTGGCTGCACTGATTGGCCTGTTTATCGGTAAGCTCTCCGAGGGTCTGATGATCGGCGTGGTCTATATCAAGATCGTCATGTTGGCATTCCTGGCCGTACCCATTGTGTGCGCCCTGACTGGGGTGAACGGGCCACTGGCGGTCATTTGCAATATCGTCCCATCCCATCCCGCCTTTGATGGCATTATGGCCTTGTCCGCCGGGAGTCTTGGGACAGCGACAAAAGATGTTGGTATTCTCGTGATTCACTGTATTTCGTGGTCTGCGCTGTATGTTCTGATTTCCACCCGACATAAAAAGCAAGCAACTCAATAATCAGAAAAATGTCTGCCCAGCGGCGGTTCATTATTCAAAGCCGCTGTTTTTTTATATTCACTGGCGCACATAGGAGGATACCGCTATGAGATCAAAGGTAGATAGGTACTTGTCAAAAAAAGTCTGACTTCTTCAGTGGAAAACTCTGTCCACAACTGCAAAATTTGTGAAATCCTGTCGCCCCGACACGTCCGTATAGCCTTGCGCTGTGCGGGCGTTTCTCTATTCCGAAGCCTCTGGACACCGTGACCAGAGGTGGGGCTGTCTTTGGTATAATATACTTGTAAAGGTTGACAGCTCCATTCCGATACGGAAAGGAGCTGTCAATGGAAAATCGCATCGACGCTATCTACGCAAGACAGTCTGTGAACCGCAAGGACAGTCGCTGTTCCTCTGCGCGTCTGGCCTGCTCTTCCCGAATCCTCTGCTCTCTTTCCTTCTGCTGCGCAAGTTCCATCTGCTGTTTTCGGATCGCGCTGTCCTTTTCCTGTACGATACGCCAACACTCGTCTCGCCGTATGGCTGTTTCATACTGCCTTACAACAGACATATAGGCATCTTGGAAGGCTGAGAGATTTCTGGCGCAAGCCCTTACGATTCATCTGCTCCCGATCGGCAAGCAGCCGCCGCACTCTTCTCTTCCTGAAGGTTGATGATGCTTGCTTGTATTCTGTCCAATTCTGCTGACATATCTGTCCCTCTTTTCTAAAATGATGTATGATGCAACTGCTATTATTTGGTAGTATAACCTTTATATCTTAAATAAACAAGGTTTCGATAAATATTTTTAGATTTCAAACATAGTCGGTGTGAATAATCACTATTTTCAATAGCTCATAAATTCTTCGATCTATAACAAATTGTGTAATAAAAAATGCCAAGCCACAGATATCAACCTGTGACTTGGCACATATACAATTAGATCCTGAAAGAGAGAGACTTAATTTCCGCCTTCTACAGGTACTGCATAACCCTCTCATAAGTATATCCGCTGTCCGATCTGACCTGGCCGGGTTCCCAGGAAAAATATACCACTCCGTTCTCCCGCAGCGGAAATGCCAGTTCCACCCTGCTGTCCCGGGGAGTGATGCGCCTGGTCTCCACAAAAGGCTGAGCTGCCCTCTTCAGCAGTTCCAGTTCCTGAGAGGTGAGACTGGAGGGTTCTCCCAGATCATGCCACACCTTCAAGGGGTTACAGCATATCTCATCCACTGTCTGGAGCACCAGACATCCCTCCTCGCCGGCGGGCAGTTCCAGCCGGAACATAAAATCCTCTCCCGACCGCCTTTCGGTCATATTCCAGGCCACGCCCCGGCAGGAGCCGTCCTCCATCTCCAGAACCACCATCTGATCATCCCTGTAGATGCAGCGGCCCGGCTTCTCCTTCAGTTTCTTATAAAAGGCAAAGGTCCAGAAGGTGGGCTTGGGAATACAGCCGTTGGCCACCAGGCCAAAGCCTCCGTGGAAAGGTGTAAAGGGCACTCCCTGCTCCTCGAACACGTCCCCGAATGTCCAATAGGAATAAGAGGCATTACCATCTCCCAGCCTGGACAACTGCCTGGCGATGAACGCCGCGTTTTGATTGGTGTCATGCAGCGGACAGTTGGGAATATAGGAGGTATTAAACTCGGTGATATGGATCTCCCTTCCCCGGTACTCCGAATAGCCGTCTATGATCTCCCGGGTGGTGCGCAGATTGGCAAATCCGCCCTCGGAGTCCTGCAGTTCGGCATAGCCATAGTGCCCCGCCTTCTGGGGAAACTCCGTGGTATAATGATGCCTGGTGACAAAATCCACCGGAATCCCCTGCTCATGGCAGTACTCCATAAACGCTTTGATCCAGACCTCATCGCTGCCGCCGCAGACCGCCGGACCGCCCACTCTAAAGCGCGGGTCCACCTCCTTCACCGCATAGAAGGTGCTGTGAAACAGCCTGAAATATTCCTGCATGTCCGCATGTTCCCAGAATCCCGGCAAGTTCGGCTCATTCCATACCTCAATGGGCCAGGTCACCACTTCTTCCCTGCCGTATCTCTGACACAGATGTTCCAGCAGGGCCTTCACCATATCATTCCAGCGCTCATAGGAGGCCGGAGGCGTGGTATTGCCCTTCCAGTAAAATATGGTCTGGCTGCCGCTGGCCAGTTTTCCCGGCATGAATCCCAGTTCCAGGAAGGGCTTGAGTCCCAGCCTGCGGTAGCTGTCCATCACCCGGTCCAGATATGTATAATTGTACTCCGGACTGCCGTCCTCCCCCTCCTGATAGATGGCCATGTCATCGCTGAACAGACCATGTCCCCTGATATGGCTGAAACCGATATACTCCTGCACCAGCTTAAGCTGCTCCTGATACTCCTGGTGCAGCGCCAGCCCCATCCTTCCGGTGCCGACGCAATAATCCACCTGATTGGAAAAAGCCGCTTCTGCGTTACTATCCAGAACTACCCTTTTCTCCGTCATACCATTCCCTTTCCCCGGCTGTCTGTCTATGCAAATCGCCGCCCGCCGGTCTGTTACTGTGTGAACTGATCCACCACGGAACTGATCTCTTCCGCATTGCTCCTGTTGGTTTTGCTCACGTTCTGCAATTCTTCCGCCGTCACGTTGGTACGCTCGATCTTGGCCACGATTTCGTCCACACCCACCTCATTTTCCTTGGAAGCGGACTGGATCACGCCCATACGGTCCCGTATGCTGGTGATGGAAGCCTCAAAGCCCTCGGAGCTCTCCTCAATCTCACCGATGGCACTGCGGATATTGGCCACGGATACACTGTACTCGTTGGCGATATCGGCAAATTCCTGGAACCGCTGGGACACATCTCCCTCCATAAAACCGATAATATCATCCACACAGTCCTGCACATTGGCAATGTTGCTGTTGATTTCCTCGCAGATATCCGAGATCTGCCTGGCCGTGGCGGAGGAATTGGAGGCCAGATTGCCGATCTCCTGCGCCACCACCGCAAAACCCTTTCCCTGTTCTCCGGCCCTGGCGGCCTCGATGGAAGCGTTCAGGGAGAGCAGATTGGTCTGGCTGGCAATGTCCAGAATCTGCTTGGCCATCTCGTTGACCCGGGTGAGAGACTGCAGGTTGACCATGGCCGCTTCCATGTTGCTGCGGTTCTGCCGGATCTTTGTATCGGCTTCTTCCAGGGCGCTTCCCGCCATTTTCTTCATATCCTCCGCGGTGCGGATCAACTGTCTGCTCTTCTCATCGCCCACTTTCACCTTATCCACCACATAGCCCACCAGTTCCGAAATCTTCTCGATCTCGCCCACCACATTGCTGATGGCTCCGTTGGTGGTGATAATGCTGGCGGCCAGTTCTTCGGTGGTGGCCGAATTGTCGCCCACATACTCGATCAGCGTCATGGTGGCGTCATTCATGGTACCCGTAGACTGCTCCAAGGATTCCGTGCAGTTCTGCAGAGTGGACACAATGCCCCGCAAGGTGTCATACAGGGACCCCATGGCCGAAGCGATCTGGCCGGTTTCGCTCTTGCCGCCCACGTATTTGCCCAGCTCGGCAGGGGCCTTAAGTTCCAGATTCTTCATGCTTATAATGGACTTTCTCACCACTTCCAGGGGTTTGACGCAGAGTTTTACGGAGATCCAGGCCAGCACCACGATGAGCACATAGGCTCCCGCACAGATCATTGCCAGAATATTCCTGCTGGCGTAGGCTTCTCTGTAGATCTCGCTCTGACCGTCGCTGAGCACCACCGCCCAACCCCGATCCTGCATGGCCTGGTACACGGCAATACTCTTCACATTCTCCTGAGAAGTATATTCCATATTGCCGTTCAGCTGCCCGCCGCCTGTCACGGAGGCAATAACGGACTGCAGCATCCCGTCCTCGATGGGAGTGGCCATGCGCTCCGGATCTTCGTCAAAAATATGTACCCCCGTGGCCGTATTAATCATATAATTTCTGGCATTCTCCATGCCCTTGACGCTGAGCCCGTCCAACAGCGTCTTGAGGCTCTCGGCGAACTGGGCGCCGCCCACATAGCCCAGGATGGTCTTGCCGTCCGCATCGTACACCGGACAGTACAGGGACAGCGCCAGCTTCTGGGAGGCAGGAGAAATGATGATGCCCGTGTTGTAGATGTCTCCCGCCGCTGTCATGGCGTCCTGAAGCTGTTTCAGAGGCTCCCCCTCCCGGGTGGTGATCCCCACCACGGCAGGATTGGAGTGGGTCAGCACATGGGTGTTCCACTCTGCTATGTAGATGCCTTCCCAGCCCTCCAGTCCGGCGTAAAATTGCTCTGTATACGCCTGGGCGGCCCGCACCGTCCCGGCGTCTTTCGGTGACCGAAGGAGTTCGGCCACCACAGGGGCCTTACTGTAGGCGATCAGCAGTTGTTCCGCCTTGTCCACATACTCCTCGATAATCGCCGCCCGGGCCTCCAGCGAGGTCTGCATGTTGTCCACTGCCGTATCGCGCATGGTCACCATCATACTGCGGCTGGCCACCAGGTACAGAAGGAGAATACAGACAGCCGCCACCACAGAAATGATGGTGGTAATTACGGTGCTCATCTTCAAGTTTTTCATCGCTCAAT
>BLLU01000069.1 GCA_011959105.1 Lachnospiraceae bacterium | reverse complement strand
GGGAAGGCATGGCAGCATCAGGACCAAGTTTAATGTTGGTATCATTGCCAAAAGTGTTTGCGTCTATGGGAAAAATTGGGAATTTGGTAGGATGTCTCTTTTTTGCTATGGTATTGTTTGCAGCGATTACAAGTGCTGTGTCTGTTATGGAGGCAGTGGTATCTAGTTTTATGGACCGGTTCCATATGACACGCATGAAAGCGGCTGCACTTGAGACAATCATTGCTATTGTTGGTGGTGTAATTGTATGTCTTGGATACAATAAACTGTATTTTGAGGTTAAACTACCAAATGGTGCAGTTGCACAAATCTTGGATATTATGGACTATATTAGCAACAACTTATTAATGCCGTTGGTTGCAATTGGAACATGTATTTTGATTGGCTGGATATTGCGGCCTAAGACTGTGATTGATGAGGTGGAGAAATCAGGGAGTAGATTTGGCAGAAAACGTTTGTATGTTGTGATGATTCAGTATATTGCACCAATTTTATTGGTAATCCTTTTATTAAAATCAGTGGGTATATTAACAATAATATAATAGATAAGGGAGTGCTGCTCCCTTATTTTTATGCCTAAGCGAAATTTGTCAGTATAATTGCGCGCGAGTAGGGAATATTTATCTTCCCTACTCAATTGCACGTGGGTATTCATAGGAAAATAGTCAGCAGAACTGACAGACGCGCGGCGCGGCAAGTAGGAAATATGTTAAACTTTTGATTTCTCGATTTTACGATCTTTAAAGTAATATTCTTTGTCATGTTCACTAATTTCACGCATTACATGACAGGGGTTTCCAACAGCGACAACGTTTGCTGGAATATCTTTTGTCACCACACTACCAGCACCAATCACAGAGTTATCGCCAATGGTAACACCTGGCATAATAATTGCGCCAGCGCCAATCCAGCAATTTCTACCAATATGAACAGGCATATTATATTGGTATAATTGTTCGCGAAGTTCTGGAAGAATGGGGTGTCCAGCAGTAGCTATAGTTACGTTTGGTCCAATCATAGTGTAATCTCCAATATAAATATGAGAGTCGTCCACGCAAGTTAAATGGTAGTTTGCATAGACCATCTTTCCAAAATGACAGTGATGTCCGCCCCAATTTGCGTAAAATGGCGCTTCAATATAGACACCTTCCCCACAGTCGCCGAGCATTTCCTTTAATAGTTTGGCTCTTTTTTTTGTTTCAGAAGGTTTCGTCAAGTTGTAGTCACACAGCTTGTCCTGATAGGTAACCTGCTCTTTTATAATATTTTCGTCATTTGGGAGATAAAGTTCTCCGGTGTGTAGTCTTTCTTTCATGTTATGCATTTCTATGTGCCTCCATTTCTTTTTTATAGACTCTCG
>BLLU01000068.1 GCA_011959105.1 Lachnospiraceae bacterium | reverse complement strand
CCCAAAGCACACAATCCCGGTGATGCATGTCCGTCCGCCGGGGCGTCCGTACAGGTATCAGTGCGCTTTGCTGGAATAAGCTGATTTGGAATGCAGCGTATTCCCCACGGGCACGAAAGAAAAGCCGAAGAGGAAACTCTTCGACTTTCTGTATTTATGACATATAAGTGACCAATTCCTCCACGGGTTTGCGTCTGGGGGCCACAGGGGATTCTGCGGGATAACCCACGGGAATTACGGCTACAACTTCCCTGTCTGCGGGAACGTTCAGCAGATCGGCTATCTTATCATCGTCGATGATCCCCATGATAACAGTGCCCAGGCCCTTGTCATAGGCGGCCAGGCAGAACGCCTCGCTGGCAACGCCGGCGTCGAACATCTGCCAGCCCTCTCCCCGATGAGTGGAGTAGGAGCCGTCACGTTCAAAGCCGCTGCGGTTTTTGAGGATGGTAACCACGATGGCCATGGGTGCCTGGTCGATGATGACACCGTTGCCTGCGTAGCCCGAGGTACATTTCGCCACTTCCGCTTTCAGATTGCCCTCCACGGCGATATACCTGACGATCTGTGTATGTTTCCAACTGGGGGCGTAGGATGCGGCTTCCACCACTTCACCGATCAATTCATGAGGAACCGGCTGACTGGTGTAGGAGCGGATGCTTCTGCGTCCCATGATACATTCTCTTGCGTTCATATGTCTACCTCCTTATTTGAGTTCCGTATATTCCCGGACTGCACACATGGCCGGGGATCCGCATATTTTTATTTATTCTAACACAATGCGCCGGAGGTTGCAAAGGATTTTTGCTTGTAAAATATTCGAATGCATTTTATAATGGGCAAATAAGGAACATTGTGTATGCCGGCATAGGAGGCGGAGCCACCGGGAATTGAGCAGGAGAATGCGGCGGCCGGCTCTGGAACGAAAATTTTATATCATAATGGAAAGGATCAACAGCCATGGAAAAAATATGCCCAATCCGGGGGGAATATTTGTATTTGCCCGTCTGCGCAGGCAGGGAAGAGAGAAAACTGGAGATTTTTCTGAAATCCGAGGGAGAGACGCCTGAAAAAATCTTTGAGTTTATGGTGCCGGTGGACGGAACCGCTGCGGGAGGATATGTCTGTGACTTTTATGCACAGATCCCGGTCAGGCAGTATCAGGGCCGGGAGTTCCTTATCTGCGGCGAGTTTCCCATGGCTTTTGAGGAAGGCATTTTCGTGTCCGGGAAGCGGCAGACCGAAAACCAGGCGCGGCCTGCGGTTCATTTTACCGCGGACAGCGGCTGGACCAACGATCCAAACGGGCTGATCTATGCGGAGGGCATATATCATCTGTATTTTCAGTACAACCCTTTTAACACCTCCTGGAACAATATGAGCTGGGGGCATGCGGTGAGTGAAGATCTGCTTCACTGGAAGCAGCAGGACACGGTGTTGTTTCCGAACGGGAGCGGGACCATGTTTTCCGGCTGCGCCATAGGCAATGACCGGGGGATGCTGGGCTTGCCCAAGGAAGCGCTGCTGTTTTTTTACACGGCGGCGGGAGGAAGCAACGATTGGAGCAGGGGCCGGGAGTTTACGCAGAAAATCGCGTACAGCCTGGACGGCGGCAGGACGCTCTGCAAGATGGAGGAGCCCTGCCTGCCCACGGTCTGCCGGGAGAACCGGGACCCTAAAGTATACTGGCATGAGGAGTCTCAGGCTTATGTGATGGCGCTGTGGCTGGAAGAGAATGATTTTGGGATATTCCGTTCCGAAGATCTGGCGCATTGGGAACAATCGGACAGATTCACGCTGGAAGGCGCCTGGGAATGCCCGGATCTTCTGTGTCTGAGGAGCGAAGACGGGGAGACATGCTGGTTTTTCTGGGCGGCGGACGGTTTCTGTTTTCCCGGTGAATTTGACGGGTATCATTTCCGGCCGGAGGGCAGCAGGCAGCGGGCCTATGTGAACAGCATCCCCTATGCAGCCCAGACCTACTCCGGCGTGACAGGACGAGTGATTTCCATTCCCTGGCTGCGGATGGAGAATGACGGCAGGCCTTTCACCGGGACTTATGGCATTCCGGTGGAACTGGGCTGCAAAAAGACGGGGGAGGGCTGTGTTCTGACCCAGCGGCCCGTGAGAGAGTTGCTGGAGAGTCGTGTTCGTATAGGGATCGAAGGGGCCGCTCCCGGAGGCGGCTCCGTGGTTCAGGAAGGTGGAAGGATCATTTGCAGGCCCGGAAAGGGAAAGGCCTTGGTGTTGGAGATGCGGGCGCTTGATGGCGGGGCTGTGTACACCTGGGAGATCAATGGCAGCCGGGTCTGCTATGATCCGCTCTCCGGACTGTTTGCGGTGGACGGAGAAGAGAGCCGGGTGGGCTGCGGCTATAGAGAGTTGACTTTGATCGTGGATGACAGGATTCTGGAGGTCTTTTTTGAAGGGGGCATTAGTCTGGGAACTTTTCTACTGCAGGGGCAGGAAGTCGGTTTGGCAATGCCGGAGGCATTTGCGGCAGAGTATACCGCCTATGAGGTGTGAGCATGAAACGGGGACAGGGAGTGAGAAACGACAAATGTGATCTAATGGCATAATTATGAGGGAGCCGTCAACAACTGGGAGATCCCTTTGTTTGTGGTTCTCCACAGCGGAGACGGTCCGCCATCGCTTTTGGCTGCAAAAAGAGATTTGTAAAATAAGCATTGACTGCCGAATTGCCGGCGGGAGGGACGGATCCTTGTGATCTGTCCGCCCGCCGGCAGTTTTTATATGGGCAGACTGCCATTAGGTAATCTTCACTAAGTTCTCCCGGTCCATTTTGGTAAACTCCACGAAACAAATAAATCTTTGAAAAGTCCTTGTATTCCCATTGAAAATTTGCTAATATCAAACTAATTACAAATTAAATGTAGATTAATTTAGCTTAATGAAAAGTATTAATAGGAGAAAGGAAGGAACCACCATGGGCATTGTTTATCTATCGGAGGAGCGGCTGTTTAAGCTGGATACTCCCCATACGACCTATTGCATCGGCATCATAGACCAAGAGGGCTTTCTGGGACATGCCTATTACGGCGGGAAAATTGACGATGTGCGGGGGATGTCTGCGCTGATGCGCATTAATGAGAACCCCATGACGCCCCAGGTCAATCCCCGGGACAGGCTGTCTTTTCTGGACAGCTTTCCCACAGAGTATTCCGCCCACGGCGTGGGGGATTATCGGGAGAGCAGCGTCCGGGTACGCACCGTATCGGGCCACAGCGCCGTGCTGTTAACCTATGAGTCTCATGAAATATACCGGGGCAAGGAGGCGCTGGAAGGTCTGCCGGCCACTTTCGGCGGACAGGAAGAGGTGACCACGCTGGCTGTCACCTGCCGGGACAAGGCGCTGGGTCTTCGGGCTGTGCTGCTCTACAGTGTGTTTGAGGACACGGACGCCATTGCCAGGAGTGTACGCTTTTACAATGACGGAGGCCGGCCTCTCTATCTGGAGAAGGCCATGAGCGCCTGCCTGGATCTGGACAACCGGGACTATGACATGATCACGCTGCACGGTTCCTGGGCCAGGGAACGCCATATGGACCGCCGCAGGGTGAGCCATGGCAAACATGCCGTATCCAGCCTGCGGGGAGAACCGGGCCATCAGGAGCACCCTTTCCTGGCGCTGCCGGAGCGCACGGCCACCCAGGACAGAGGGGATGTGTACGGCTTCAGCCTGGTCTACTCCGGCAACTTCAGGATGCAGGCGGAGATGAATCAATTTGACAGCATCAGGGTAACCGCAGGGATTGAACCGGAAGATTTTAGCTGGAAATTAGCCCCGGGCGAAAGTTTCCAGACTCCGGAGGTCATTCTGGTCTACTCCGGGGAGGGTCTGGGGGGCATGAGCCGCGCCTATCACGATCTGTACAGAAAGCATCTGATCCGCAGCCCCTATCGGAACAAAAAGCGTCCCATCCTGATCAACAACTGGGAGGCAACTTATTTTGATTTTGATGAGAAGAAGCTGCTGGATATTGCCAGAGAGGCAGCGGGAATGGGTATTGAGATGCTGGTTATGGACGATGGCTGGTTTGGCAACCGTTTTGACGACAACCGGGCCCTGGGAGACTGGCAGGTCAATGAGGAGAAACTTAAAGGGGGCCTTAAAAAGCTGGTGGAGGGTGTGAACGCCCTGGGTCTGGAGTTCGGCATCTGGTTCGAGCCGGAGATGATATCCCCGGAGTCGGGGCTTTATCAGAAACATCCCGACTGGGCCATCGCCGTGCCCGGACGCACTCCCGGCCTGGCCCGGAACCAGTATGTGCTGGATGTCAGCCGCAGAGAGGTGCGGGACTGCATTCTGGAGCAGATGTTCGCCGTGCTTCACAGCGCCAATATCAAATATGTGAAATGGGATATGAATCGCCCCTTAAGCGATCTGGGCAGTGCCGCGCTGGAGGCGGACAGACAGGGCGAGCTGTATCACCGCTATGTACTGGGCATGTACGAAATGCAGGAGCGGCTGCTGGCGGAGTTCCCGGATCTGCTTCTGGAGAACTGTTCCGGCGGCGGTGCCCGATTCGATCCGGGTATGTTGTACTACAGTCCTCAGATCTGGTGCTCCGATGATACGGACGCCATTGAGAGGCTGGCGATCCAGGAGGGCACATCTCTGGTGTACCCGCTGTCTGCCATGGGGGCTCATGTCAGCGTGTGTCCCAACCATGCGGTGGGCCGGAATACTCCCTTTGAGACCAGGGGCTTTGTGGCCCTGGCGGGAACTTTTGGCTATGAACTGGACGTCACCGGGCTGAATCCTGAGGACAGGGAGATGGTGCGCCGGCAGACCGCCCTGTACCACAAGTTCAATGACCTGGTACGGGAGGGGGACTATTACCGCATTGCCTCCTACGGGGATAACCATCTGTATGACTGTTTCCAGGTGGTCAGCAAGGACAAGGGGGAAAGTCTGGTGTTTTATGTACAGGTACTGGGAGAACCCAACCGCCACAGCAGGATCCTGCGGCTCCGGGGCCTGGATGAGACCGCCGTGTATCATGTGTACGAGGCGGATATGCAGGGGCAGGCCCCCGGGGACGGACCGGAGGGTATGATCAAAGACACGGAAAAATCTTACAGCGGACAGCTGCTGCAAAACGGCGGCATGGTGCTGGAGCGCATGTGGGGGGATTTCCGGGCAAAGCTGGTCTGGCTGAAACGGCAGTGACAGGTGAAGCGGACAAAAACCTTCGATTACATAAATGGGGAAGAGACAAGCAAAAGAGGGAGGTTGAGAGATGGCAAAGGGCGTAAGGATGTCGGATATAGCCCAGCGTCTGGGGGTCAGTACGGTGACGGTGTCCAAGGCACTGGCGGACCAGAAGGGCGTCAGCGAGGAGATGCGGGAGCGGATTAAGGCACTGGCGGAGGAGATGGGGTATAAGCCGCCTGTCAGCAACCGCCAGGAGGCGAAACGCAGTTACAACATCGGCGTGATTATGGCTGAGATTTATGTGGAAAAGTATGCCACTTTTTACTGGGAATTCTATCAGAAGATCATCACCTGCGCGGTCCAGGAGAACTGTTATGTGATCCTGGAGGTATTGGACGCGGACCGGGAGCAGGAACTGGAAGAACCCAAGCTGGTGCAGGAGGATAAGATTGACGGGCTGATCATCCTGGGAAGCATCCAGTCCAAATATTTGCGGATGCTGAAGAAAAAGTGCAAAGTCCCGGTGGTGTATATGGACTTTTATGACAAACAACTCCAGGAAGACTGCGTGATCAGCAACAGTTTCTACGGGGCCTATTACATGACCAATTATCTGTTTCAGATGGGGCATGAGAAGATCGGCTTCGTGGGAACGGCGCTGGCCACGGAGAGCATTATGGACCGATATCTGGGATACCGCAAATCCCTGATGGAACATGGGGTGCAGGAGAGGGCGGACTGGGTGATCAAGGACAGGGAGGACGAGAGCAGCGCCTACTGCTTTGACAGGATTCCGCTGCCCGGGGAGATGCCCACGGCCTTTGTGTGCAACAGTGACCTCACCGCCAGCAGGATGGTGAAAAGCCTGCTGGAGGCGGGATACCGGGTGCCGGAGGACGTGTCTTTGGTGGGGTACGACGACTGGCTGTATCCCGGCCTGTGTGATGTGCCCATCTCCACTTATTCGGTGAATATGCCTCAGATGGCGAAAGCGGGAATTGACATTTTGGTGCGCCGGATCGGAGGGGATGACAGCCGCTGCAATATGCAGATCATCGAGGGGGAGATCGTGCTCCGGGACAGCGTCAGAAGATATGAGGCATATGACAGGTGAAGTTGTTTACCCTTTAGTGCCGTCGCGCAGCGACTTAAGTTAGGAGGAAAGAGATGGGTATAGCGGAGGAAATGAGGGCGCATCTGGAGGAAAAGCTACTGTCCTTCTGGAAAAATCTGAAAGACAATGAGAACGGAGGCTACTACGGCTTCATGGACGCGGAGGGAAGGGTGGACCGGCAGGCGGTCAAGGGCTGTATTCTGAACAGCCGGATCCTGTGGTTTTTCTCCAGCGCCTGGACGGTCTTGCAGGATCCCGGACTGAAAGAGTACGCGGACCATGCCTATCTTTTTTTAAAAGAGCATTGCCTGGACCGGGAGCGGGGCGGCGTGTATTGGTCAGTGACCTGGGACGGGAAACCGGAAGACACCACCAAGCATACCTACAACCAGGCGTTTGCCGTCTATGCCCTGTCCTGTTATTATGCGGCGTCCGGCTGTCGGGAGGCTCTGGAACTGGCCCTGGAACTGCAGGAGGTGATCGAGGGCAAATGCTTTGACCAATATGGGTATAAGGAGGCGCTGGACGTTGATTTTCAGCCTGCGGACAATGATAAGCTGTCGGAGAACGGCGTCATGGCAGACCGCACCATGAACACTCTGCTGCATGTGTTTGAGGCATATACGGAACTTTTTCGGGTTTCCGAAAATGAGACCGCGGCGGAGAAGCTGCGCTGGATGATGGATCTGATCGAGGACAGGATTTACAACCCGGTGCTTCACCGCCAGGAGGTATTTTTCGACAATGATATGAACAGTCTGATCGACCTGCATTCCTACGGCCATGACATTGAGACGGCCTGGCTGGTGGACCGGGGCGTGGAGGTGCTGGGGGATCCCGTTTACCGGGCGAAAATGGCCTCTGTCACGGCGGATCTGGAACAGAATGTGTATGAGACGGCCTACAGCTGCCACTCTCTGAAAAACGAGTGCGAGCGGGGCGTGGACGACGAGTGGCGGATCTGGTGGGTGCAGGCTGAGAGCGTGGTGGGCTTTTATAACGCCTGGCAGAAGTACCCGGAGAAAGATTATTTCCGGGAGGCTGCCCTGGATATCTGGGAATTCATCAAAAAATATGTGGTGGATTCCAAAGAGGGGGGCGAGTGGTACTGGCGGGTGGACGAAAACGGCAGGCCGGATCCGGAAAAACCTGTGGTGGAGCCCTGGAAATGCCCCTATCACAACGGGCGTATGTGTATGGAATTGATGAAGCGGGTAAAAAACCCGGCATGAAGGCAGAGTGGCGGAATAAAATTCGGAAAGAGGGAAAACAACCATGATACATGAAAAATATTACGATCTGGCTGCGCAGCAGGAGAAGCTGATAACCAGAAAAAACGAGGTGGACACAGGCTTTTACAATGGCCTGTTTCAACGGTACAGGTATCCGGTGCTGACCAGAGAGCATGCGCCTCTCCACTGGAGATATGATTTGAACCGGGAGACCAATCCCTATTTTATGGAGCGGCTGGGGATCAATGCGGTGATGAATTCCGGGGCCATTGAGCTGGACGGTAAATTTTACCTGGTGGCCAGGGTGGAGGGCAATGACAGGAAATCTTTCTTTGCCGTGGCGGAAAGCGATAACGGCACAGACAATTTCCGGTTCTGGGATTATCCCATCCTGCTGCCGGATACCTGCCCGGAGGAGACCAATGTATATGACATGCGGCTGACAAAGCATGAGGACGGCTGGATTTACGGCGTATTCTGCTCCGAGAGCAAGGATACCTCCGTGGGGGATCTGTCTGCGGCGGTGGCGGCAGCGGGCATTGTGCGCACCAAAAACCTGAAAGACTGGGAGCGTCTGCCCAATCTTAAGACCCTTAACTCCCCCCAGCAGCGCAATGTGGTGCTGCACCCGGAGTTCGTGGAGGGCAAGTATGCCTTTTACACCAGGCCCATGGACGATTTTATTGACACCGGTTCCGGCGGCGGTATCGGTTTCGGCCTGTGCCAGGATATCACCCATGCGGTGATCGATCAGGAAATAATCACCAGCAAGAGAAAATATCATACCATCACCGAGGTGAAGAACGGTGCGGGCGCAGTGCCCATCAAGACGGACCGGGGCTGGATCCATATCGCCCATGGGGTGCGCAATACGGCGGCGGGGCTGCGTTATGTGATCTATGCCTTTGCCACGGCTCTGGAGAATCCCGCTGATGTGATTGCGGAGCCTTCCGGTCTGCTGATCGGCCCCAGGGGCCCGGAACGGGTGGGGGATGTGTCCAATGTGGTATTTACCAATGGTGCCATCGCCCGAGAGAACGGGGACATCTATATTTACTATGCCTCCAGTGACACCCGGATGCATGTGGCTGTCACCACCATGGACAAACTCATTGATTATGTATTCAACACCCCGGAAGATCCTCTGCGCAGTGTGGAATGTGTGGCCCAGAGATGTGAGATGATCGGGAAAAACCTGGAATTGCTGCGGAGCTGAAGGCCGGGAGGAGATAAAGGATGGATACAGAATATTTGCGGCAGCAGGCTTTGCCCGGGGAGAAGCCCGTCTCCTGGCGGGAGCCGGAATTGGATTACTGCGGGCGGATTGACCGGGAACGGGAGGACGGAGCCCTGATGGTGTACCCTGCCAGCTTTGTGCAGATCCGCTTTACAGGCAGCGGCATCCGGGCGGTTTTTACCAATATCCGTTCCTACTGGACCAGCTGTATGGGCTGGATTCTGGACGGGCAGGAGTATCGGGGAGATCTGGCGGATCAGGGACAGACGGTTCTTACCCTGGGGGAAAATCTGGGGGAGGGGGTACATGAACTGTGCCTGTTCAAACGGATGGACTCCTGCCATATGGCGCTGTTTCACGGCTTTCTCCTGTTCGGGGACGGACGGCTTCTGCCGCCGGGGCCTCTGCCGGAGCGGCGGATAGAGGTATATGGAGATTCCATATCCGCGGGGGAGGTATCCGAGGCGCTGGATTACTGCGGGCAGCCCGACCCGGAGCACAACGGGGAGTATTCCAACAGCTATTATTCCTATGCCTGGCTCACGGCCCGGCGGCTGGGGGCCAGGCTCCACGATGTGGCCCAGGGAGGCATCGCGCTGCTGGACCGCACGGGCTATTTCAACGAGCCACAGGCCCGGGGCATGGAGTGGATGTATGACAAGATACAGTATCATCCCAATCTGTGTGAACCGAAACAATGGGATTTTACAAAATACAGACCCCAGGTGGTGATCCTGGCATTCGGCCAGAATGACAGCCACCCGGAGGACTATATGGCGGCGGATTATGAAGGGGAAGCGGCCAGGCGCTGGCGGGCAGCCTACGGCAGATTCCTGGATACCCTTCGGGGGATCTATCCCCAGGCTCATCTGATCTGTAAGACCACGATTCTGGAACATGACCCGGCCTGGGATCGGGCCATAGAACAGGTGGTGGCGGAGAAGGGGGATCCGGCAATCCATTATTTTGCCTACAGCAATAACGCTGCGGGTACCAAGGGCCATGTGCGCAGGCCCGAGGCGGAGCGGATGGCAGAGGAATTGAGCGCATATATTGAACGGCTGAACGAGAGCTTTGGGTTCTGGGAGTGAGGAAAATTATGGGAAAGCCCGGTGTCTGCGCTGAGCCGGACATGGGTTTTCGGAAAGAGGGAAGTATGCGGGACAAATATCTGGACACAATCGTAGTAAACAGGGGCAACCAGAAGCGGCTGAAAAATCTGATGCTCCGGGCCCGGGCGGGGGAAAGTGTGGCCATTGGCTATCTGGGGGGCTCCATCACCATGGGCTGTGACGCCACTGCGCCGGAGAAGTGCTATGCCTCTTTGAGCTGCCAGTGGTGGAGGGAGCGCTTTCCCCAGGCAGAAGTGAAGTATTATAACGCGGGCATCGGGGCCACCACTTCTGAGTTCGGGGTGGCCAGAGTTGATGAGGATCTGCTCTATGCCGGTCCGGATCTGGTGTTTATCGAGTTCAGTGTGAACGACGGGAATTCCACCCATTTCCTGGAGACATATGAGGGATTGGTCCGGCATGTCTACAACTCCCCGTCCCGGCCGGCGGTGGTGCTGCTGCACAATTCTTTCTTCAGCACCGGCATCAGCACGGAGGAGATTCACACCGCCGTGGGCAGGCATTATGATCTGCCCTGCGTCAGCTTCAGGAACAATGTCCATGCCCGGATTGCGGCGGGGGAACTGGCTGCGGAGTCCGTCACCGCCGATGATCTGCATCCCAACGATACAGGCCATGTGATGCTGGCAGATACCATCCGGCACTTTCTGGACGGGGTATACGCAGAGGCGGAACATCCGGAGCCGGAGCCTGTTTTCCCGGAACGGCCCCTGACGCCCAATCGCTATGAGCATTCCAGGCGGCTGCGGAACGGACAGCTGGAGGTGGATTCCTGCGAGGGATTTACCGAGGACCATGAACCCCAGGAAGATATGACCGATATCTTCAAATGCGGCTGGGAAGCCTGGGAGGAGGGCGCGTATATGGAGTTTACCATGACGGGCAGCGCCCTGGCGATGCAGTACAGACGCACCATCCGAAAGCCCGCTCCCGCCGCCAGGGTGATTGTGGACGGCGATGAGGCCGGGGCCGTGGCATTGGACGGCGAGTTTGACGAGAACTGGGGGGATCTGCTGGCCCTGACCACGGTTTTTGAACGGCAGGAGTCCGGGGAACACCATGTGCGGATCGAATTGTGCCGGACTCATGAGAAGGAGGCGTCCGGGTTCTATCTGGTGTCTGTGATTACGGCAGGATAAATCGGGAAGAGCGGTACGGAACATTTATGCTTGGAATGGGCAGTGAATATAGCCATGTATGAACAGGAAAGAGGGAAAAAATATGTTTAGTAAGGATTTTGCATGGGGCGTGGCGGACAGCGCCTACCAGATTGAGGGCAGGGCTTCCGGAGACGGCTGCGGTAAGACGGTGTGGGATACTTTTTGTGAAGCGGGGAGGGTATATGAGAGGCAGGACGCCCGGACGGCCTGCGACCATATCCACCGCTACAGGGAGGATATTGCCCTGATGCGTATGCTGGGAGTGAAAAATTACCGTTTTTCCCTGAACTGGGCCAGAATCCTGCCCGAAGGTATCGGCCAGGTCAACCAGGCCGGAATTGACTATTATAAGGATGTGCTCAGGGAACTGCGGGCCAATGGCATCGAGCCCTATCTTACCCTGTTCCACTGGGAGTATCCCCAGGCATTGCAGGATCGAGGCGGCTGGGCAAATCCGGAGAGCGTGGCCTGGTTTGGGGAGTATGCCAGAGTGGTGGCGGAGAATTTTTCCCAGGACTGCCGGTACTTTTTTACCCTGAATGAGCCCCAATGCTTTGTGGGGCTGGGACATCTGCGGGGGGAACATGCCCCGGGACTAAAACTCTCCTATAAAGAGACTTTTCAGATCGCCCACAATGTGCTGAAGGCCCACGGCCAGGCGGTGGTGAATCTGCGGAAATATGCCAAAGCCCCTGTGAAAATTGGGTTTGCGCCCACCTGCGGCGTGGCCATTCCCGCCACGGACAGTCCGGAGGATGTGGCGGCGGCCAGAGAAGCGTATTTCGGCCTTGACAATCCACTGGATAACTGGACCTGGAATGTGACCTGGTATAGTGATCCCGTATTTCTGGGCCGCTACCCGGAGGAGGGCCTGAAGCGTTTCGCAGAGTATTTGCCGGAGATTACCCCGGAGGACATGGAGTTGATCTCCCAGCCCCTGGACTTTATGGGACAGAATGTGTACAATGGCTACAAGGTGCGGCGGGCCGCGGACGGCGGAATCGAGTATGTGGACCGTTACCCGGGATTTCCCAAGACGGCCATCCAGTGGCCCGTGACCCCGGAGTGTGTTTACTGGAGCTGCAAGTTCCTTTATGAGCGCTACCACATGCCTCTGTATATCACGGAGAACGGTATGTCCTGCCATGACACCGTATCCCTGGACGGTAAGGTGCATGATCCCAACCGCATTGATTTTCTGGAAAAATATTTGTATCAGCTGCAGCGTGCCGTGGACGAGGGCGTGGAAATCAGGGGATATTTCCTGTGGACCTTCCTGGACAATTTCGAGTGGGCCAACGGCTATCATGAGCGCTTCGGCCTGGTGTATGTGGATTACCGTACCCAGCAGCGCATCGCAAAGGACAGTGCCTACTGGTATAAGCGGGTCATGGAGACAAACGGCAGCGCGCTGGCCATGAACCGGCCCGGGGGAGAAATCCTGTATCTGGAGCCAGTACTGAAGGAATGCGTGTGGGGCGGCCAGAGACTGGTGACGGAGTTCCCCTACCATGCGGACAGTGACGCGGTGGGGGAGTGCTGGGCCATCAGCGCCCATCCCCATGGGGACTGCCGGATCACCCAGGGGAAATACGCAGGGCAGACTCTGTCCGGGCTGTACCGGGAACACAGGGAGATGTTCGGAAATCTTTCTTACGAGGCATTTCCCCTGTTGGTGAAAATCATTGACGCCAGGAGCGATCTGAGCATTCAGGTGCACCCTGACGATGCCTATGCCCGAAAGGTGGAACAAGTTCCCTTTGGCAAGACCGAATGCTGGTATATCATGGACTGTGACCCGGGGGCGGAACTGGTGGTGGGGCATCACGCCCGGACCCGTGAGGAACTGAAGCAGATGATCGCCGATAATCGGTATGAAGAGTTGATCCGCCGGGTGCCGGTGCAAAAGGGAGATATGATCCAGATCAATCCCGGCACGGTACATGCCATCACGGGAAGTTTTCTGATCCTGGAGACCCAGCAGAACAGCGATATCACTTACCGGGTGTATGACTATAACCGTCTGGTGGACGGCAAGCCCCGCCAGCTTCATGTGTCTCAGAGCATTGATGTGATCAATGTACCCGATGAGGCGTACCAAAAGGCCATAAAAAGGGCAGCTCCCCAGGAGCCCAATACCTGGAACCTGCTGACGGAGAGTGATTACTATAAAGTATGGAAGCTGGTGGTGAAGGAAGAATTTGCCTTTGAACAGGAGCATCCATTCCTCATCGTCAGTGTGCTGGAAGGCGCGGGTATCATCGAGGGCCACAGTGTGGGCAAGGGTGCGCATCTGTTGATCCCTGCGGGCTATGGGCGTGTGGAGATGCTGGGGGATATGGAGATCATTGCTTCCACCGCTGTGGAGAATTCTGCGCCCTAGGAAAATACGCAAACAATTCCCGCGGCAGGGGATTTGGTATCGCACCGCCGCGCATTATGAGTATGGACAGGGCCGGAAGTTTGCCTGCGGCCCTGCGGAAAAGAGGTAAATATGATTCCCAGAGACCCGGTGATGCTGCTCAGCTTTGTTAATTTGAAACTCCGGGATTACTATTCCAGCCTGGAAGCCCTGTGCGAGGATCTGGATGTGGACCAGGAAGAAATCACGGAAAAACTCTCCGGCATTGCGTATCAATATGACCCGGAGAAAAACCAGTTTATCTGAAGGGATATAAGAGGAGCATTCTATGACAGAGTGGGGAAATAGATGCCAGGTCTGCACCGGCTGCGGAAGGTGCGCGCCCGGAGGAAAAAGGGAGGAGCAAATGAAGGTGATTACGGCTTCCTTTTTCCTGCCGGAGAGGAGAGAAACCGAAGGGAACGCCCTGGGAAAAGGAGGCGGAGGCCCGGAGGAGGACGCTCTGGAGCAGCCCCGGGGGGAACTGGCCATAGCCGATCTGGGAACCACCACTATTGCGGTGGAATGGTATGACGGCCGGGGAGAGAAACGGGGAGAGTATGTATGCCCCAACCCTCAGAGAGTGTTTGGAACGGATGTGATTTCCCGGATTCAGGCGGCGGAAAACCCTTTGCTCCGGCTGCAGATGCAGCAGGCGGCCAGGCGGGTGCTGGAGCAGGGAATGGCGCATTTCCGGCAGCAGGGAGGAAACCCGGAGAGGCTGGTCATTGCCGGGAACACCACCATGCTGTATCTGCTGATGGGGCATGACCCGGCCCCTCTGGGCAGGGCTCCCTTTCACGCGGCCTATCTGACACAGGAGAAACTGGTGGTGGACGGTGTGGATACCGTGACTCTGCCGGGCCTGTCGGCTTTTGTGGGAGCCGATATCGCGGCAGGGATGCTGGCCTGCGGAATGGACCGGGCGGAGGACGTGACTTTGCTGGTGGATCTGGGAACCAACGGGGAAATGGCTCTGGGCAACCGGGACAAAATGATCTGCTGCGGTACGGCAGCAGGCCCTGCTTTCGAAGGAGGCAGCGCCCTCTGGGGGGCGGATATGATTGCCCTTACGGCGAAACTGCTGGAACTGGGACTTACGGATGAGACAGGGCTTCTGGCGGAACCTTATTTTGAAGCAGGAGTGCTCATCGGGGATGTGCGTATCACCCAGGAAAGTATCCGCCGTCTGCAGACGGCCAAGGCCGCTGTCTGCGCCGGAATCAGGACGCTGATTGCCGCCTATGGCCTGGAGGGCCCGGAGCAGATCCGGCAGGTCTGGCTGGCCGGGGGATTCGGGTATTTTCTGGATGTACAGGCCGCCATAGCCCTGGGACTGCTGCCCCAGGGGCTGGAGGGCAGGGTGACGGCGGTGGGCAACACGGCTCTGGCGGGGGCATGGATCTACGGCAACGAACCGGACGCCGGGGAGCGTTTGAATCGTCTCCGCGCCGTGACCCAGGTGCTGAATCTGGCGGAGCAGCAGGAATTTGAATCTGGCTTTGTGGAGGCCATGTATCTGCGCCGGCTTTGACAGCCGGCTATTTTTTTCGAAAGGAGCGAGAGATTGTCCCATCTTTTGGTTGGCATGCTTGGTTTTAGCACTTGTTACATAATTGATTGCTTAAAATTGCGGTAAAATGTGCAAATTCATGAGCAAAAAGAAGCGTTTTTGTCAAGTTGTAAGAAAAAATAAAAATTTGCATATTTTATCTAGGCATTTCGACAAAAATAAGGTAGAATGTCTCTTAGGGAAGTATAGATTTCCTTAAATCAAAGGAGGAAAAAGAATTGAAAACCCGCAAGCCAGAAAAAAAGAGAAAACAGAGGCTAAGCAATCTGCAAAATAAGATAGTGGTTTGTTTTACCGTTCCGATTCTGTTCATGATCCTGGTGGGCGTCATCGCCTACAGAAAGGCTTCCACCGGCATGAGCCAGCAGTTTCTGGATTCCACGGAGAAAACCATGAACATGACGGTCAGCTATATGGAGGCCATCAATTCCTTTGTGGCGGGAGAGGCATTAAAATATGCCTTTGACACGGATTTGAACCGCTACTTCAGCGGCGTGTATGAAAAGGACGGCTATGCGGTGGAACGCAAGAAACTGATTACCAATCAGAAGACCAATCTGCTTTCTACCCAGTCAGGAAATGACTTTATCAGCAATGTACATATTATTCCTTCTCAGGAGTTGACTCTGATCTCCACCACCAACTCCGATTCCCCCAATGGTTTTTTCGCGGAATACCAGGAGGAAGTCAGCCAGCAGGGCGGAGGCGGCAGGGGAAATGTTTGGACGGACTGGCATCATGTGCTGGATTCCCATATGAAATTGTCCGACAAGCGGTATATCATGGCCTATCAGATTCAATCCAAGAATAATAAAGCCATGATCGTGGTGGATATTAAGCAGGAGTCTGTTAAGGAACTGCTGCAGGATCTGATTCTGGGAGAGGGAAGCGTTGCGGTGTTTGTGACGCCAAGCGGCAGGGAGATCGTGACGGAATACCTGGAGGAGGGCGCGGAGAGCGCTTTCGCGGAAGGGGAAACGGTGCTGTATGACAAGCCTTTTTATCAGGAATGCGTGCAGTCCGATGAAAAAATAGGTCATAAGGAAGTGGATTTCCAGGGCCGGGAGTACCTTTTCGTGTATGGGATTGTGGAGGACAGCGGCGCGGCGATCTGTATGCTGGTGCCCAACAAAGTAGTGACGGCCCAGGCGGATCAGATCAAATGGATCACCTTTGCCATGGTATTAATCGCCATTTTGGTGGCGGGCTTTATCGGGGTGACCATCACCATCGGCATTCGCGGCAATATGAAGAAGATTTCCAGAGGGCTGGAACAGGTGGCGGAAGGCGACCTGACCGGCAGCGTGAAAGTGTCCGGGAGGGATGAGTTCGGAGATCTGGCCCAGTCTGCCAACCATATGATCCAGAACAACAAAAAGCTGGTGAACAAGGTACATGGTGCCACGGGCCAGTTGGAATTGTCTGCGGAGGAGGTAAAACGGGCTTCGGAGATCATCAGTGATTATTCACTGGACATCACCCAGGCCATCACGGAGATCAACGAGGGCATGGGACGTCAGTCCCTCCACGCCCAGGAATGCGTGGATAAAACGGGGCTTCTGTCCGATGATATGCAGGAGGTCAGCCAGGTGGTGGAAAAGGTGGAGATGCTGGTTCGGGAAACCGATACCATGATCCACAGGGGCATTGAGATTATCGAACTTTTGGGGCAGCGCGCCCAGGAGACCACCGATATTACCAATCAGGTGGGGGCCAGTATCGAACAACTCAGCCAGGAGACGGAGAATATCAGCGTGTTTGTGGAGACCATTACCGGGATCAGCAAGCAGACCAATCTGCTGTCTCTCAACGCGTCCATAGAGGCGGCCAGGGCCGGGGATGCCGGCCGGGGATTTGCCGTGGTGGCGGAGGAAATTCGAAAGCTGGCGGATGATTCTGCCAAGGCCGCAGGAGAGATCAGCCACAATGTACAGCATATCGGCACCCGTACCATAGAGAGTGTACAAAGCGCCAGACAGGCGGAGGAAATGGTGGCTCTGCAGGGACATGCGGTGCAGGAGGTGATACAGGTATTTGCGGATATGCGTCATCGTATGCAGGAGCTGGTGACCGGGCTTCAGGAGATCGTGGCCAGCACAGAGCAGGCGGATAAAGAACGGGAGGAAACCCTGGACGCGGTGCAGAACATATCCCAGATCATTGCCGAGACTGCGGAAAATGCCCAGATTGTCAGTCAGACCACAGAAAAGCTGATGGAGAATGTGGACAATCTGAGCCGGACGGCGGATGCCCTGGGAGACAATATGAACGAACTGAAATCGGAGATCGCGCTGTTTAAGACCTGAGCATGACGGGGCTGCCGCATATTGCGGCGGCCCTTTTTACGGCTGTTTTCTGTCGGCTTACCCGGCGGCATATGGATATGCCCTGTCACATATATTTCTATAGAATATGGGATAAAGGCAGGCAATGCCGCGGGTTCTGTCTGCGGCGTGCGTGGGGAATGGTATGAGGAAGATCGGGAAAGTGCTGGCCCTGGGAGATATGCTGCTGTGTCTGGCGCTGGCAGGGGTTTATGGATACATACATGGCGCTGGGGGGGAATTGAAACAGACGCCGACGGCGGCAATGGTTGAGGCGGAAGGGCCTGAGGAGCCGGTGGAGATCCGCAGAATTGCACTTACCTTTGACGACGGCCCCCACCCCAGATACACGCAGCAGCTTCTGGACGGCCTGAAGGAACGGGGGGTACAGGCCACCTTTTTTGTCACGGGAGAACATGCCGAACTGCACCCGGACATTATAAGGCGTATGCAGGAGGAAGGACATCTGATCGGCAACCATACTTACAGCCATATGCAGCTTCGGAAAAGCAACCGGGAGGTTTTTAAGGAAGAACTGATCAGGACCAATGAGATTCTGGAGGAGATCACCGGGCAGGAGGTGGTCTATGTGCGTCCGCCCTATGGTTCCTGGGACAAAAGTTTTGAGAAGGAACTGAACATGTTTCCCGTACTGTGGACAGTGGACACCCTGGACTGGTGTTCCAGCAATGCGGACCGCATCACGGAGAAGATTGTGGGCAAGGTGGAGGAAAACGATATCATCCTGATGCATGATTACTACGATACTTCCGTGGAAGCGGCGCTGAAAGCCGTGGACGCATTGTTGGAACAGGGCTATACCTTTGTGACGGTGGAAGAGATTTTGTTTGACTGACAGAGAAGAATGGAAATGTACCTTCCCTTACGCGGCACATTGGGTTATAATAGGGATAGAAAAAGGAGGTACGAAGGCGATATGAAGAAGAACAATTATTGGCTGAAATCCGATATCATAACGATTACACCATCGAATGCGGAAGACCTGTGGGAGTCCGATTGGATTATTGCCTTCAGGAAGGGTGAGAAAGAGCAGATCGGAACGGCTTCTTTTTCCGGAGAGAAACTTCTTGGAACCGTGCCTCTGAAGGTGGAACTTGCGCAAAAATACAGAAACCGGGGTCTGGGTACGGAAGTGATCAAGATGATGGTAAACTGGGCGTTTTTGCACAGGAATATATATGAAGTCATATCCCGGGTGGAGCATGAAAATGACAAGGGCGTGAATGCGGTTCAAAAGGCAGGATTTGTATTCCGGGGCAATGAGGGGAATGTGGAGACCTATTCCATTGTCAAGCAGAAAACGGTATGGACAGGCGTTTATACTGTTGCGGGAATAGTAGTGGGAATGATTCTGGGAATCGTATTAAACAATGTTTGGTTAGGCTTTGCCCTGGGGATGGTTTCCAGCCTTTGCCTGGGCATCATCATGGATTCCAATGCCCAGAAATACCGGGAGAGCGTTACGGGAAAAAGCGGGAAGTATGAAAAGCGATCTGTAAAATAAACCACGGCGCCCGCTCCGGAAACATAAAGCAGTTTCTGGACGGCAAAAGGAAAGGAGATTTTGCCTGCCTGGGGCCGGAAAACCACCGGGCAGATGCATTTTGCGCATCTGCCCGGTAGTTTTTTCGGTTTATTTTATATCCGTCATCAGTTCCAACACTGTGTCAAATCCTTTTTCCGCGGCCATCTGCACAGGCGTCACGCCCTGATTGTTGGGCCGGTTGTAATCGGCGCCTTTTTTGATCAGGTAGCGGGCATCTCCTGCGGATCTATTTTCCAAGGCATAGTGCAAAGCCGTATTCCCCTGGTGGTCCGCCAAGTTTACATCGGCTCCGGCCCGGAGCAGAATCTTGGCTGTTTCCTTGTCCGGGCTCAGCATCAGGAGAGTCATGCCCTGGTTGTCCGCATGGTTTACATCCACGCCTTTCTCCACCAACAGGGACAGGAGTTCCTGGGGGTCATAAACCTCGTCCAGCAGCAGAAGAGGTGTTTTTCCGTCCTCCCGGGGCAGGTCCAGGTTCTTCAGCAATCTCAGAAGTCCGATTTTCTGTTCGGGTTCCATACCCCGGCCATATTTTTTCTTCATTAAGGCATAGTGGGCAGGGGTCTCGCCTTTCAGGTTCTTCATGGTGTCATCCGCACCGGCGTCCATGAGCAGTTTCACCGCGTCCTCATGACCGAAGGCACAGGCGCAGTGAAGGGCTGTGGCTCCGGCATCCCCGGGCTCATCCTGGGTGAGATTGACGTCCAGGCCCTTTTCCACCATGACCCGCAGCATGGCCGTATGGCCGTTTTCCGCAGCGAGATGGATAGCCGCCTTTCCACCATTGGCTGTCTGCTCCATGGATTCTCTGGAGAAAATCTTTGCCGCTTCCTCAAAAAATGAATCGTCTTTTCCATCCAGAGAGGCAACAATATAGGCAGGGGTCTGTTCATTGATCACCGCCAGGTCCATATCCACCCCAAGTTCTGCCAGTTTCCTGATAACTCCTATGCCATAGGCGGCCCTTAGGCATTTGTCCCGCAGACAGAACACATCGCCGTGGTAGTGTATGGGGAGGGTAAAGTCAATTCCGGCGCTTTTGCAGATCTCCAGCACATGAGCCTCTTTGTCTGAAATCAGGGCATTGTGAAAGATATCTGTGACTTCGCCAATTTCGTCATCATCGTCCGGATCAATTTGCAGAATCATCTTTTCCGTCATGTACAGCGCAACGGCCAGAGCGTCCTTGTTGCTTTGGGAAACATTGCAGAACGCGTTGCTGGTAACCTGACTCAGGGGAAAGTCGTTCATGGAACTGTCCGATACAGGCTTGGCCCCATGGCCCAGCAGGGCGTGGTACATGGAATGATTGCGATATTCAATGGCGTGCTGCAGGGGAGTTACCCCGTTTTGATCCGGCACTTCCAGCAGTTCCGGGCATTTCTCCATCAACCGCAGCGCCGCCGTGTTGTGGCCATTCTTTCTGGCCATCATGAGGAGGGTGTTGCCGCCTTCGTCCACATAATCGGTAGTCGCCCCTTTTTCCAGAAAGATTTCCGTCAGCGGCCAGGTGTAGCTGGAACTGTATTCGGAGGTTAGAAGCTGTTCTAAGGGGCTGAGCCCGTCTTTGTTTTTCTGGTTCACGTCACAGGAGACCAGGCGGGCGATTTCTCCCCGCTGTTCCACACTCTGCTCCAGGCAGGTGAAGTTAATGGCCAATCCTTCAAAGCGGGGATATGCCAGGAAATGGAAGGCGTTCATGCCTCTGGCATCGCTGTGGGAGTCATCGGCTCCATGCTCCAGCAACAGTTTGACCATGGCCAGATTCCCCCGGGAGCAGGCCAGCAGGAGGGGGGTGAGGCCGTGGCCCTTGTGATCAGGCAGATTGACGGCATCTGCCGCTGTCTCTTCGTTCAGGAGCAGTTTTTTTACCGCTTCATAAAAATTGTGCCATACCAGAAGATGGAACAGGGTTAATCCCAGCCTGCCCACCGGCGAGAGCAGTTCCTCTTTTCCGCATGCCGTGATACAGGCATCTGCTTCCTGCACGGTTTCCACAGGCAGCATGTCATATGCATAGATGGCGTTCTCGTGATCCCCTTCCCACCAGGGGATGAATTTGGTCTGATTAAAACTTTCGCTGGATGTGACCAGCAGTTCGGTGAGTTCCTTTATGTCCATGACGTCCTCCTTAAGGATCGGAACCGGGGTAACCGGCCGGGACATATTATAATGCTGTCCCGGCTATACCCTGTCCGAAAATATGTCTTTATTGTACCACAGAGCCCGGGGGATGGGAAGAAAGGATTTTATCATTGATTTTGTCCGATAGATGTTCTAAAATGGTTTTTATAAGCGTAATAACCACAAACAGACAGGGAGGAAGTAAGCGCATGATTAACAGATTGACAGCCAAGATTCAGCAGACAGGGGCCCCCATCGTGGTGGGGCTGGACCCCATGATGAAATTCATTCCCCCCCAGATCCAGGAGGCGGCGTTCGCCCTGCACGGAGAGACCCTGGAAGGGGCGGCGGAAGCCATCTGGCAGTACAATAAGGGAATTGTGGATGCCGTCTGCGACCTGATCCCGGCGGTGAAGCCTCAGATCGCCATGTATGAACAGTTCGGCGTTCCGGGTGTCATGGCGTTTAAAAAGACCGTGGATTATTGTAAGGAAAAAGGGTTGGTGGTCATCGGAGACGTGAAGCGGGGAGACATCGGCTCCACCTCCGAAGCCTATGCAGTGGGCCATCTGGGCAGGGTACAGGTGGGACAAAGTTCCTGCTGCGGCTTTGACGAGGACTTTGTCACGGTGAATCCCTATCTGGGTTCCGATGGCGTACAGCCTTTTATTAAAGTGTGCCGGGAGGAGAAGAAAGGTATTTTCGTGCTGGTAAAGACTTCCAACCCCAGCAGCGGTGAACTGCAGGACAAGCTGGTGGATGGCAGACCCGTCTATGAACTGGTGGGAGAGCAGGTGGCGGCCTGGGGCGAGGAATGTATGGGCGACGGTTACAGCTATGTGGGCGCGGTGGTGGGAGCCACTTATCCGGAGCAGGGCAGAATCCTGCGGCAGATCATGCCCAGGGCGTTTATTCTGGTGCCCGGTTACGGGGCCCAGGGAGGAAGGGGCACGGATCTGGTGCATTTCTTCAACAGGGACGGCCTGGGGGCCATCATCAATTCCTCCAGAGGCATCATAGCCGCCTACCAACAGGAGAAGTACGCCGATTATGGCGCGGCGAATTATGCGGATGCCTCCCGGGCGGCGGTGCTGGATATGCGGGAGGATATTGCCCGGGCACTGGCGTCGGCTGCCGGGGGATGCTAAAAGGGCAATTTTTATGCAAACTAACCGATTGGAAGTATGTTATCCTTAATGCGCAGGGTACTGAAAACCGCTCTGTCATTGGGCGCTCAGTACAGGATGCAGAACGCTGATCGGGAGGATATATGAATGGATAAGGTATCTGTGACGGAAAGGGTTCTCTCTTATATAGAGGAACATCTGGGGCAGGAATTGTCTTTGGAAGGAATTGCGGAGGAACTGCATTATTCCAAGTACTATATGGCCAGGGCATTTCGGGAAAAAACGGGAATTACACTGCACAAATACATCCAGGGCAGGAGGCTGAGTGAGGCGGCACGAAAGCTGGCTCAGACCAGGCAGCCCATTCTGGACATAGCCTTTGACGCAGGGTATGGTTCTCAACAGGCATTCACCCAGGCATTTCACCAGGAATACCGATGTACGCCCCGACAATACAGACGTGTGGGGCAGTATATTCCCAGGCAGGAACGGATCAGACTTCAGATGAAATATGTTCTGGCCTCGGGCCTTTTTCGGAAGGGAGGGCTGGCGGCATGAATCTGGTACCTTATGTGGTAGAGCAGACCGGCAGGGGGGAGCGGAGTTATGACATTTATTCCCGGCTGCTGGCGGATCGGATTATCTTTCTGGGAGAGGAAGTCAGTGAACTTTCGGCAGGTCTGGTGGTGGCACAGATGCTGTTTTTGGAGTCCCAGGATCCGGAAAAGGATATCCGGCTTTATATCAACAGCCCCGGCGGCTCCATATCGGCAGGATTCGCCATCTATGATACCATGCAGTATATCAAATGTGACGTCTCCACCATCTGTCTGGGGCTGGCGGCCAGCTTCGGGGCCTTCCTGCTTTGCGGTGGGGCCAGGGGGAAGCGTATGGCGCTCCCCAATTCGGAGATCATGATCCATCAGCCCGCCATTGCCGGGGGCGTCAAGGGGCAGGCTACGGATATCCGTATTGTGTCAGATCAGATCCAGCGCAGCAAGAGGAGGCTGAATCAGATCATGGCCCGGAACACGGGAAGGACAGAGGAGGAGATCGCAGCCGCCACGGAACGGGACAATTATATGTCTGCCAGGGAGGCCCTGGACTTTGGTCTCATTGATCAGATCATCGAGAAGCGGTGATCCCGGTCTGTCAGGAGGGGGCGCGCAGTGTGAAACCAAAGGTGGCGCCTCCGCCCTGGGTATCCGTTACCGCCAGGCAGGCGCCGTGGGCCTGGGCGATCTCCTGGGCGATGCACAGTCCCAGCCCGAAGTGGGAGCGATCCGTGCGGGAGCGCTGGGCGCGGTAGAAACGTTCAAAGATATGGGTCTTATCGGCTTCCGGGATGCCGGGGCCATTGTCCGTGACCCGGATATAAACTGTGGAAACATCGCCGGCATGCGCCTGGCGGTGTTTTTGTTTCAAAATTTTTGTCCCGGCATCTTTTCCAGCTTCCGAAGGCCGGGAAAGTTCCGCCGCCAGGGTGACTTTGCCGCCTTCCTGGGTGTAGCTTAAGGCGTTCTGCAGCAGGATCACAAGAAGCTGTTCCAGTTTGTGAGGATCGCCCTTTACATGAGGCAGGGGATCCTGGGGCAGCTGCAGTTTCAGCTGAATCTTTTTCTGGGCTGCCAGCAGCTCCATTTGTTCATAGACATTCAAAAGCAGCGTATCCAGGTCCACGTCCTGTTCCCCGGGCAGCAGATTCCCCTGGCCCTGGGCCGTCTCCAGTCGGCTGAGAGTCAACAGGTCTTCGATCAGCCGGCCCATGTGGGCACATTCCTGGTCTATGGTCTGCTCGTAGGCAGGGGGTCTGGCGTGCATACAGGCCCGAATCACGGCAAGGGGTGTGCGCAGTTCATGGGAGGCGTCCGCAATGAAGCGGGTCTGTCTGCGGTGACTTTCCAGCAGGGGGCGCAGCATCCTCCCCGTGAAAAAGTGGGAAAACAGGGTCAAAAGCAGGATGCCGGCCAGGTCAATCAGAAAAAAGCGCAGTCTTTGTCCCCAGAACTGTCCACTGAGGTTCTGCCGGGAGGA
The DNA here is from genome assembly GCA_011959105.1 of Lachnospiraceae bacterium. Taxonomy (GTDB): domain Bacteria; phylum Bacillota; class Clostridia; order Lachnospirales; family Lachnospiraceae; genus Acetatifactor. The sequence goes on along the minus strand of BLLU01000068.1, from coordinate 7,310 downwards.
GGCCACCAGCATGGTGATGCCCGGAGTACGGGGGGATGCCAGCAGTTGGTGGGCGGAGGGCTGGCCGATGGTGAGACGGGCCAGGTATACCTGATACTCCCGGCCCTGTCCTGCCTTCAGATGCAGTATTACCCAGTCTTCTCCCGATGACAGGAGCGAGCATGTTTCTCCGGTAGGGAGAGTCCTGCTTTTATGGCTATCGGCTGTTTCCTGACGGGAAAGCGCGTCCTCCCCGGGCAGATAGGACAACAGCAGTTCCCGGGTTTGCAGAGACAGGGTATGGTGGGGAACTTCGTTGAAACGGAAGGGCATGTCCTGGTCCCACAGGTAGATCTGATATCCGTTGTTCTGTTCCAGGCCGCTGAGATAGATATGGGTGATCACGGTCTGCTGTTCCAGGCTGCTGGCTAGATTGGCCATATCCTGACGGAAAGCATTCCACTGGCTGTCCCGCAGCGTCTGTTCCGCCAGTAAGAGGTAGAGACAGGAAAACAGGCAGAGGATGGCGGCGGTAATACCGGCGCAGAGAAGGGTCAGGCGGCGGTGGGCCGCCCGGAACAGGGTTTGTTCATTCATAGGGAGTCCTCCGATTGCATGGTCAGCCGATATCCCACGCCCCGGACGGTCTGGATCGCCGCCCGGGAGTTCAGGCTCTTCAGTCTTTTGCGCAGAAAGAAGATATAATTGTCCAGGTTGCCGTCTTCCACTTCGGTGTCCGGGCCCCAGACGCTGAGCAGCAGCTGACTTCGGCCCAGTGTCTGCCGGGGGTGGCGCAGCAGCGCGCACAGAAGGCCGCATTCCCGGCGGGACAGGGTGCATTCGCCGCCGGGTCCCCGCAGCTGGCAGGAGAGCTCCGCCAATGTTAAGTCTCCCCAGGCCAGTTCTCCGCTGTCCACATGAAAGCCTCCGCCCCGGCGGGAAAGGCTGCGGATTCTGGCCATAAGTTCCTCCATGGCGAAGGGTTTGACCAGATAGTCGTCCGCTCCCAGGTCAAGCCCCGTGACCCGGTCCGCCAGGGTGCCCATGGCCGTGAGCATCAGCACCGGCGTGGTATCCCCGGCTTTCCGCCGGGTCTGCAGCAGCTCTTCCCCGGACAACCCGGGCAGCATTCGGTCCAGAAGAACCAGATCCGCAGTGCCCGTTTCCATATAGTATAATCCTTCCTGCCCGTTCAGGCAGGCATCTACCTCATAGCCCTCCTGCCGCAGAGCGCAGCACAGGGCTTCGTTTAATCTGGGATCGTCCTCAATCAGCAATATTCGCATCTTCAAAAATTCCTCTCTGCCGTGTTTTTCTTATTTATATTAGCATAGTTTTCTCTATTTAATCTTTAAAAATTTGTAAAGCGGCGGTGACCTGGGTCAAAATTGCATATATGCAAATAGATGCAATTTTGAGAATGATTAGAGGCGGATTAGAGATTCGTCTGCTATACTGTGAACCATCAAGGCTGCTGAACATGCGCCGGGGCGGGATAGACCCCTGGACCCCGGAAAAGGGCATAAACCTCTGAAGGGGCCGATGCCGGGCGTGCCGGGCCGAGATAAAAAGGAATGAGAGGCAGGAATGAGAGGAAATGAAAAAGAGAATGAAACGAATACTGGCGCTGGGATTGACGGCCATGCTGCTGCTGGCAGGGTGCGGCCCCAGCGGTTCGGAGAATGGGGGCGGCGGGCAGGACAGCGCCGCCGGGAATACGGGAACCCCGGGAAGCGCTGTGGGAAATGAGGAAGGCCAGGGCGGCCAGGAGGTCATGGGACGCTATATGGAGTCCCCCATCGAATTGCCCGAGGAAATAGAGGGCCTGCGGGACCTGCGGCTGGCCGGAGAAGAGGCGGAACTCATTGCCTGGGACGGCAGCCTGTACCGCTCACAGGATCAGGGACAGAGCTGGCAGCTTGAGAGTCAGCCTCCCGAGGAAGTACAGCAGGCGCTGAATATGGGGGTGGACAGTTACTACTGCCAGAACCGGTCAGGAAGCAGCGTACTGGGATATACTCAGTTTCATAAGGATGAAGAGGGCAACACGGATTTTGAGAACTCCAGCCGTTTGAATTTGCTGTTTTTGGCGGACGGCAGCCGCATTCCGCTGGAGGGGCTGGAACAGGAATATATAAACACGGCGGTCTGGGATGAAAATGGGTACTTCTATCTGGGTTCCTCCGATCGTGTTTACCGTGTAAACGGTCAGGATGGCAGTATGGAAGTGCTGACGGAACTCAGCACCCGATGCGACTACCTGACAGTCTGCGGGCAATATCTGATGATTCAGGGAGAGGATTTACAGATCTATGACCTGGCGGAGAACAAGATGGGGGAAGAGGATCCGGTCCTGGATGAATTTATTAAACCCTGGCTGGGGCAGTACGCGGATGTGGGCAGCAGAGCCTATCTGATGTATCTTTCTCCCCAAGAAGAAAAAAGCCTGTATCTGGTGACAGACAAGGGACTGTACCGCCACACTCTCTACGGCAGCACCGTGGAGCAGCTGATCGACGGCTCTCTGTGCAGTATGGGCAATTCGATGCTGGGCCTGGTGGGCGTATTGCAGATGGGAGATGCGTTCTGGGTGGCCTTCAGCGGCGGACATTTGAAGCAGTATATCTATGACCCCACTGCCTCTGCCCTGCCGGAGAATCTTATGCGGGTATGGGGGCTCTACGCAGACGAGGATGTGGAGAGAGTGGTCAGTGCCTTTGCCCAGTCACATCCGGATCTCTATATCACTTACGAACATCCCCTGAGCGAGGATACGGGAATGACCAAGGAGGATGCGCTGAAAGTACTGAGTACGGAACTGGCCACGGGCAACGGGCCGGATGTGCTGCTGCTGGACGGACTTTCCTATGATACCTATGTGGAGAAGGGGGTATTGGCGGATCTGACAGCTACCCTGGAGGGCACAGGGGAGCGCTATGTGGATGCGGTGAGAACATCCTACCAGAGGGACGGCGGGCAATACGCCATGCCCATGGCCATGTCCCTTCCCGTGCTGATGGGGGCGCGGGATCAGATACAGAACGCAGCCAGTCTGGCGGATCTGGCGGATCTGGCGGAGGCGGCCAGGGCATCCCGGCCCCAGGGTTTCCTGTTTGGCTTTAGCGGGGCCAGAGAGGCACTGGAGTTGTTGGCCATAGGTTCCTCAGACAGTTGGATGAATGAGAACGGCGGCATAAACAAGGAAGCGGTACAGGAATTTCTGACACTGGCCAGAAGAATTTATGACGCCCAGATTTCCGGGATCACCGCCAGGGAGGCGGAGGCCATGGAAGAGCGGCAGATGCTGGTAGACGGGCGGCCCGCTATCCGCACAGATGCGGGTTATCAACTGGGGAACGCCATGTTCTTCGGATCGCCCTATGCCATGGGACTGGTGAATAACAGCCTGTCCGTGGTGGGAAGCTACAGCATCATGGCAGTAGAGTTGGAACTATTGGATATGGCTCTTGTACCCATGCCGGGACAGTCCCGGAATATGGGAAAAGCATCCAATATCCTGGCAGTGAACGAGGCGTCCAAAGTGAAGGAGCAGGCGTTGGAATTGGTGGCGTATGCGCTGTCCACACGTTTCTGCCAGGAGAATTACCTGCTTGGGGGTACTGTCAACTGGGATGTGCTGGAGGCTCAGGTCAGGAAGGAGCAGGAGGAAGAAATGGAAAGCTGCATAGGCTTTGAGGATATCAACGGCAAGGAGTATTTCATCAATGTGGGTGTCCCTTCCCAGGAAGATATTGATACGCTCCGTCAGCTGATGGAATCCTGTCAGGGAATCAGTAAATGCGACAGCCGGGTCTATGAAGCCGTGGTGGAAGAGGGACAGAGAGCGCTGAACGGGGAACTGACGGTTGAAGAAGCAGTGAAGGAGATCGAGAAGAAGGTGACTCTCTATCTGGCGGAATAATCCGGGAAGCGGAAGGATCATTTGTATTATGGGGCTGAAAGATAAAGACAGAGTAGGTAAGATAAATAAATCTACAGGGATCGGAAGGAGAAAGAGGGGCGGGAGCCGGGGACTGTGGTTCCTGGCTCCCAGCCTGCTGGGGGTGGGATATCTGGTATTGCTTCCCACCGGAGATGTGCTTCGGCGTTCCTTCACTACAGCGCTTTCGGGGCAGTGGGTGGGGATGGCAAATTATGGGAACGTGCTGACCAATCCGGCATTTCGGCTGGCGGCAGGGAACACCCTGGTCTTTTTGGGGATTTGCCTGCCCCTGCTTCTGGCTCTGAGTCTGCTGCTGGCCCTGGTTGTCTGTCGGATTCCCCGGCTGGAGCGGTTCAAGGCACTGTATCTGCTGCCCATGGCTGTCCCGGCGGCCACGGTGGTGCTGGTATGGAGACTTCTCTTTTCAAAGCAGGGCTTTCTGAATGCCTGGATGGGGACCCATGTGGATTTTATGGGGGAAAGGACGGCTCTGCTCATTCTGGTGGGCAGCTATGTATGGAAGAATCTGGGCTATACCATGGTGCTGTGGCTGGCGGGGCTTAAGGCCATCCCGGCCCAGCTCACCGAGGCAGCCCGGGTGGACGGGGCCGGCCGGGTGCGGTGCTTTTTCCGAATCACCTTGCCCAACCTGAAGGGCAGTGCCTACACCATCACGGTGTTGTCCATGCTGAATGCCTTTAAGTCATTTAGGGAGGCATACCTGGTCAGCGGCGCATATCCCCAACAGGACATTTATCTGCTGCAGCATTTATTTCAGAACTGGTACACCAAACTGGACATGGATAAGCTGGCGGCGGGGGCCATTCTGCTGGCGCTGGCACTTGGGACGCTGTCTTTGCTGCTGCAGCGGCTGTGGGACAGGGCGGGAGACTAATCGGGAGGCTGCCCCATAGCGGCAGGATTACGGGAAGGAATTCGAGAAAGAACGGAAGTGGCATTTCTCATCTTGATTTGTATGCCTGCTAAAGCAGGCAGATGGAGGTTGGTGTGAAAAAGAAATTGCCCAAATATCTGCTGGGGGTGGTTTTTATAGGGCTTGGAGCCATAATCTGCCTGCCGGTGCTGCTGCTGGCCAGCGGTTCCCTGGCGGACAGTCTGGAGTGGAGGCAGCGTGCCGGGGGGTATCTGCAGGACACCCGGGAATATATTGCCTGGCGCTGGATCCCGGTGTATCCCACGCTGGAACATTATAAACGGCTTCTGTTCTTCTCCCCGGCTTTTTTCAGGCTGTTCTGGAATTCCCTGGGGATGACGGGAAGCATCCTGCTGGGGCAGCTGGCGGTGGCCGTGCCGGCGGCGTGGGCCTTTGCGGTATATCGGTTCCGAGGCAGGAATGTGTTGTTTTCCCTGTATGTGATTCTGATGCTGCTGCCCTTCCAGGTGACCATGCTGTCCAAATATCTGGTTCTCCGGGACGCGGGGCTGATCAACACCTGGTGGGCGGTGGTGCTGCCCGCCATATTTTCCACATTTCCCGTGTTTTTGATCTACAGGAGTTTTGCGGGCATTCCGGCGGAATTACTGGAGGCGGCGCGGGTGGACGGCGCGGGTGAATGGCAGAGTTTTATCCGGGTGGGTCTGCCGGCGGCCCAGGGCGGCATCCTGGCAGCGATGATCTTGAGTTTTCTGGAGAGTTGGAACATGATGGAGGAGCCGCTGACCTTTATGCAGGATAAGTCCCTGTGGCCCCTTTCCCTGTATCTGCCGGAGATTGCCATGGACCAGGCGGGGTACGCCTGCGGGGCCAGTGTGATTACCCTGACGGTATCCCTTTTCGTGTTTGCCATATTCCATGACGCGCTGGAGCAGGGGATCATCACTTCAGGGCTGAAGGCGTAGAATCTAACCGGACAGAGCCCCTGTGAGCATGGAGGGACGCAGTACAGGCAGGTTGTAAAGAAGGAGAGACATGGATAAAAAAAGAAAAGCGGTAATCGCCGGATTTATCATTTTTTTGTTGGTTATGGGAGTTTGCAGTCTGGTTACGAAAGGGATTTACATGGCAAAACTTCCCCAGGTGAGCACGACTGTCCCCAGGGAAATGTCTCTGTATCATCCTGTATCCGCATCGGGGGCCGTGGAAACCGGGCAGGAGTACGGCGTTTACGCCCCAGCCGGGCTGCGGGTGGCTTCCCTGGCCGTGCAGAAGGGGGACAGCTTCCGGGAAGGGGAGCCCCTTTTCCAACTGGACATGGAGGATCTGGAACATATTCTGGCGGGTAAGGAACTGGAACTGCAGAGGCAGGCATACCAACAGCGGGAGGCGGAGAGTCAGGGAATGGAGAGCCGGCAGGAGGGGACCAGGACATTGGCCAGGGCCCAGGAGGATTATGAAAATGCCAGGAAAAGCGGTGAACTGGAGATGAGCCGGGCCAGGGAGGATTTTTTACGGGCCCAGTCGGTGCTGGACGGCCTGGGAAGAGAACTGGACCGGGCCCGGAAGGAGTTGGACCAGGCCCGAAAGGAACTGGAGGGGCAGGAGGCTGCCCAGGGCATGTCCGTCAGCGGAGGGGATGGGTCCCAGGATCTTTCCGCCCTTCGGCAGCAGATCGGGGAACTGGAGTCCCAGGTTCGACAGTGTCAGGCCCAGGTGACTTCCCAGGAACAGGAGGTGATTGCCGCGGCCAAGGCGGCGGAGGACGCCCAGTTGGCCCATGAGGACAGGCTGCAGGCGGCCTGGCGGGGCGTGGAGGATGCCTGGGCGTCTGCCTCCGGCAGTTATCGGGCGGCGGCGGACCTGGCAAAGCTGGAGCAGGCATATCTGCAGGAGGAGATACGGGAATTGAAGGAACTTTTGGAGGCCGAGGGATGGATTTATGCCCGGGAGAGCGGAAAAATTACCCGGCTGTATGTGGACGTGGGCCAACGGACCCCGGACACGGCGGGACTGCTCTATACGCCGGATGACGGCCTGCGCACTTTGGCGGCCAGGCTGACCCGGGAACAGGCGAAATATGTGTCAGTGGGAACCAGGATGCAGATGAATTTTGAGACAGTCAGCGGGGGCAAACAGAGCCGGGAGGGAATCGTAGGTTATATGGAACCTCAGGAGGACGGCGGCGTCCTGCTCTGGCTTGACGTGACGGGAGAGGGAATGGAACTGGGGCAGCAGGTCACGCTGAAGAGTACCTGGCAGTCAGACAGTTACAGCATGGTAATCCCTCTGTCCGCCCTGCATCAGGACGGCAACGGCAATTCCTTTGTCTATACCCTGCGGCAGCAGAATGGCATTCTGGGAGTGGAGTGGCATGCCAGCGTCCTCTATGTGGAGGTGCTGGACCGAAACAGTCGTTATGCGGCCATTGAATCGGCCTCCCTGTCCGAGGAGTCACAGATCATTTTGAGTTCCAGCGGGGAATTGAAAGAC
>BLLU01000067.1 GCA_011959105.1 Lachnospiraceae bacterium | reverse complement strand
ATAAAAACGGAGCCGTTGCTCCGGCAGATTATTCATCTACTTTTGCAACAGCCCCCTCGCCGAAGGGAGGTGGTGCCTATGATCTGGATCCGCTGATCGTGGAACGGTAATTGATAATCATCGACAATCTGAGAAACGGAGGAAATCATAATGGCAAAGAAGAGAAGTATTAAAGTTTACGGACAGAGTGGCTATAAGTACAGGGAAACGCCGACGATCATGCTGAAGGGGCTGTGGCTTAAGGAAGCGGGTTTTGATATCGGGGACTATATCTCCGTTACCTGCGAAGATGGCAAGATCACCATTACCCAGGACGCTGAGAGGGTTGCTGTGAAGGCCGCAGAAGCAGAGTTTATGGAGAGGGAGATGAAAGCTTTACAGAAACGCTATGAGGCTGAGAAAGTCAAAATAAGGGCACAGATGGTGACAGAACTGCGAGCAAGGTGGTGAGTATGTTTACCACGGAAGAACTGCAATCAATCGACAGGAAGTATTTCACGGTGATCGTTGCGGATGGCTATGATGTGACGCTGATCAGCAACAATACTAGGCATGTCTGGTATATCCACAATGTGGAGTTGGAGGATCGGAACTTTTGTCTGGTCTATCATAAGCACCATATCAATCACCCTTATCGGTGTGGAACACTTCGGAGGGCGATCAGGGATATCAAGTCCCATGATGAATTTCAGTTAAACGGCAGGAAGCCAGTCTATAAGCATTAAAAGCAGAGCAGTAACACTCTCTCATAAAGTGCTAAGTGCTACCGCTCTTTCTCTGTTTTGGTTTATGCTGTTGTTTTACTTATGGTTCTTCTTATAGTGGCGAAGTCTCAGGTATTCGCAGACCGCATCATGGGCGTTGTTGATCTCCTGACGTCCACGGCCGGGCTTCAGATTGATCTCAATACAGATTTCATCAATAGACTTGCCTTGCAGTTTCAGACGGATAATCTGAGCATAACGAGGGTTCTCTTTGTCGAAGTGGGCGAGAAGTTTGATCTTCAGCTCTTCCTCTGTAGGCTCAGGACAAAGTTTGTCCAGTACCTGATCTTCGACAGAAGGCTGGCTCTTGTCCTCAATGTCAAAGATTTCTCCGTCATACTCATAATCAAGAGACAGAATCTCTACGCGGTAGGTGTTACTGCGTTCGAGAAGTCCTTTTTCAGGACAGCCAGTACAGCGGCGGGTGAAGGGGCAAAGTTTGTCAGAACCATCAGGGTTCTTTTCAATGATGCAGCGGCCTTCACGGCGCATCTTCATGTCTTCGTTGAGTTCTGCCCAGAAGCCTCTCATGTAGGTCTTAAAACAAGCTTCATCAATCTGCATGAATCTGACTTCATAGCTGAATTCGCCAAGGTGCATGGTGGTGAAGTTGTCCTGGATGTAGTCTTCCTTGCTCAGATCGTACTGATCTTTCCTGAAGGGAACCAGAACCTTGCCTGATTCAATGGGGCTGCCGTCAAACGAACGGCGGTTGCTGTACTTCTGTGAGTTACTGTAATTTGTTTTACATGCCATGTTAATTTCCTCCTTGGATTGGCGCGGAGGAAATCCGCATAGCGATATTCGATTTTGAGTGCCTTTAATAGATGGCTATTCATTTCGGATTCCTCCTAGTTTGCAATAGCCAGCTGCCCTATTAGGCTGGTTTTGGATTGTATGTGTCTGCCTGATCTGGATAGGGCCACTCTTGATCAGGGAGCGCCGAGACCGGACAAACAAGCATATTTCTTGTGCTCAGATGTATTATAGCAAAAAATAAAATGAAAACCCTGGACACAGGTGTGTCCTATTTTGAGTCTGAAATTGAGTAGAAAAGATGGATTGATCTGCGGCATCTCAGATGCTTCAAGCATAAGACGACCGGACATGGTCGTGTCCGGTAGGGTAGAAAAATTATTTGGTGACTTGTAAAGGATTATGAACAAAGGGAAATGGTAGATAAATATAAACAAATAACAACAAAATGCTTGCGAATCTGGTAACGCGGATGTATACTAATGATGGTTTACTATGTCTATTTGAAAGCAGAACGAGGAAGAAGAGATGGCGGATATCATTAACGATAAATGGATAAGCATCGAAGAAGCTGCTGAGTATCTGGGAATTAAACCTGTAACGCTTCGTGGTTGGATTCGGAACAAGAAAGACGGCATCCCCGCTAACAAGATCGGAAAGCAATGGAAGTTCAAGGTTTCCGAACTGGACGAATGGGTAAAGAGTGGGAAAAGTGCTATCGATTGAGAACTGTGTGAGCGAAAACAAATGTCAATCTAAGGAGAAAAAGGCAAATGGCGGTCAAGAAAACACAACTGTACGCATCGCTTTGGGCGAGCTGCGACAAACTTCGCGGAGGAATGGATTCGTCAGAGTACAAAGACTATATTTTGACGCTTCTGTTTATGAAGTATGTCACGGACAAATTTAAGAACAAGGGAGCTTATGAAGATATTAAGGTCTTTGATAAGGCGCATGACAAAGAACCTGATCCGGACAAGAGAACAGGGTGTTCTTTTGATGACTTTATTGCTTTGAAGGGAAAGAAGAATATCGGTGAAGGTATGGACAAGATAATTGCTCGCCTTGCCGATGAAAATACAGATCTTAAGGGTGTTATTGATATCGCGCACTTCAATGATGAGAAGAAGCTGGGAGGCGGAAAAGAGATGGTGGATAAGTTGACGGATCTTATCTCTATATTTCAGCGTCCAGAACTGAAATTCTCCAAGAACAAAGCAGAGGGAGATGACATCATCGGAGATGCCTATGAGTATCTGATGCGGAAGTTCGCAACAGAGAGCGGAAAGAGCAAGGGACAATTCTATACGCCGGCAGAGGTTTCGAGAATCCTTGCTAATGTTGTAGGTATTAGTCGTTGCACAGATCCCAGTGCTACGGTATGTGATCCTGCTTGCGGAAGTGGCAGCCTTTTGATCAGGGCTATTGATGCAGCGCCGTTTCCAATTATGGGCTGCGGTCAGGAAAAGGAAAGTACAACCGCCGGTCTTGCCAAGATGAATGCGGTTCTGCACCGTAAAGCTGAGATTACAATTAAGAGTGGGAACACATTCTCCAATCCTCGGTATCTCGATAAATCCGATAATTCTATCCTTGAACGATTCGATTATATAGTAGCGAATCCGCCATTTTCTATGAAAAATTGGCGCGATGGTATTGCTGGAAAAGAATATGGCCGGTTTGAGGGTTACGGTGATATGCCACCGGAGAAGAATGGCGATTATGCTTGGCTCATGCATATCCTTAAGTCATTGAAGAACAATGGTAAGGCTGCCGTTATTCTGCCGCATGGAGTACTGTTCCGCGGAAATGCAGAAGCGACGATCAGGGAAACTATCATCAAGAAACACTGGATTAAAGGTATCATCAGTCTTCCAGCAAACCTGTTCTATGGTACCGGTATTGCAGCCTGTATACTTGTAATTGATAAGGAAGGCGCGGCGAACAGACAGGGAATTTTTATGATCGATGCCAGCCGGGGATATGTTAAAGACGGTAATAAGAATCGTCTTCGTGAACGTGATATCTATAGGATTATCACGACCTTTAACGAGCAGATTACAACAGATCCAAAGTTTGCTCGTTTCGTGCCGAACGATGAGATTGAGAAGAAGAATGAATACAATCTCAATATCACGAGATATATTGATTCTACAGATCCGGAAGATATTCAGGATATCTATGCTCATATTCATGGTGGTATTCCGGCAGTGGATATAGAAGGTCTTTCAAAATACTGGGAGGTATTTCCATCATTAAAGATGGAGTTGCTGTCTGCAATCAGTGAGAAGTATTACAGCCTGAATGTGGAGCACGACAATATCCGTCAGACAATCTATAAGAACGTGGAGTTCTCTAAATACGGTGAGGAGCTTGATGAAGCTTTTGCTGCATGGAAAGCCAAGGAATACCCTGTACTGTCTTCATTGGATGAAGATGTATCTGCAAGGGAGCTGATCGCTAGTCTTGCGGAAGACATTTTGGTTGAATTTGAGCACCTGACATTGACCAATAAATATGATGTTTATCAGGTGTTGCTGGCATATTGGAATGAAGTCATGAACGATGATGTTTTGCTGATCATCAGTGAGTCGGATGGGTATGATAATGCCAGGGCAACAGACAACATTGAGGAAGAAGTCACACAGGGTAAGAATAAAGGGGAAATGAAGATTACCGGTTGGGAAGGCCGATTGATTCCGAAGTCCATTGTCATCAATGCCTTTTTCCGTGAAGAAAAGGATGCTATTGAAGAAGCAGAAAATGTGGTGGCAGAAACGGAATCTCTACTTACAGATCTCATTGAAAGTGCAGAGGAAGAATCCGCACTTGCTGATGTATCAGAAAACGGGAAGGTAAAGGCAAAGGATATTGAAGCCAAGATTGATGAGCTGACCAGCACAATAGAAACAGAAGAGACGATTGAGCTTGAAGTAATCAGGATGGATCTCCATCTTGTAAATACAAAGAAGAGACTGGAAGCATATCTCCTGGGGCATCCATTATGTAAGAGTGCGGTTAATGAGACTGGAAAGATCACAAAAGCATCCATCGAATATAGGCTTCGCATTATCCGTACGGAAGAAAGTGTGCCAGAGAGCTTACAAGAGGATGTGAATCAGTTAAAGACTGCTTATGAACTGTGCGGCAAGATTTCAGACTACAATAAGGTCGTAAAGGAACTGAATAAGGCGCTAGATGAAAAATGCAGAGCAAGATACGAGATGCTTACTGATGAAGAAATACTGGATCTTTTAGTGAACAGGAAATGGTTCGACAGCATCTTCACCGGCATAGCCGACTTATATGCTGCAATATCGCATCGCCTGACGAACAGAATTGTAGAGCTTGCAGAAAGATATGAGAATACGTTACCGGAACTCAAAAAAAGTACAGTTGAGTTTGAGACCAAGGTGAAATCTCATCTGGAAAGGATGGGATACAAATGGTAATAGAGTGGAGAATAATCAATTTATCAAAGAGTTCTAAGATAAAAGCAAGAATAGGCTGGCAGGGGCTTACCACAGCCGAATACTTGGATGAAGGATATGCTTTTCTCGTTACGGGTACAGATATTAAGTCGGGGCGTGTTGATTGGGCAAACTGTCATTTTGTAACATATGAAAGATATGCACAGGATCAGAACATTCAAATTGCCAATGGTGATTTACTCCTTAGTAAGGATGGAACCATTGGAAAGGTTGCATTGGTTTCGAATTTAAATAGACCAGCTACTTTGAATAGCGGGGTTTTTGTAATTAAACCAATAAATGATGACTATGAAACAAATTATATGTTTTATGTGTTGGAGTCTTTCATATTTAAGGATTTTCTTGGACAACTTTCAGCTGGCTCAACGATAAATCATCTCTATCAGAAAGATATTGTTAAATTTGAATGCGCATTACCACCAATCAACGAGCAGAGACGCATAGCAACAGCGTTATTATCTATTGATGAGACGATTGACAGCTTACGAAAAAAACTAAACAAGTATAGAGAGTTACGTGAAGGTTGTTTGCAAGAAATGTTTCCGCAAAGAGGGAAGAGATTACCAGTCAGAAGGTTTCCAGAGTATAAAAGAGAGTGGAAAGAATGCTCATTTGGTTCAATAACCAATATTTTTTCTGCAGCCAGAGTCCATAAAGAGGATTGGACAAATTCTGGTGTGCCATTTTTTAGATCAAGCGATGTAATGGCTGCATTGAACGGAACTACCAATGAAAAAGCATATATTTCTGAAGATCTATACGAAAAACTATCTTTGGTGTCAGGAAAACTTGAAAAAGGAGATGTTCTTGTTACTGGGGGTGGATCAATTGGTAATCCATATATTGTTCCAGATAATAAGCCGTTGTACACAAAAGATGCTGATTTATTGTGGGTAAAAAGGAACAATGGAATAGATCCGTATTTTATTTACACATTCTTCTTTACCCCGGCGTTTCGAGAGTATTTATTAAGCATTTCACATGTGGGAACGATTGCTCATTACACAATAGAACAATTGAAGAAAACACCGATAATGCTACCCGAGATAACAGAACAAATTAGTATTGGAAACCTATTCAAAGATTTGGATGCAACCATTAAGTTGCAGTATCGTGAATTAAAAAAGTACGAGAATATTAAACAAGGTATGATGGAAGAATTGCTGACCGGGAAGGTCAGGCTGGTATAAGGAGGTGCTTGGTAGATGAGTATTGGCGATGCCGAAATTAAAACACAGGAGCGAGTGGTCAACTTCTTTAGGAATCCGGAAATTTTAGGCTATCAGTATATTGGCAATCTGTCTGAACAGCGGAATAAGAATATCAAAGAGGACAGGCTTCGTCAGTATCTTCGTCTGAAGGGGTACGCAGACAAGCTGATTGATGGCGCTGTCACACAGCTGCAGCAGGCGTCGGGTGATCTTTCAAGAGGACTCTATGATGCTAATAAAACCGTATACTCACTACTGAAATATGGCGTCAAAGTCAGTGAGAGTCCAGAAAAGTCTCCGGTGACGGTGGAATTAATTGATGAAGAACATCCGCTGAATAATGATTTTGCTATCGCTGAAGAAGTGACGGTTGTTGAACAGTCTGAAAAGCGTCCTGATCTTGTAATATATTTGAATGGAGTAGCAGTTGCGGTTATTGAACTGAAACGAAATGGCACACCCGTATCAGAGGGTATCCGTCAGAATGAGACAAATCAAAAGGATACTTTTATTCATAGATTTTTTACTACAATTCAATTCTGTATGGCCGGAAATGAATCTGAAGGATTGCGCTATGGTACGATTCTGACCGGCGAGAAGTTTTATATGGAATGGAAGGATGACGGTTTTAAGGAACATAGGGAAGAGCGTGATCCGATGGATGTTCGCATCAGTGAAACCTGTGCCGGCATAGAGAATAGACTTCTGAAACAGATTTATGCAATGTGTGATAAAGAACGTTTTATCGATCTTATCATGAATTTTGTTGTCTTTGATAAGGGCAGAAAAAAGGTGTGTCGTTATAATCAATATTTCGGTGTTAAACGTGCGGAGCAAAGGATCAATAATCTGAGAGTGGAGCTCCATAATCCAAACCGGGATTGGAGGAAACCTCTAGGCGGTATTCTTTGGCATACGCAGGGATCCGGTAAAACACTGACTATGGTCTGGCTTGCCAAGTGGATTCTGACTCATTGGGGAGAGCTTAATGCTCGTGTCCTTATCGTGACAGATAGAGACGAACTTGATGAGCAGATAGAAAAGACGTTCATTGGAGTGGATGAGAATATTGTCCGCACTAAGAGCGGGAAAGATCTGCTGAACCGCCTGAATGTATACGATGATTCGTTGATTTGTTCTCTGGTACATAAGTTTGGTCGGCGAGGCGGAGAAGCGACAGAAAACGATTATGACAAATATATCGAAGAGATGAAGGCATCACTTCCTGCCGACTTTGAGGTGAAGGGGAATCTGGTGGTGTTCGTAGACGAATGTCACAGAACACAGTCAGGTAAGCTTCATACGGCAATGACGACCATTATGCCGAATGCTGTATTTATCGGTTTTACTGGAACGCCGCTTCTGAAGAGTGATAAGAAGCGCAGCATCGAAGTATTTGGAACTTATATTCATGCCTATAGATATTACGAAGGCGTGTCTGACGGAGTTGTGCTTGATCTGCGTTATGAGTATAGAGATGTTCCGCAGGATCTGTCATCTCAGGAGCGTATTGATCAATGGTTTGATGTAAAAACCAGAGGACTTTCTTCACGAGCCAGGGCAAAGTTGAAGGAGAAATGGGGCACGATGCAAAAGGTATACAGTTCGCGCTCCCGTCTTGAAAAGGTGGCATGGGATATTATCCAGGACTTCAATATGAAGCCTCGTCTCATGGATGGTAATGGAAATGCTATTCTTGTGGCTGATTCCATTCCGACAGCCTGTAAGTATTATGAGATTTTCCAACAGATGGACTTTAAAAAGTGTGCCGTCATATCCTCCTATACGCCTAACAAGGGCGAACTGCGCACGGATACGGTCAGCGATGAGGATGACACTGAGAACTTCCTGAAATACAATACCTATCTTAAAATGCTGGGGCTTGATCCGGCTAATTTGCCGAATGCAGGATCTATACAGTCCAGAGTGGAAGAATTTGAGAAGGAAGCAAAACGGAAATTTGTAGATGAACCTGTAAATATGAAGCTTCTTATTGTTGTGGACAAGCTGCTTACCGGGTTTGATGCACCTCATTGTACCTATCTCTATATCGATAAGAAGATGCAGGATCATGGTCTATTTCAGGCGATTTGCCGTGTAAACCGTTTGGACGGTGACTCTAAGGAATTTGGTTATATTGTCGATTACAAGCAGCTGTTCGGAAAACTTCAGACGGTGATGAAGGACTACACTTCCGGGGCTTTTGAAGGATATGCTTTGGAAGATGTAAAGGGACTTGTAAAAGATCGTCATGATGAAGCCATTGCATATTTTGATGAAATCTATGATGCGGTCGAGGAACTGTGCGAAGGCGTGGAGGAGCCACGTGGCGAAATACAGTATATCCATTATTTCTGCGGCGTATCCGGCCAGTCAGAAGAGAGCGATGAGATATATGCGCGCCTCAGAGAAAAACTCTATAGATTGGTGAGCAGTCTTATCAGAGCCTTTGCTGAGGCTAAGCCGTATCTGATTGATGATATTTCCACCGGTAAGTTGAATGAATACGACAAGAAGGTCACGTTTTATATTGAGCTAAAGAAGACGGTAGGAACAGCAAGCGGTGACTTCTTAGATCTGAAGGCATATGAGCCAGACATGAGGAAGATGATCGACAACTATATTACTGCAGCGGATGCAGAGAAGATTGGCGATTTTGATGATCTTACCCTGCTGGATTTTGTAGCAAAACAGGGAGAAACGCTTACCGGAGAAGGTGACAACGGGCACAAGGAAGGTGCGGCGGAAGCCATCGAAAACAATATTCGTAAGAAGGTCATTGAAAAGGTTACCGTCAATCCGAGATATTATGCAAAGATGTCAGAGATTCTCGATAAGCTTATTGAGGAAAGACGCCAGGGAGTACTTGACTATGCAGAGATGCTTGAGAAATATATCAAGCTGGCCAAGGATGTAGATTGTCCTGAAGAAAATGATAAATATCCTGAGAGCATCCGTAAGAGTAAGGCACTTATGGCAATTTACGACAACACAGGTGAAGATGAAAAGCTTGCCATCAAGATTCACAAGGCGGTAAAGAAGCAGGCACTGTCAGGCTTTAGAGATAATCAGGTAGTTATCAGAAGAATAAAGAAAGCACTCTATGAGATTTTGGGTGATGATTCCGAGGTGGAGCGCATCTACAAGATCATTGAGAAGCAGGAGGAATTCTAATGCGCATTGTCATCTCCGGGATACCGATTGATGTACAAAAAAAGAATATAAAGAACATGCATCTTCAGGTTAAACCTCCGGATGGGCATGTTGTTATTTCTGCGCCATTATCCGTGGATGACAAGGCGATAGAGGCATATGCCAGAACACAGCTTGGCTTCATCAAGAGGTCCATTGTTCAGTTCCGGGATCAGCCGAGGGCATCAAAGAGACAATATGTTTCTGGAGAGACCATGTACATATGGGGGAAGCAGTATTTCCTTGTCTTTAAGGCAGATAATCAGAAGAACAGCTTTGAGATCGACAACCAGAATGTCATTCTTTCCATGAGCGGCAAAAGCACCGTAAAACAGAGGGATGGATATGTAAAAGAAGAGTATCGGAAGATCTTAAAGGAAGAGATTGAAAAGCGCCTCCCGAAGTGGGAAGAAATAACCGGGCTGAAGTGTGATTTATGGCAGACCAAATACATGGTTACCAAATGGGGCGCATGCAGTACGGATAAGAAGAAGCTATGGTTCAATCTGCAGCTGGCTCAGAAACCTGTGGTTTGTCTGGACTATATAATCCTGCATGAGCTGACACACCTCATTACTCGGAAGCATGATTCTGTCTTTATTGCTCATATGGACAGATATATGCCTAACTGGAGGGAAGTTAGGAAGGATCTGAACGATAGCCGTCTGGATTACTATGAAGCACAGGATGAAAGTCCTCTTCAGAAGCTGATAGATCAATCCAGATATGATGATATACGGGATGCGGTACTTGCTTATATTCAAGAGGATCATTCTGGAGAAGCAAAAAAAACAATTGTTGCAGATGTCGAAATTGAAAATGTAATTCATATTGAGCAGCCGGAAGAAGGAATTATTTCTTTTGATGTTATAGTCTCATGTGATATGGAGATGCCGTCAACATCAAAGAAGGGATACTTTGGTGAACGCTGGCTAAAAATCCATTGCCAGGTCGCACTCGGCATTGACATGAGCGGATTCAGGATCATCGGGCTCAGTAATTGTGATCCGCAGGAAGAATATAATAATGACAGATTATCTGGTGAATTGGTACCGATTATTTCCCACGACCAGCTTGAAAAAGAAGCGGAAAGATTCCTTGAAAGATATTGCCCGGAGGCGTTAGAAAAACCGATAGGTCTCCCTATAGATCAGATAGCTGAGGATATGAAACTGAAAGTGGTAGAGGACACCCCGCTTTCAGATCAGCTGACATACTTTGGAACTGTTGTATTTGATGACGGAAACATTCTTGATAAGCACAGGAAGATAACAATCCGCAATGCTAAAAGAGGGACGGTTTACCTTGATCCGAGGGTTTCCTATGAGAGATCTGTTGGAACGAGAAGAACAACACTGGCTCATGAATGTTTCCATTGGCACAGGCATCAGCCTTATCATGTCCTAATGAGAATGATCGGTGCCGATGACAATCTGGGCAGAGCGATTCAATGCCAAATAGCTGCCGGGACTACGGATTCTGACAAATGGAAAGCTGTAGATTGGATGGAATGGCAGGCCAAAGGGGTTGCTCCTAAGATCCTGATGCCTGAAAAAACTGTGCGACCGCTTGTGGACAGGCTGCTGGTTGAATACTCCGGTAATGATCAGGTGTCAGTTGCTTCATTTGAGAGGGTTATTGATGTTCTGGCCGAGACATATGATGCATCGCGTCAGGCTGCTAAAGTCCGTCTCGTTGAACTGGGTTACACCAAGGCGGAGGGAGCATATCCATATGTTAATGGCAAATATGTCAGCGGATATTCGTTCGATGCCGATGCCCTTGAAAAAGATCAGACATTTACGATTCCGTATGCGGATCTCCTGAAAGCTTACTGCTATGACAGAGATTTCCGAAAACTGATTGATGCTGAGAAATTCAGGTACATAGATGGCCATGTGTGCCTGAATGAAGATAAATATATTGTCCGTGATGATAACGAGATGGTTTCTCTGAGCGGCTATGCCGTCAATCATATCGATGAATGCTGCCTTGTATTTACGAGAGGGTACAGTTATCAATCCAAGTACCAGGGACTTAAGAACTATGCGTTCTTCATGCGTAATTCGGCACCTCAGGAAGATCAGATCGAGTTTTCATTTGAGCTGAATGAGCACAATAAGACATTGCTGGCTCAAATACAGAACGCAGGGAAAAGTGCGTCAGCCCTGCAGCGGTATCCCGGATCGTTTTCGGAGACGCTTGTGCAGCTGATGAAAGATAAAAAGCTGTCGGCAAAGAAGCTTGCCGATGGATCTTTGGTTGGTGAGAAGACAATTCAGCGATTGAGAAATAATGAAGAGTATCCGACGACAAAGCAGACTGTTTTGGGATTATGCTACGGCTTGAAGCTGACAATACCGGAGGCAGAGATGTTGTTGGGAAAAACGGAGTTTAGCCTGAAGAGTACAACGCCGGAAAATAATGCTTATCGCTGTACGCTTGGATCATGCGCGGAGCTGAGTATATACGAGGTTAATGAGATGCTGGTGGCGAACGGGTATTTGCCGTTTGGAAGTTCGCTGGCGGAATAATGACGGTTTAATTGTGCATGAGAATGCAAGAAAATCGATAAAAGGAGAATGATAGCATGGCAATTAATATAGCACCCAAGTCTTTGGATACAGAACTGAGCGAGCTGATGCGCGATGTTACATCAGGTAAGGCGCAGCTACCGGAGTTCCAGCGTAGCTGGACTTGGGATGATGGGCGTATCAGAGGTATTTTGGCGAGCCTTTCACAAGGATATCCTATGGGTGCGATTATGCGCCTGGAATGCGGGAATGAAAATGTGAAGTTCAAATATCGACCGATTGAGGGTGTGAAGAATGTTACAGTAGCGCCTGATTATCTTATTCTTGACGGGCAGCAGCGCCTTACTTCTATGTATCGCACCACATGCTCAACCGATGCGGTTCTTACCAAAACTGACAAGGGCAAGGAAATAAAAAGGTTCTATTATCTTGACATGAAGAAATGCTTGGACGATAACGAGGATCGTTATGATGCTATCGTTCCGGTTCCGGAAGACAGAAAAGTAAAAACCGATTTTAATCGAAAGGTGCTTCTGGATCTTTCGACAAAGGAACTGGAATATGAAAACGAGATGTTTCCGATCAATATTATCTTTGATGGAAGTGCACGTGAAGATTGGGCTGACGGTTACAAGGAATATCATGAGTATGGTAAGGAATTTATGGAACGCTACAAGCAGTTCCGTACGGAAGTCATTGAGACTATTACTGGTTATAAACTCCCGGTGATTACACTTGGAAGAGAAACACCGCGTGAAGCCGTATGTAAGGTATTTGAGAATGTGAATACCGGCGGTGTTGCGTTAACAGTATTTGAGCTGGTTACGGCGACCTTTGCAACTTATGAATTCGATCTAAGAAAAGACTGGGAAGAGTGCAGAGATATTATCTGGGGTAAGAATGAGCCGCTGAATACAGATGTTATGAAGGGTGTTGATAAAACGGCATTCTTAACAACAATTACACTTTACACCAGTTATTTTGCTGAGACGGCTACAACCTGTAAGAAGAAGGATGTTTTGGGACTGGAATTTGAATCATATCAAGCGAACAAGGCTGCGGTTCTTGAAGGCTATAAGATGGCAAGAAAATTCCTGTTTAGTCAGTATGTTTTCAGAATGAGAGATCTTCCGTATACTACTCAGCTTGTCCCTCTTGCTGCCATATGTGCCGTAATCGGCAAGAGCAGCTTTAATCTCCCTCAGACTCAGAATATTCTTTCGCGCTGGTTCTGGTGCGGAATAATGGGCGAGATGTATGGTGGCGCAAACGAAACAAGGTTTGCAAATGATATAGAGGATGTCGTTGCTGCAATTCAGGGTAAAGAAAGCCAGAACCGTACTATCAATGCTTCATATTTTTCAGCCACAAGACTGATGTCCCTGCAAACCAGAAACAGTGCAGCATACAAGGGAATAATGGCTCTTGTATATCGCGAGAGTTGCAGAGATTTTATGAAGGGCACCACAATGGATATCGTTAAGAGTATGGATGAATCTCCAGATATCCATCACATCTTCCCGGAAGCATACTGTATCAAGCAGGGATATCCGAAAGCCAAGTGGAATTCAATTATCAATAAGACTCCGCTGCTCCCGGAATCTAATCGCCAGATCGGTGGGGAGGCTCCGAGCAAGTACAGTCAGAAGATTATGAAGGCTGCGCAAATTGATGAGGAACAGCTGAAATCCAGGGTAGAATCGCACCTTGTAAACTACGATGCATTCATCAATGATGATTTTGACACATACTTTATTGACAGAGCCAAGGCCATTATGACAGTAATTGAGGGAGCTATGGAGAAGACTATATCAGATAAAGGATCTGAGCAGACGATTAACAGTTACGGGGTAAGTTTGGAAGAATAGTGAATCTATAGCATGTGAGGTAACATGGAAGAAACAAACTTGAAGCAGGTGCTGAAGGAATGTAATAAGTAGGCTAAGACTGGATATAAAATAGTTTCAGCACAAGAAAAGAATTTGAATAGGGCGTTGGCTTCAGCACAAGAGAATGTACAGAGCACTATTATCGATTTCAATAGTTTTCCGTGTTATGCACCGGAGGCTACAGAACTATTGGAAGTACAGTTGGTGGAGATCAGAGATGCATTTAATCGTCTGTCGTTTGCTTTTAAGGAGGATTTGCAAAACCTAAGAGAGAATCTTTCAAAGTTTTCTGTAACGCTTTTTGGAAGGACTATGGCTGGTAAATCCACGCTTATGGAGATTTTGACCGAAGGGGATGGTTCGTCTATCGGAAAAGGATCTCAGCGTACAACCAGAGACGTTCGCAAGTATATGTGGAATGGACTTGAAATCACCGATGTTCCACGAATTGGAGCTTTTGAAGGTGAAGATGATGAACAGATTGCGTTTGAAGCGGCTAAGACTGCCGATCTGATCCTGCTCCTGATCACAGATGATGCACCGCAGGTCGCGGAAGCAGAATGCTTTAGTAGAATTGTAAACCTTGGAAAACCGATCATATGTATCATGAATGTTAAGGCTTCTATAGCAGAGGAAAAGAGTTTGAAGCTGGCATTGCGAGATGTGAACAAACGCTTTGACATGGATCGGCTGGATAAGATAAGGAATCAGTTTCTTATGTTTTCGGAGCAGTTTGGTCAGACATGGAGCCACATTCCGTTTGTATATATCCATCTTAAATCTGCTTATGCCGCTCTAAAAGCGGAGGATCCGGAAAAAAGTAGAAGATTTCATGAAGTGAGCAGGATTGATTATCTGAAAAGAAGGATTGTAGCAGTGCCTTATACCCCATTTGATAGACATATAGAACGAGTGGTATAATCTATCCAGCAGAGTCAGGAGGAAAGATTATGGCACAGACGTACAATATCGAATTCAAGGAAGAGGCATGTAAGAGGGTGCAGTCAGGCGTACCTGCGGCACAGGTTGCAAGGGAGCTTGGTGTTAACGTAAATACCCTGTATACATGGATGTCCCGCTTTAAGGAACATCCCACAGAACCATTTGTGGGCAGCGGCAATCTCCATCAGGAAGATGCCGAACTGCGTGCCCTCAAAAAGCGCATAAAGGATCTGGAAGAGGAAAATGAATTCCTAAAAAAAGCAAGCGCCTTCTTTGCAAAGAACCTGAAGTGATCCGGTACCTTTACATGGAGCAGAACCGCTCCAGATACCGGACCGCGAAGATGGCGCAGTGGCTTCAGGTTTCAAAAAGCGGTTATTATGCATGGCGCAAACGTTCCAAAAGTCTGCGCTGTATAGAGAATGAAGCCCTTCTGCAAGAGATCATAGGGATTCACGAGGCATCACAAAACACCTATGGAAGCAGAAAAATAACCCATGAAATAAACCGAAAATCACAAATGCCGGTCAACCATAAGCGGGTCGAACGCATCATACGTGAAAACGGCATACGGTCAAAAAGCCATAAAAAGTATAAAGCAACAACCAATTCAAAGCATAACCTTCCAGTGGCGGAAAATATCCTGAACAGGGATTTTACTGCCGACAGGCCAGAAAATGGTAAGTG
The DNA here is from genome assembly GCA_011959105.1 of Lachnospiraceae bacterium. GTDB lineage: Bacteria > Bacillota > Clostridia > Lachnospirales > Lachnospiraceae > Acetatifactor. The sequence continues at coordinate 54,741 of BLLU01000067.1, read as the reverse complement.
ACATTACCTATATTCCAACGGATGAAGGCTGGCTTTATCTTGCCGGGGTCATGGATCTTTGCGGGGATAAGATAGTCGGCACGGCAATGGACGGACGTATGACAAAAGAACTGGTGATATCTGCACTGAAGGATGCCACCCACCATACAAAGATTACAAAGGGCTGTATCCTGCACTCCGACAGGGGAAGCTAGTACTGCTCACTAGATTATCAGGAACTGGCAAAGGAGCATGGATTCATCAGCAGCATGAGCCGGAAGGGGAACTGCTGGGACAATGCGCCGATGGAGAGCTTCTAGGGAAGTTAAAACAGGAATGGTTAAACGGACAGCATTTCCGCACCCGGGAGGAAGCCAGGAGGGCAGTATTTGAGTACATATGGATATTTTATAACCGAAAACGGATCCATGAAGCAAACGGTTATCTGACGCCGGAAGAGTATTACCGGATACACCAGAGAGATTTGAAAGTGGCTTAGCTGCTTTTGAATAAATCTTTACGCGGGTGTGGCTGTCGGGAGCGGGTTCCTTTCCGACAGCCCGTGTAGATGTAAAAGTTAGAAAAAACGAGTAAAACTAAGAACCGGATAGAATCCTTTCGTTTTAGGTGTCTATGCTGGCGGGGACAGGTCAGTGAGTACTGGTTTGATGAGAGTGCAAAGCTGCAGCGTTGGGAGAATATCCTGCACGGTATATTTCAATGACAAAGGATAAAACCATAATAATAAACAATATATATCATATGCTGTCCTATGCGTTTCAGACATTGAATCAAGAGAACTATGAGGAGGTAGCGGTTGAATCATTTGATGAGATGTATGATCTTTTAGCCGCTATCCTTGCAAAAGGAATCGGTATCCAGTTGAAGCAGGGCTTATATAGAGAGTACATAAACCGCCAGGAAGAACTTCCTGCAATGCGTGGTAAAATAAATATGCCCGGCACAATAAAGAACCGTCTAACTCACAAACGAGTTCTGACCTGTGATTTTGATGAGCTGTCTGAAAATAATCTCTTTAACCGGATTATTAAAACAACGGTTACATTGCTGTTGAGAAATGCAAAGGTAAAGTCCGAGTACAAAGATGACTTAAGAAAGAAGATGTTGTTCTTCTCCAATGTTGATACTTTGGAGCCGACATCCATCAGATGGTCATTTATAAGATTTCAGCGCAATAATCAAACCTATAGGATGCTGATTAGTATCTGTCAGCTAATTATTGAGGGAATGCTTATTACAACGGACGCCGGAGACTATAGGTTGGCGTCATTTGCTGATGAGCAGCGTATGTGCAGACTGTATGAGAAGTTTATTCTGGAATATTACAGCCGACACTATCCAGAACTGAAAGTCAGTGCTTCACAGATTCCTTGGTCTGTAGATGATGGCATCAGGAAAATGCTGCCGGTTATGCAGAGTGATATTCACTTACAGAAGGATAATACTGTCCTTATTATTGATGCCAAGCACTACAGTCATACGACACAAACACGGTACGACAAGCACACACTTCATTCAAATAATATGTATCAGATTTTTACCTATGTTAAGAATCGTGATTATGATTTTGGAGATGAAGAACACAAAGTTTCTGGCATGTTATTGTATGCTAAAACGGAAGAAGAGATACAGCCTGATAATATGTATCAGATGCATGGCAATCAGATAGCGGTTAAAACATTGGATTTGAATTTGCCGTTTAAGGATATCGCAACGCAGTTGGATGGAATTGCGAGAGCTTACTTTGACTGTAAGAAGGATGACTGAAATGGAGAATGAAGAAAACTTGTAGTTATACAGAATGTCATTAATCTTTGAGAGCACCATTTTTGCAATGATTCAATTATGAGAAGATACGAAGCCGGACAGGTGAAAATGATACTTGATAGGATGTTGAAAGTATTTTCGAATGATTATCACAGTTGGCTTTAAGGTAAGCAATGAACGAGCCGTGCAGTTTCGTAAATGGGCCAACGGTATCGCTAAGGACTACACCATCAAAGGTTGGGCCATGGATGACGAGCGTCTGAAAAATGGCGGCTCAGTGCTTACTAAAGAATACTTCGGCAGGTATCGTGCCGTGTGGAGGTTGTGGAAATGCAACGAATGTATTAGAAAAAGAGTTAAAAGTAAATTCCAGTAAGTGTTGGAATAGAACTGATACCGATGGCTTGTGAATATTGATAAAAGAAGGTAAAGTACATGGAAGAGATTGATAAATCAATAGTAGAAATATTTGTGCCTGCTATTATTTCTAATTTATTATTAGAAGAGAAAATTACAGAAAACTCTAGTGATGAAGAAATAAAGCGAGAAGTATTTTCATTCTTGGACAGAGGACAATTAGAATTAATGAATGTTGCAATTGTGATAGGTGATGAATTTGTGAAGGCAGTAGAAAACGCAGTGTGTTTAGGACAAAAGGATGTTGCAATTGCTCTGGCAGGAATATGTTTTGAACAAATTACTAATGAATTTTATCATAAGATTTTGCTAAACAAGTATGAGTTATCCAATAGAGAATATTCATCTTGTATGAAAGGAATTTCTATTAAAGATAAACTTACATGGTTATATAAATTAACTACTTCAAGGTGTATGGAACCAAGTATAGTTAGTGATATACATAAAGTATGTAGTTTTAGAAATAGCATTGTTCACTATAAGCCTAAAGTCGAAAAAGTAGGTGAATGGGGAGAGGATGAAGATAATAGTGATGAGGAGTATGATATAAGCAAATTGATACCACTTATTGAAAAAGTAAGGGAGATTTTTACCGAGGATATGGATATTCTGTTTTCGGAAGAGAAAACGTCTAAAGAAATATTTAGAAAGATCTTTAGAAAAAATTAAATCATAAGCGCCAAATAAGAACATGTAGTGGAATATTTGGCGTTCTCCTGCAGACTTAGGGATAGAGTCTTTGCGTTTACTCTCAAAACACTAAATCTGATTTAAATGTTCACCGTTTATAGTGGGAGGTTATTTTCATGAAAAACCTATACATATCCGATCTGGACGGCACTCTGCTGCGAAGTGATGCCAGGACTTCGGAATACACCAATCGGACCATTAACGCACTGGTGGAGAGGGGCATGCTGTTCTCCTATGCCACAGCCAGGTCTTATCTGACGGCCTGCAAAGTTACGGCAGGGCTGCGGACGGATATCCCCCTGGTGGTTTATAATGGCGCGGCCCTGGTGGACGGCAGGGACGGAGCCCCCTGCCTCAAGAATTTTTTTGGGCCCGAGATCGGGGAGGTACTGGAGAATTTGGCAGCAAAGGGCGTGTATCCCATTGTCTATGCCTATCTGGAGGGCCGGGAAAAGTTTTCCTATGTGCCTTCTCTGTGCACGCCGGGCATGACACGCTTTCTGGAGAGCAGAAGAGGAGATCCCAGAACGCGCAGGGTGGCGGACGGGAAGGAACTGTGCCGGGGCGAAATCTTTTATCTTACCTGCATTGACGAAAAGGAGAAACTGGAACCGCTGTATGAAAAATACAAAGACGGGTATCACTGCGTCTTTCAGACAGAAATATACACTGGGGATCAATGGCTGGAGATCATGCCGCCGGAAGCGTCCAAATCCCATGCCGTTATCCGGCTCAAAGAACTGTTGGGCTGTGATCGCCTGGTGGTGTTCGGAGACGGCAAAAACGACATGGATATGTTTGAGATAGCGGACGAGTGCTACGCGGTGGAAAATGCGGTTCCTGAACTCAAAGCCATGGCCACGGCGGTGATTGGAGGCAATGACAGCGACGGCGTGGCCAGATGGCTGGAGAGTAATTATTATCCCAGATAGGCTTTCAGCAATGCGAAAGTATTGCGCACCCCGTCTTTATGGGAGCGCTCATAGCCGTGGGAGGCATATACCCCGGGGCCGATCAGGCCGTGGCGGGCATCCGTTCCGGCGTCCAGCGCGGCATCCGCATCGGAGCCATAATAAGGGTATACATCTGTGGCAAAGTCTATTTCATTGTCTTTTGCGGCCTGCACCAGCGCCTGTAGCATTTCATAGTGATAGGGTCCGTGGCTGTCTTTGACGCAGATGGACACCTGGCGCTCGGTGCATTCCAGGCCGCTGCCCACGCAGCCCATGTCTACGGACAGCACTTCTTCCACTTCCTCGGGGACGGAACCGCAGGCCCCATGGCCAACTTCCTCAAAAACGGTGATGTGCTGGTAGACTTTCCGGGTCAGGACAATCTGCTCTTCCTTTACATAGCGGGCATAGCCCAGCAGAATGGCGGTACTCAGCTTATCGTCCAGAAAGCGGCTCTTGATATAGCCTGAATCCGTGATCCGGGTTCTGGGGCTGATGCATACATAGCTCCCGTTGGTGATTCCCAGGGCCAGCACTTCCTCTTTGGAGCGGACCGGCTCATCCAGCAGCAGTTCGATGGTTTCAAAGCTGCGCCCGGTCTCCTGGTATTTGCCGTTGACATGCAAGGAGGCATCCATCAGTTGGATGGTCCCTTCATAGCTGCGGCCGTCCAGGGTCCGAAGGGTACAGTTTTCCGTCTCCACATTGTTGGCATTGAGACCGCCCAAGGGGGTCAGACGCAGGCGGCCGTTGTCTTTAACCTCCGCCACCATGGCGCCCAGCGTGTCCACATGGGCCATCACCAGAGCGGCATTGCCGCTGCCGCCCAGGTCCACCAGCACGCCTCCTTTGCGGGTCAGTCTGGGGGCGTAGCCCAGGCGGGTATATTCCGCTGCCAGATAATCGCTGACCTGCCGGGTGTAGCCGGTGGGGCTGTCAATAGCCAGCAGAGCGTTTAGCTGCTCCAGAATGTAGTCCATGTACCGATTGCATAAATTTTGCAGATTCTCGTTCATTCGATTCTCCTTCTGATTTTCGGATCCTTCAAACTCCCGCATCTTCCCCAGGGCACAGGATGCAGGCGGTCGGCCTGTGAAGCCTTCGCGGACTCGGCGGGTATCTGTTTTCAATAAAATTACGGCTTTATTATAGCAAAAACAGATGTGAAAGAACAGAGGAAAATAAAAATTCCAAGGGCAACCTGCTATAGCTGTCGATGTGAATTGTGGTTGCAAATTACAGATTTGACAGAATTTTCCAAAAAATAAGTTTTCTTTTGGGACAATGTATGCTATAATCCTAGGTGCATGGAATTAAAATGATTCCAAAAAAAGTTGAAACAATTATTGAAGGAGGGAAACAAATGAATTTTTTGACAGATTTATTGAGTCGTATCCTGGGCGGGGTGGGGTCCATCATTGCCGCCGCGTTGATTCTGGTGATCGCCTTTGTGGCGGCGGCCATCGTGAAATCTCTGGTACTGAAGCTGGTGGACAAGACCAAGCTGAAAGACGTGCTGGCCAAGGTTGATAACGCGGACAAGCCCGGAAGCGGGAGGGAATTCATTGGCAAGCTGGTATATCTGCTGGTGTTCCTGCTGTTCGTGCCCGGCATCTTTTCCGCACTGGGACTGGGCAGTGTGATGGCTCCCATCAGCAACATCCTGAACACCATCTGGGGCTATGTACCCAATCTGGTGGCGGCGGCCATCGTGTTGATGGTGGGCAATCTGATTGCCAGACTGGTGCGCCAGCTGCTGGTGCCTGTCTTTGACAAGCTGAATGTGAATAAGATTCAGGAGAAGGCCGGTATCGAGGTGAAGAATGCGGACAAGCTGTCCAATACCCTGGCTTACATCGTGTATGTACTGATCCTGATTCCCACGGTGATTATGGCTTTGAATGTGCTGAATATCACGGTTATCTCCGTGCCGGCAGTCAGCATGTTAAACAGTGTGATCGGCTTTATCCCCAACATTGTGATCGGCCTGGTTATCATCGTGATCGGCTGCATGATCGGCAAGCTGGTGGGCCAGATCGTTACCAAGCTGATCGCTTCCGCCGGGCTGGATGCCAAGCTGCAGGGACTGCTGGATGAGAAGAGCCAGAAGTTTGTACTGTCCAAGGTGACCGGCGGTGTGGTGTACGCCGTGGTGGTGATTTTCTTTGTGGTAGAGGGGCTGAACGTGCTCAAGCTGGATGTGTTGACGGAAGTCGGCGCTTCGGTTATCGCCTATATGCCCAAGGCCCTGGCGGCCGTGCTGATTCTGGCGGCAGCTTTGATCGCAAGTTCCATGGTGGAGAAGGCACTGCGCAAGAGCGGTATGAATACTTATGCTGTGGTGGCAAAAGCAGCTATCTTGGTGGTGGGCGTGTTTATGGTTCTGAGCCAGCTTGGCATTGCGGCCGGCATTGTGAACGATGCGTTCTTCCTGATCGTGGCGGCTCTGGCCGTGGCGTTTGCCATTGCATTTGGCGTCGGCGGCAGGGAATATGCGGCTAAGGCTTTGAAAAAGCTGGAGGAAAAGAGCGAAGATAAGAAGGAGGACAAGGCCGAGTAGGCATCTGTTCCTCAAGTAAAGTGTATGATCAGGGAAAAGCTGTTTCTGCGTGACTGTGCCGGAACGGCTTTTTTTCGTGGGGGAAAAACAGTAAAGAGGATTGCAATTCTACGACTTTTCGAGTATATTGTAGATAGATTTTCAAAAAATAAGAATCCGGGAGGATAAGGCATATGGAATTTGTGGAAAGAAAACGCTGGTTATTTTTTGGCCTGCCCTTTACATTTACCAAGTACACCATCAAGGAGGATATGATCACTGTTGACACGGGCCTGCTCAAGACCGTGGAAAACGACTGTTATATGTACAAGGTGCAGGATGTGCAGCTCACCGCCACTCTGATGGAGAAGATGTTCCGGCTGGGAACCGTGATCTGTTTCACCGGGGATACCACAGATCCCAGGCTGGAATTGGTTCACATTAAGAATGCCCGGGCGGTAAAGGAATTTATTCTGGAGATGTCCGAGAAAGCCAGGATCAAGAGGCGCACGGTAAATATGCTGGACATCGGTTCCGGGGATATGCAGGATGTGAACGACGCGGAGTAGGATCTAAGTCAGGGAATCCCCGGGACACCACCGGGGCAGAGCGGTGGTTAATAGCGTGATCCGAACAGGGGAAGGGGAGGAGATCACCCTTCCTCCGGTTTTGTGAGCAATTTTTCAAACAGCAGTCCGGCCCCGAACCAATAGGGGGCGAAGTCCAGGCGGATGACCCGGCCGATGTTCCATTTGGAACGGCCATAGTCCCAGGGACAGAGGGATTTGCGCCGCAGCAGGGTGCCGCTGAGGAACTCCATGGAGAAGATCATGGACATGTAGGTCAGTCCCCGCACTGCCACAGGCTTATTTTTCATAAAACGGAATATGGGGGCCAGCAGGGCGGCACATCCGTAGATGGGGAACATCCAGATGGAGGTGCTGCCTTGGAGGGAAAATTCTCTGCGGCGGATTTTGCTGATGGCGGTGAAGGTGATTTCCATGCACCAGCCCAGGATGCCGCAGTGGATAAAATCGTTTAGAAATTTATGCATATTGATTACCGATCCTTTCCGGAAAAGGCTGCCGCAGGCGGCATGTCTCCGCATATCGGTTATTAGTATGAACAGCCCGGGGCTGAAATATCCAGAAGACGGGAAAATACCCGGCGGAGCCGGGAGGAAGAGGCGGGATGAAGTATCAGGAAGCGTTGGAGTATATAGATTCTTTAAAAAAATATGGCATTGTACCGGGGCTTGACTCCATCCGGGAATTGTGCCGGCGCCTGGGAGATCCTCAGGATCGGCTGCAATTTGTCCATATCGCAGGCACCAACGGCAAAGGCTCGGTATTGGCATATGTGTCCACGGTGCTGCGCTGTGCCGGATACCGGGTGGGGCGGTATATTTCCCCCACCGTCCGGGATTACCGGGAACGGATTCAGGTAAACGGGAGGAATATCACCCAGAAAGCTCTGTGCGGTCTGGTGGAGGAACTGCGGCAGGTCTGCGACAGTATGGTGGAAGACGGCCTGCCTCATCCCACGCCTTTCGAGGTGGAGACGGTCATGGGATTCCTCTATTTCCTCCGGGAAAACTGTGATTTGGTGGTACTGGAAACCGGTATGGGCGGCAGAGAGGATGCCACCAATGTGATCCGCAATACCCGGGTGGCGGTGCTGGCCTCCGTCAGCATGGATCATATGCAGTACCTGGGAAACAGCCTGGCGGCCATCGCGGAGGAGAAAGCCGGTATCCTGAAGCCGGGCTGCCTGGCGGTGTCCATGTTCCAGGAGCAGGAGGCCATGGAGGTAATCCGTGAAAGGGCCCGGCGGCTGCAGATTCCCCTTACCGTGGCGGACGGAAGAGAAGCTAAGAGGGTACGCTATGGTCTGGAGAGGCAGCGTTTTGACTATGATTCCCTGAAAGATCTGGAGATTGGCCTGGCAGGGCAGTTTCAGGTCCATAATGCGGTGCTGGCTGTGGAGGTGTGCCGCGCTCTGTCCGATTGCGGTTATGCCATTTCAGAGGAGGCGCTGCGGCAGGGGCTTCGGGAGACCCGTTGGCCGGGGCGATTCACCGTTTTGGGTAAAAAGCCTCTTTTTGTGGCGGACGGTGCTCATAACGAGGATGCAGCGAAAAAGTTGGCGGCGTCCATGGAATTCTATTTTACAAACAGACGGATTATCTTTATAATGGGGATATTGAAAGATAAGGCTTATGAAAAGATTATAGAGCTTACCGCAGGCTATGCGGACCAGATACTCACGGTGACCCCTCCGGACAATCCCAGGGCCATGAGCAGTTATGAACTGGCCCGGGAGGTGGCCAGAGTACATCCCCGGGTGACGGCTGTGGACAGTCTGGAGGAAGCGGTGGAAATCAGCCATCTGCTGGCGGACAGGGAGGATGTGATTCTGGCGTTTGGCTCCCTGTCCTATCTGGGAAGGCTGATGGAGATCATGGAGCGGCGCAGCGGGAAGCGGTAAGCGGTAAGCGTCTGCCGCGCAGTGGATTGTGTGATCGGAAAGGGCTGATGGTATGATAGATCAGGAGAAAATAAAGCAGGGCGTGAGGCTGTTGCTGGAGGGGATTGGCGAGGATCCTTCCAGAGAAGGTCTGGCAGACACCCCCGACCGGGTGGCCAGGATGTATGAGGAGATCTTCGCCGGGATGGAAGAGACGGCAGGGGAGCATCTGACCAGGGTATTTACCGCAGAGAACGCAGGTATTGTACTGGAGCGGGATATCACTTTTTTTTCCACTTGCGAGCACCATCTGATGCCCTTTTACGGCAGGGCGCATATAGCCTATCTGCCCAAGGACAGGGTGGTGGGTCTGAGCAAGCTGGCCCGGACAGTGGAAGTATATGCACGCAGGCTTCAGATTCAGGAGCAGATGACGGGGCAGATCGCGGACGCCGTCATGGAATATTTGCAGCCCGGAGGCGTAATGGTGGTTCTGGAGGCGGAGCATATGTGCATGACCATGCGGGGAATCAGGAAGCCTGGCAGCAGCACCGTAACCCTGGCAGTGAGAGGCGCGTTTGAGGACGCCGCATTGCAGGAACAGGTGTACCGCATGCTGCGTCTGTAGGAGCTGCAGCCCCGTGATATTTCAGAAAAGAGGGATTGGGATGGAGCGGATAAACAGAATCCTGAGAAATCAGAGATTTCAAGAACATTTGCGGAAAAACCAGGCGGCGGAGACAGACCGAATTTTTTGCCATCATGACATGGGGCATTTTTTGGATGTGGCCCGGATCGGCATGATCCTTAACCTGCAGGAGGGGTTGGGGATACCGGCGGAGCTGCTATATGGGGCGGCGCTGCTGCATGATATCGGGCGGCATGAGCAATATGGGACGGGAATACCCCACGAAGAGGCCGGAGCCCGGATCGCGCCGGGGATTTTGGCGGAGTGCGGTTATACTGCGGAAGAAATCCGGGAGATAGAGGAGGCCATTGCTCTGCACCGGGACAGCGGGACAGAGAAAAGAGCGGACCTGGCGGGCGTTCTGTACCGGGCGGATAAGGCCAGCAGAGCCTGTTTTGCCTGCCAGGCCAGCAGTCAGTGTAATTGGAAGGCAGTCAAGAAGAATCAGGAAATTCAATGGTAGAGTGAAGAGGAAAGGATAAAATCATATGAGGATCGGCAACAGGGAATTTGACGTAGAAAACAGAACTTATGTGATGGGCATACTGAATGTGACCCCGGACTCGTTTTCCGATGGGGGAAAGTGGAACAGCATGGACAGGGCCCTTGGACATGTGGAGGAGATGCTGGCAGAAGGCATGGATATCCTGGATATCGGAGGGGAATCCACCAGACCGGGATCGGACTACAGCATGTCTCCCCAGGAGGAGTTGGAGCGGGTAATGCCTTATATCCAGGCTGTAAAGGCCCGTTTTGACGTGCCCCTCTCTCTGGATACCTACAAAAGCCAGGTGGCGGAGGCGGGAATTGCCGCAGGTGTGGATCTGATCAATGATATCTGGGGCCTGAAGTGGGATGAAGAGATGGCCCGGGTCATCGGGGAGCACGACGTGGCCTGCTGCCTGATGCACAACCGCCGGAAGGCAGGTCATCCAACCTCCCAGACGCAGGCGGGAGAAGTTATCAACGAATTTGGCTACGGGAATTTTCAGGAGGATGTGGCGGCAGACTTGGCCGAGTCGGTGGAACTGGCCCTGCGGGCGGGAATCGGCAGGGATCGGATTATCCTGGATCCCGGTGTGGGCTTTGCCAAATCCTATGAGCAGAATCTGCAGGTGATCCATCGTCTGGAATCCCTGCGGGCTCTTGGGTATCCGCTGCTGCTGGGGACCAGCCGCAAGTCGGTGGTGGGGCTGACCCTGGACCTGCCGGTGACGGAGCGGCTGGAAGGTACATTGGTAACCACTGTGATGGGGGTGCTGAAAGGATGTGCCTTCGTGCGGGTGCATGATGTGAAAGAGAATGTGCGGGCCATCCGTATGGCCAGGGCCATTCTGGAGGAGAGAAAGCCGGATTCGGATTAACGGAATGTGCGGTCTGGGGAATAAGACGGAAAGAAGGCGATGAAATGTGCATGGGGAAGAAATGGGATGAGATACGCATTGACAATCTGGAGGTCTACGCCCACCATGGGGTTTTCCCGGAGGAGAAGGAGAAGGGACAGCCTTTTTTTGTGAATCTGGTGTTATACACCGATACCCGAAAGGCAGGGCAGCGGGATGATTTGACGCTTTCCACCCACTATGGGGAGGTATGCCATCTGGTGACGGAATGGATGCAGCAACATATCTGTGATCTGATTGAGACGGTGGCCGAGAACTTGGCTGCGGAGGTATTGGGATGCTTTCCTCTGGTAAGGGCCCTGGACGTGGAGATCCGTAAGCCCCAGGCTCCCATCGGCCTTCCCTTTGAAAGTGTGTCGGTAAAAATCCACAGGGGCTGGCACCGGGTGTATGTGGCCCTGGGTTCCAATATGGGGGACCGGAAAAAGTATTTGCAGATGGGAGTGGACGCTATGGAGGCGCGGCAGGACATCCGCCTGGAAAAAGTGTCTTCCTGGCGGCAGACCGCGCCTTACGGCGGGGTGGAACAGGCGGATTTTTTAAACGGGGTTATGGAAATACGGACTTTGCTGACGCCCCGGGAACTGCTGGAGTATCTGCATGAGGTGGAACAGGGAGCGGACCGGAAGCGGGAAGTGCACTGGGGGCCCCGCACCCTGGATCTGGATATTCTGTTATATGACGATTTGGTGATGGAGTCGGAGGAACTAATCATTCCCCATGTGGATATGCAGAACAGGGATTTCGTACTGGGACCCATGGCAGAGATTGCTCCCTGGGTGAGACATCCGGTGCTGGGGCTGACCATGGGACAAATGTATGCGCGGCTGGCATCCGGCAGACAGGGAGATTCATAGGATCCGGCTCAGATACCGCAGCGCAAAACGGGCGCACAGACCGTTGAAAAGCCCGGTAAGGATACCGCTGATCAGCAGGTAGGGCAGATAGGCCAGAACCCCCGGCACGGAGGTGAGCAGCAGGGCGATGAGAAGCTGCCCTATATTGTGGAAAATACCGCCCAGAATGCTGGTCAGTTCGGGAAAATGCCGGTGCAGCATCCGGCTGGCAAGGGTCATGGCCACGAAGCAGAGCAGTCCTCCGCAGAGGCTGTAAAGCAGGCTCATGGCCTGTCCGAAGAGCAGACCGGCCAGCAGCACCCGGGCCAGCAGCACCACGGCGGCATCCCTGGCGCGGTAGAGGTGCAGCACCAGCAGCGTGATGATATTGGCCAGCCCCAGCTTGATGCCCGGAAGAGGAATCGGGGGTGGCAGCAGGCTTTCCGCAGAGTAGATGGCCAGGGCCAGTGCGGCAAACAGGGCCAGAACGGTAAGTTTGCGGGTAGACATGGGATTTTTCTCCTTATCTTGGTTTGGTCAGTATGCAACGGCGTCAGGGGAGGCGCCGGAAGGCGCCGGAGAATCGGGCTTTAACTCGATTACCAGTCTGTGGGGCAGACAGGTAATGGGCAGCAGGGAGTCCGTGATCCGGCCCTGTTTGACGCAGATCTGATCCGGACAGTCCGCTTCCGCGATGGCGATGCCGCCGGGGGAGACTTCTACGATGTTGTAACCTCCGTCGGCGGCGTCCACGGTAAAGCGGCGGTTTTCCGCCACCTGGTCCAGAGGGATGGACTGCAGAAGCCTGCCGTCCAGATAGACACAGGCGGTGTAAGCTGCCGCCTTTCCGGCGTTTTGCCGCAGCACCAGGGTCAGGACACAGAATGCCAATATTAGCAGAATGCCGACAGTTGTCAGGCAGGCTCTCTTGGTTAAATGATTCATGGTTTTTCCCTTCCGATTGTTGTTCCCCTTCGGAGTTCCAAGGGAGAACCCCAGGAGGACTTATGGATATCAGTATAGCAGAAAGCGCAGGGAAAATGAAGCAGGAGATTCATAGAAAAAAGAATAGGGGGATGCCCGTAAGGGGCGCTGCATGGGGGCTGGCCATTGCGCTGACAGGCTGCGGCGCCGCTCCCATCCGTCAGCAGACCAGCGTGGATACGGCCATGGGTACCATAGTGTCCCAGACGCTGTATGTACAGGAGACGGAGTGGCCGGCATCGGAAGAGGATTGGGAGGAATTGCCGGAATCCCCGTGCGCTTCCGTCATGGGGATTCTGAAGGAACTGGAAGAGCAGGAATTGTCCTGGCGAATAGAAGGTTCGGAAGTGGCTCGGATCAATGCCCTGGCGGACCAGGGGGAGGCCGGGGAGGATTTGTCCCTTGGACAGGGAGAGCAGGGGATCTTTGCTTCCCTGTCTGCGGCCATGGGGGAGACGCTGGCCCGGATCTGGCAAGTTTCCATGGACAGCGGCGGTGCGCTGGATGTAACTTTGGGCAGACTGAGCCGCCTGTGGAACCTGGACGGGACGGACTTTTCCCGGATTCCGGAGGAGGGACAGGTGCGGGATGCTCTGAAAGATACCGGCTTTGGCCGGGTGCAGTTCCCGGAGAATGGGATCTGGCTGCCTCCGGGGATGCAGTTGGATCTGGGGGCAGTTGGCAAGGGCATTGCCTGCGACCGAGTCCGTGCATACTTAAACAGCCGGCCTCAAATCACCGGGGCCGTGGTGGCGGTGGGAGGCAGTGTGGTGACATATGGGCAGAAACCGGACGGCAGCCCCTGGAAAGTGGCCATTGTGCATCCCCGGGAAGAGGGGAGCTATCTGGGAGTATTGTCTCTGACGGGGGAACAATTTGTTTCCACCTCCGGGGACTATGAGCGCTATGTGACGGTGGACGGAGTGCGTTACCATCATATCCTTGATCCGGCCACCGGCTATCCGGCCCGCAGCGGCCTGTGCAGCGTTACCATTGTCTGCGGCAGCGGCCTGCTGGCGGATGCTCTCTCCACCGCCTGCTTTGTCCTGGGTTCGGAGCAGGGACTGGATCTGGCAAAAAGCTACGGTGCGGAAGCTCTGCTGGTGGAGGAGGACGGCACGCTTAGAATGACGGAGGGAATGAGAGAAATTTTTTCTGCCCAGGAATGATGGGAGCGATACAAAAGAAAAGGCAGACGGAAGGAAATTCATTAAGGTTGGCGCAAGGATATGCGGGAAAGGAGAAAATGATGAAAGAGGCTTTTTACACGGTGGATGAGGAGTACAGGCAGAAACAGTATCCCAGGGGCTATTTTGCCGCTATAGCCAAGTCGGGACGGCAGGGCGGTATTGCGCTGGTGATTCTGGGACTGGTGATTTTGCTGATGGGGGTCGGACTGGGTTTTATAACCTTTCTGATTTTTATGGACTCCGTGAAGGAGGGAGATACCGAGGGAATGGTGGGGCCTGCCGTATTTATGTGGATCGTGGCTCTGCTGTTTGCCCTGGGGGGGATTCTGCTGATCAGAATGGGAATCCGCCGGAGAAAAATGGGAGCGGAGGAGTGGATTCAGAAGAGTGCGAAAGCCAGCGGCTACCCGGAGAGCGTGATCCGGGATTTTGCGGAACAGGCGGTGGAATCAGATTGCATCCGGGCCAGGCTTAAGACAGCCCAGATAGAGTGCGTGCTGACCAGAGACTACATACTGTATGAGAATCTGATGGATCTGTGTGTGATGAAGATGAGCGATATTGCGGGCGTCTACTGGGTCAGTGTCTCTGACATGGTGAATGCGGGAGGCAAGATGAAAACCGTTTACACTCTGTCCGTGGGGATCCTCTCCAAGAAAGGAACCTACCACATCATACCTGCCGCGCAGAAGAATGGGGAGCATCTGATTTCCCTGCTGATGCAGCGTAATCCTGCCATAGACAGGGCGGAGGGCAAGGTACTTTCGGAGAGTGAGTTTGATCGAATCAAAAAAGGGCTGGCGGGTTGATCCGCCGGCCCCCTTTTTTGGGTCTGAGTGACGCCCGGAACTGTCGGTCAGAAGGAACTGTAACTGCTGCTTCCCAGAGGGCTGTGGTACAGGGAACTCTCCTCGCCGAACTCCTGGAAGTACACATACCGGGAGGTTATATTGATATTGGTGTAGTTACCCTCTGCCAATACCATGGGATTGGAACCGTCCGTGCCCATTACCTTCAGTGCGGGAGAAGTGGAAGAACTGTGCTGATAGTAGATATAGCCGCCTCCTACGTTGAAGCAGTCCACCCGGTCGTTGGTCAGCACTTCCACCACTTTCTGATTCATGTCATATCGGCACAGCCGGTAATCATTGGCCACATCCATATAATAGATATAGCTGCCGTCCAGGCAGGGATACCAGAGGTTACCCGCCCACACTTCCGAAACCGTGTCTCCGTTGGTATTCAGGGCATAGAGATAATGATTATTCTGGGTTCCGTTATAATAGATAATGCCGTCCCGGGCACAGGCGGGATTGACCTGGTATTCGGCCAGCACCTGCTTGTCGGATCTGTCGATCTTAATCTTGTAAAAAACAGGAGTGGGATCTCCGGCGGTGAGCAGATACAGGTAATTGTCCACCAACTGACCGGAAACCACCACATCTGTGACCAGGGAGACGGCGTCTTTGCCGGATTTCAGACAGCGGTTGAAGGCATTGCGGCTGAGCACATAGCCCAGGCCGGTATTACCGGAGTCCACAGTCTGGAAATAATACAGATATTTTCCGCCGGCCAGAATATTGCGCACGGGGGAACTGCCCAGCTTGGTGATGTCCTGTTCGTCCGCGGTCATGGAGTAGAGGCTGCCGCCGTCCAGGGGATTGGAGAAATAAACCATGCCCTCAGACTCGCAGAACAGACCGGCATTGTTGATATTGCCCGGGGTATTGCCCACCGTGCCGGGCGGATTTGCAGGTATGCGGCCAAAGAACCAGTTGGCCAGCAGTGATGCGGCAAATACTGCGATAAGCAGTGTGATAATCAGGATATATTTTATTTTTTTCGACATGGAACAGGGGCCTCCTTGGAATAAAATCTTTCTTTTATGAATATATCACATAGTTGGTCTTGCGATCAAGTGGGTTTTGGAGTAAACTAAATTTGGTTTAATATGGGAGCCGTGTTCCCTGCGGCGGAGAAAATACGCCTTGGGACGTGGAGACAGACAGTTGGATATAAACGGAGGAATTCTCATGGATTTATTGGAACTGAGGGAACAGATTGACGCCATAGACCGGCAGATCGTCAGCCTGTATGAGCAGCGGATGGAGATATGCGGCCGGGTGGCGGAGTATAAGATCGAGACGGGCAAGAAGGTGTTTGACAGGCAGCGGGAGATGGAGAAGCTGGCCAAGGTCAGGTCACTGACCCACAATGATTTCAACAGCCATGGGGTGGAGGAGTTGTTCGAGCAGATCATGTCCATGAGCCGCAAACTTCAATATCAGCTGCTGGCGCAGCATGGCGATATGGGCAGGCTTCCCTTTATCCGGGTGGAAGAACTGGAAACCCGGGGAGCCAGGGTGGTGTTCCAGGGGGCAGAGGGCGCTTATTCCCAGGCGGCCATGACCCGGTATTTTGGAGAGGAGATCCAAAGCCTTCATGTGGATACTTTCAGGGACGCCATGAGCGCCATCGACGAGGGAAGCGCCGATTTTGCCGTGCTGCCCATTGAAAACAGTACGGCAGGTATAGTCAGTGAAATATACGATCTGCTGGTGGAATTCGAGAATTATATTGTGGGGGAACAGATTCTGCAGATCAATCATTGTCTGCTGGGGGTGCCGGGGACAAAGCTGGAGGATATCCGCATGGTGTACAGCCATCCCCAGTCCCTGATGCAGAGCAGCCGTTTCCTGTCCGGCCATGACTGGCGGCAGATCAGCATGCAGAACAATGCCTTCGCGGCCAAGAAGGTGGCGGAGGAGCAGGACAGGTCCCAGGCCGCCGTGGCCAGCGAGTACGCGGCCAAAGTGTACGGGCTGGAGGTGCTGCGGCAGGGTGTCAACCAGGAGAAAGACAATTCCACCCGATTTATCATCGTGACCAACCAGAAAATTTTCCGAAAGGACGCAGCCAAGATCAGCATCTGCTTTGAACTGCCTCACCACAGCGGATCCCTGTACCATATGCTGTCCCATTTCATATACAATAACTTGAATCTGTGCAAAATCGAGAGCAGGCCCATCGAGGACCGCAGTTGGGAATACCGTTTCTTTATCGACTTTGAGGGGAATCTGGCAGACAGCGCCGTGAAGAACGCGCTGCGGGGACTGCGGGATGAGGCCCGGAATATGAAGATATTGGGAAATTACTAGTCTGCCCTGCAGGCTGAATCTTAGCAGTCCGGGTGCCGGTGGGTGAGTACACCGAAGGAAAAAATGGGGATACCGGGACTAAAACAGGAGTATACGAATATGAGAGAACAGGAACTGATCGTTTATCGGAATCTGGAAAGAGAAAAGCTGCTCTATGATGTGGCCTGGCTCATGAAACACTATGATGATGCATATTATAACCGGGAGGATCTCTCGGCGCTGCTCTATCAGTGCATCCACGGGCTGATTGACCAGGCGGGCAGCTATGGCTTTCACGGCAATCTGTGGCATTGCTATCTGGCCAATCTGCTGGTGAACGATGAGAACAGCCATAGCTGCGGCTGTGAGATCCGGGGAGCCATAGAGGGCACCATCAATCAGGCGGCCCTGCATGATATCGGTATTTTTAAGGAATTCTATGATTATGATTTTGGGCCAATGGTCCGGACCCTGCAGGCGCCGGAATGGGCTCTGGTGGAGGATTATATCAGCAGCAGCCGGGAGAGCAGAGTGTACAATACCCGCATCTGCGCCCGGATCTGCGAACTGGCCCAGGCATTTTGCCGGGACGCCACGGCCCAGGAGATGAAAGACACCCTGACGCAGTTTTACAGGGAGTACGGCGTGGGAAAATTCGGTCTGCACAAGTCTTTCCGGGTCTGTCGTGATCAGGAGGGCCATGTGGAGATCCGTCCCATCCTGAATATTGCCCATGTGCGGCTGGATGATCTGGTGGGCTATGAGATTCCCAAACAGAAACTGGTGGATAACACGGAGGCTTTTGTGGCGGGACGGGCGGCCAACAACTGTCTGCTCTTTGGGGATGCGGGCACAGGCAAGTCCTCCTGCATCAAGGCCATTGCCAATGCCTACTATGACCGGGGGCTGCGGATCATCGAGATTTACAAACACCAGTTTCAGGATTTGCAGGAGTGCATCAGCCAGATCAAGAATCGGAATTACAAATTTATCATATACATGGACGATCTCAGCTTTGAAGAACATGAGACGGAGTACAAATACCTGAAGGCTGTCATTGAGGGCGGACTGGAGAAAAAGCCGGAGAATATTCTGATCTATGCCACTTCCAATCGGCGTCATCTGATTCGGGAGAATTTCAGCGACAAAGAGGAGATTCGGCAGGACATGCACACCAGCGATACCGTGCAGGAAAAGCTGTCTCTGGTGTACCGCTTTGGCGTGACCATCTATTTCGGCTCTCCCACTCCCAGGGAGTTTCAGGAGATTGTGATGGCGCTGGCCCAGCGCCATGGCCTGGAGCTTGGCCGGGAAGAACTGCTGGCCGAGGCCAACAAGTGGGAACTGGCCCACAGCGGCCTGTCCGGCAGAAGTGCCCAGCAGTTTGTGGATTATCTGTTGGGACAGCGCGGGAAGTGAGACCTGCGGCAGAGCTTGGGTAATATATACATTGCAGCAGAAAGGATAGAATAACAGTGGCCGTAAAAACATTCGCAGCGATTGACCTGGGGAGTTTTGAACTCTCTCTGAAGATTTTTGAATTTTCCGGAAAAAGCCAGGGCCGGGTGATTGAGCATATCCGGCAGCGGGTGGACCTGGGGAGCGACACATATGGCAGCGGCAAAATCAGCCACGACAAGATGGACGAACTGTGCCGGGTGCTGTCGGAGTTTGCCCATGTGATGGATTCCTATAAGGTGACAAATTACCGGGCCTATGGCACCAGTGCCATTCGGGAGACCGAGAATACGGGCATTGTGCTGGATCAGATCCGCCAGCGCACCGGCATCCGGGTGGAAGTCCTGAGCAATTCCGAACAGCGCTTCCTGGACTATAAGGCCATCGCTTTCAGAGGGGAAATTTTTCATTCCCTGATCGGGGAAGGGACTGCCATTGTGGATATCGGCGGGGGCAGCATCCAGATTTCCCTCTTTGACAATGACACGCTGGTATCCACGCAAAATCTGCGCATCGGCGTGCTGCGGCTCCAGGAACTGCTGCATCATATGAACACCCGGAGCAGCCAGAGGGAGGAGCTGATCGATGAGATTGTCAGCGCCCAGCTGGCCACCTACAAAAAGCTGTATCTGAAGGACCGGGAGATCAAGACCATCGTTGTGGTGGACGATTACCTGTCTGTGTGGGTGGGCAGAAAGGCCGCCGGCGCAGGCCGGAAAAACGAACTGGTGAGTCTGGGGGATTATGAGCAGTTTATCCAGAAGCTGCGCACCCGGCCCATGACAGAACTTGTGCGGATGCTGGATATTCCCGAGGAGGCGGTAAACCTGACCTTCATCAGCGCCTGTATCATGAAGCGGATCATGAAACTCACCGGGGCCCAGCAGATCTGGGCGCCGGGAATCACGCTGAGCGACGGCATGGCTTATGAGTATGCCCAGCAGAACCGGCTGCTGCAGAGCGAGCATGATTTTAATCAGGATATTCTGGCCTGCGCCATGAACATCAGCAAGCGCTACCAGGGCAGCCGCAAACGGGCCGAGACGCTGGAGAACATCACACTGACCATTTTTGACAGCATGAAAAAAGTACATGGTCTGGGAAAGAGGGAAAGACTGTATCTGCAGCTTGCGGCGCTGCTCCACGACTGCGGAAAATATATCAGCATGGTAAACATCGGGGAGACTTCGTATCAGATTATCATGGCCACGGAGATGATCGGTCTCTCCCATATGGAACGGGAGATAGTGGCCAGCGTGGTGCGTTTTAACCATTCTCCTTTTATTTATTATGACCGGATCAAGACCCAGGGGACGGCCCTCACCGAGGGGGCATACCTGACCGTGGCCAAACTTACGGCCATCCTGCGGATTGCAAATGCGCTGGACCGGAGCCACAAGCAGAAACTGAAAGGCGTCAAAGCGACCCTGAAGGAAGAGCAGTTGGTGCTGATGGTGGAGACCCCGGAGGACATTACCCTGGAGAGGGGAATCTTTGATGCCCGGGCCGACTTTTTTCAGGAAGTGTTCAGTGTGCAGCCTGTGATTAAGCAGAAGAAACCCATGTAGCGAGCGGCATGAAACAATGCAAAAAGGAATTGGAGAGAACTATGGCAGAGACAGACTTTACCAACCCCAAATATTACAACAACCGGGAACTGAGTTGGATCCTGTTTAACCACAGGGTGCTCAGCGAGGCCAGGGACAAGGGAAATCCCCTGTTTGAAAGACTGAAATTTCTGAGTATCACCGCATCCAATCTGGATGAGTTTTTTATGGTGCGGGTAGCATCGCTGAAGGACATGGTGAACGCGGGATACAACAAGAAGGACATTGCGGGCATGACGCCCCAGGAGCAGCTGGAAAAAATAGACGCGGCCATCCACGAACTGGCCGGGCTCCAATATTCCACTTATAATCGGAGCCTGCTTCCGCTGCTGGAAAAGAACGGACTGCGGGTGATCCGCCAGCATGAGCATTTGTCCAGGGAGGAAGCGTCTTATATCGACCGATATTTTGAAGAGAATGTATACCCGGTGCTGACGCCTATGGCTGTGGATTCCTCCAGGCCCTTCCCGCTGATCCGCAACAAGTCTCTGAACATCGGGGCCCTGGTGGAAAAAAAGCACAAGCCGGAGGAACTGGAATTTGCTACGGTGCAGGTGCCCAGTGTGCTGCCCCGGATCGTGCAGCTTCCCAGGGAGATGGAAGAGGGTGGGGAAGGCCCTTTGAAGGTGATCCTGCTGGAGGAGGTTATAGAGCGGAATATTCACAAGCTGTTCCTGAACTATAATGTGATCTGTGCCCATCCTTTCCGAATTATGCGCAATGCGGATCTGAGTATTGAGGAAGACGAGGCGGCGGATCTGCTCAAGGAGATTGAGAAGCAGTTAAAAAAGCGGCAGTGGGGCGAGGTAATCCGCCTGGAGGTGGAGAGCGATATTGACAAGCGGCTGCTGAAGATTATCCGCAAGGAACTTCACATGGGGGAACAGAATCTGTATTTCATTGACGGTCCCCTGGATTTGACCTTTCTGATGAAAATGTATGGTCTGGAAGGCTTTGAAAAGCTGAAAACCCCCGGGTATGAACCCCAGCCCGTACCCCAGCTTCCCTCCGGCTGTGATATTTTTGCCCAGATCAGAAAAGGGGATGTGCTGCTGCACCATCCCTACCAGACTTTTACGCCAGTGGTCGAATTTATTCACCAGGCGGCCCGGGATCCCCAGGTGCTGGCAATCAAGCAGACCCTGTACCGGGTCAGCGGCCATTCTCCTATTATAGCGGCGCTGGCCCAGGCGGCGGAAAACGGCAAGCAGGTCTCGGTGCTGGTGGAACTGAAAGCCCGTTTCGACGAGGAAAACAATATCGTGTGGGCCAAGATGCTGGAAAAGGCGGGATGCCATGTGATCTACGGCCTGGTGGGATTGAAAACCCACAGCAAGATTACACTGGTGGTGCGCAGGGAGGAGGACGGCATTCGGCGGTATGTGCATCTGGGCACCGGCAATTATAATGACGCCACCGCCAAGCTGTACACGGATGTGGGCCTGCTGACCTGCAGTGAGATGATCGGCGAGGATGCCACAGCTGTATTCAATATGCTCAGCGGCTATTCGGAGCCTCTGGGCTGGAACAAGCTGTCCCTGGCCCCCCTGTGGCTCAAAGACAGGTTCCTGCATCTGATTGACAGAGAGGCGGGTTACGCCCGGGCGGGCAAGGGGGCCCATATTATCGCGAAAATGAACTCCCTGTGCGACAGGGATGTGATTGCCGCGCTGTATAAGGCCAGCTGCGCCGGTGTAAAGATCGAACTGATCGTTCGGGGGATCTGCTGTCTGCAGACCGGCATCCCGGGAGTCAGCGAGAATATCACGGTGCGGTCCATTGTGGGCAATTTCCTGGAACACAGCCGGATCTTCTATTTCCTGAATGGGGAGAACGAGGAGATTTACTGCGGCAGCGCGGATTGGATGCCCCGGAATCTGGAGCGCCGGGTGGAAATCCTGTTCCCGGTGGAGGAACCGGCGTTAAAGGAGAAATTGTATGATATTTTGAAGGCCCAGCTTAAGGACAATGTGAAGGCCCATGTGCTGCAGTCTGACGGCGTCTACGCCAAGGTGGATAAGAGGGGGAAGGAACGCTTCGTGTCTCAGGAATATTTTTGCGGAGAGGCCCGACGGGAGGCCAGGGAAGCAGTTCAGGATCCGGCGGGTGAGAGCCGTAGATTTGTGCCCGAGGTACATCGTTAAAATACTGAGGAATTCGGGAGTGACAGGGGAAGACTTTCAGGGGGACGCAATTGGGAGGATGCGTCTGGGAGGAAATTTTCAGTGGGACGCAATCGGGAGGATGTGTCCGGGAGGAGATTTTCAGGGGGACGCAATCGGGAGGATGTGTTCAGGAGGAGATTTTCAGTGGGACGCAATCGGGAGGATGTGTTCAGGAGGAGATTTTCAGGGGGACACATTCAGGAGGATACGTCTGGAAGGAGACCTTCGAGGGACGCATACAGGGAGATGTGCCTGGGAGGAGACTTTCGGGCAGATACATTCCGGGCCATGGCAGAGTATATCTGTCATGGCTCTGTTTTATGAATTTTTTATATTTATTTATCAAAAAATCCATTGACAAAGCATATTATATGTCGTATAGTATATTCAAGCCAATACTATATGACATATAATATTATACAAAAGTATAGAGATTGGTTGGAGAACAAGGACTGTGGCGTCAGTGCAGTTTACTGAAGCGACAGAACATTTGATCTTAGGAAGGACTCTTATGAAAATTGTGTTGGCATCTGGATCTCCCAGGCGGCGGGAACTTCTGACAGGGTTGGGGTTAGACTATAGTGTGTTGGTCAGCGGCGTGGAGGAACGCGTCACGGAGACGGAGCCTGCAAAGGTGGTGGAACAATTATCGGCCCAGAAAGCTTGGGATGTACTGCGGAAGCTGCGGCCGGATATTTCCCGGGAGTGCACAGGGGCCTGTGTTGGAGAAGCTGTTGGAGAGCAGACACTGGTCAGTACGGAAGCAGTTTCCGAAGGGCATTCAGGTGCCAATGGAAATGAGGAGGAACTTTTGGTGATCGGGGCGGATACCCTGGTGGCGGTGGACGGACAGATTCTGGGAAAACCCGCCGACCCAAAGGACGCGGCAGAGATGCTGAGACGGCTGTCGGGCAGGCGGCATCAGGTATACACCGGCGTGACATTGTACCATCACAGCCAGGGCAGAACCCGGCAGCATACATTCCACGAGTGTACGCAGGTATGGTTTTATTCCATGACAGAGGAGGAAATCAGCTGGTATATATCCACAGGGGAGCCTATGGATAAGGCGGGAGCCTACGGGATCCAGGGACTGGGAAGCCGTTTTGTGAAGGCCATTGAGGGAGACTACAGCAATGTGGTGGGCCTGCCCGTGGCCAGGCTGTATCAGGAGTTAAAGGCCATGGGAGCCATGGGTAATATTTCCCGGTAAATACTTGACGGTGGACATCAAAGGCGATATGATAAGGGCAAGAAGCAAACTTCTTATATTTACTTAGGTTGATCAATAGGAGGATTTAGACGATGCATGAGTACGATGATGCAGTACTGCAGTGCTTCCTGGATAATCAGCTGCAGTTGTTTCCCGAGAAGGTGGCGGAAAGCCTGGAAGAAGCCGAAGATTTCCTGGAGGAATGCATGGCTGTCGTAGTGGGCAGCAAGAACGAGGTATTGGATTTCTTTGAAGAGGAGGGGTTAGATCTGGAAGGCGCCGACGAGGACGGGATTCTGGAAGCAGATGAAGTTTTCGATATCGGTGACGGAAGGTACCTGATCATAGAGGGATAGCGTGTGACGGTGTGACAGCCGCCGCGCCGGTACCCTGACACGGCATCCGATTCGGATGCGGAACTCAAAACAGCATATTGTCTGTACAGCAAAGGAAAGATGTGCTGGGAGGGGATATGCGGAACTCAAATAGGAGGAGAAAAGTATGGATTTTTTTAACAAGGTAGGCAGCACCATCAGCAGCAAAAGCAAGGATGTAACCAAGAAGGCGAAGGAACTCGCAGAGATCGCCAAGCTGACCGGCCAGATCGCCGAGAAAGAGGAGTCTGTGAAGGGCGCCTACATTGAACTGGGCAAGTATGTGTATGATACCCAGAAGGAGGACGCACCGGAGGAGGTGGCTGAAAAGTTTGCGGTGATTGATGCCACTGTGGAAGAGATCGACCACCTGAAAAAGGAAATCCGCAGGCTGAAGGGCCGTCAGGAATGCCCGGACTGCGGCAAAGAAGTGAGCTATTCCGCAGCGTTCTGTTCTTACTGCGGCGCAAAGCTGCCTGAGCCCGAGCCGGAAGAGGTGGTGGAAGAAGGGGACGTCACGGAAGTGACCGAGGAGGCTGCCGCCCCGGAGACAGCGCCTGCAGAAGAGGCTGCCCCTGCAGAGGAAACCGTTAAGACAGAGGAAATCTAAGGTTTTCGCTAAAAGAATGTCTTTAAAATTGAGAGAGGAACTTGCCGTTTTATGGAGCGGCAGGTTCCTCTTTTGTCATTGTACAGCTTTCGCAGCAAATCAAATGTCAGGCAGGAGAGACGAAGCGGATATGGGCCTGTCTGATCTGATCCAATACTTCCTCCGGCACATACAGTTTTCCATAGCCTGTGCCCAGATCAGTGCCGGGCTTATTGTCCCCATGAAAATCGGACCCGCCGCTGACCAGCAGGCCGTATTTTTCCGCCAGCCACCGGATTTGGCGTTCATCGCAGGCATGGTAGGTGGTGTAAAGGGCCTCGATGCCCAACAGGCCAGCCTCCTTTAATTCTCCCACCAGGCGGTCCAGCCTGGCATCGCTCATATGGTAGAGGATGGGATGGGCCAGAATGGGAATGCCGTCTGCATGCAAAATCAGTTCCACAGCCTGGGCGGGAGTCACTTTTTCCCTGGGCACGAAATAGGGGCAACGGTCTCCCACATAGCGTTCAAAGGCTTCCGCCATGCTTTTGACGTAGCCGTGGGCCAGCATGTACTTGGCATAATGGGCTCTGGTGATTACGGAACCGGGGAAGGCGTTCAGCAGCCTTTCGTAGGAGATATCCATACCCGTTTCCTGCAGAAGAGCGCACATCTTATGGTTGCGGGTATCCCTGGAGGCCACAAAGTTACGCAGGTATTCCAGAAAGCGCTCATTGTGGTGGTCGATGAACAGCCCCAGTATATGCACGTCTTTTCCCTGATATTCGGTGGAGAGTTCCACGCCGGGCACCACTTCCGGAATCAGGACGGAACTTTTGACGGCGGTTTCAGGGGATGTGGCTTCGGAACTTGTGGTTTTCGTGCCCGGGACCATATGTCTGAAACCTTGGGGATGGGATTCCGGGACAGGCACTGCAGGCCGTCCGGCATCTCTCTGATGGGGAAAAACATTTTTGCCCTCGGCCTGGGCCCGCAGCCCGGCGGCATACTGCATGGCCTCGTCCAGGCCGTCCACCGTGTCATGATCTGTCAACGCAAAGGCGGAAAGTCCTTTTTTTACCGCATAGTCCACCAATTCTGTGGGGGTGAAGGTTCCGTCGGAACGGGTGGAGTGTACATGTAAATCAACCATGGATCTGCTCCTTTTCGAATACCAAGACCCGTCCGTGATGCGGGCGGGTCTTGCGGCCTGAGAGTCCGGTGCAGGCCGAACCTTTGTTATTCTTCGTCTTCTTCACGGTTGGCCGTGAAGACGGTGCGTTTTCTGGCCATTTCATCGCTGGCCAGATATTCGTCATAGGTGGTGATCTTGTCGATCAGCTGACCGCCGGGTAAAATCTCCATGATGCGATTGGCCGTGGTCTGCACGAACTGGTGGTCATGGCAGGAGAACAGCACCACACCGGGGAACTTGATCACGCCATTATTCAGGGCGGTGATGGATTCCATATCCAGATGGTTGGTGGGCTCGTCAAAGAGCAGGCAGTTGGCTCCGCTGATCATCATTTTTGACAAAAGGCAGCGTACCTTCTCACCGCCGGAGAGTACTTTGACTTTCTTTACACCGTCCTCACCGGCGAAAAGCATACGGCCCAAAAAGCCTCTCACATAGGTTACGTCCTTCACCGGGGAGTAGCCCGTGAGCCAGTCCGCGATGGTCAGGTCATTGTCAAACTCTTCCGTGTTGTCCTTGGGGAAATAAGCCTGGGATGTGGTAACGCCCCACTTGTAGCTGCCCTCGTCCGGTTCCATCTCCCCTGCCAGAATCTGGAACAGGGTGGTCTTTGCGATCTCGTTGCTGCCCACCAGGGCGATTTTGTCCTCATGTCCCATGATGAAAGAGATATCGTCCAGCACTTTTTCTCCGTTTATGGTCTTGGACAGGTGTTCCACGGTGAGCACTTCGTTGCCGATCTCCCTGTCGGGGCGGAAGTCAATATAGGGGTACTTCCTGCTGGAGGGCTTGATCTCATCCAGTTCGATTTTCTCCAGAGCCCTTTTGCGGGAGGTGGCCTGCTTGGATTTGCTGGCATTGGCGGAGAAGCGGGAGATGAATTCCTGCAGTTCCTTGATCTTTTCCTCCTTCTTCTTGTTGGCCTCTTTCATCTGTTTGATCAGAAGCTGGCTGGACTCATACCAGAAATCGTAGTTACCTGCGTACAACTGGATTTTGCCGTAGTCGATGTCGGCGGTGTGGGTGCAGACCTTGTTCAGGAAATAACGGTCGTGGGACACCACAATAACGGTATTGTCAAAATTGATTAAAAATTCTTCCAGCCAGGCGATGGCATCCAAATCCAAATGGTTGGTGGGCTCGTCCAGCAACAGAATGTCCGGGTTGCCGAAAAGGGCTTTCGCCAGCAGTACCTTAACCTTGATATTACTTTCCAGATCCTTCATCAGAGAATAGTGATGCTCCGCGCCGATCCCCAGTCCGTTTAACAGCATGGCGGCGTTGGATTCCGCCTCCCAACCGTCCATCTCCGCGAATTCTGCTTCCAGTTCACTGGCCCGGATGCCGTCTTCATCGGAGAAGTCCTCCTTGGCATAGATGGCGTCTTTTTCCTTCATAATCTGGTACAGGCGCTGATTGCCCATGATAACGGTGTCCATGACCATATATTCGTCATACTTGAAATGATCCTGCTCCAGCACCGACAGACGCTGGCCGGGGGTGATGACGATGTCCCCATTGGTGGTGTCCAGAGCCCCGGAAAGGATTTTTAAAAAAGTGGACTTGCCTGCGCCGTTGGCGCCGATGAGGCCGTAGCAGTTGCCCTCCGTAAACTTGATGTTCACATCCTCGAACAGGGCCTTCTTGCCTACGCGGTAAGTTACATTATTTGCACTGATCATACTTAAACCTTTCTGAAATTAAGAGTTCCGCATATCCCCTGTTTTGTGCATTGTGACGGTGCTCCCGGTCCGGCCGCTTTGCCGTTTCCGCATGGAGCAGCGTATCGTGCGGGAATATGCTGATTAAATGTTCCCCAGTTGCGCTCCTTCTTATTTTACTGAAATTCCCGGAAATTGCAAGTATTAATCCTGCTTTTTGCAGGGAAAAGGGTAAAAAGAAATGTAAATGCTTACAATTTTGTGTATTTTTGCCAAAACATCCAATGATTTAACTGGTGATTTGAGTACAATGGACGAAAGTGAGTGGCGAAAAAAAGAATTATTTTAAATACCTTGATATTTTTTTGTCAAATTGATAAAATGTAAGATGCGAGTTCGGAAAGATGATATTTCCGAACACAAATGTAGATCAATTAATCTTTAGAAAGAGGGAGAAAGACAAACATGAAGAAATGGGTTTATTCGTTTGCAGAAGGCGACATGACCATGCGTAATCTTCTCGGCGGCAAAGGCGCTAACCTGGCTGAGATGACGAGCATCGGGCTTCCCGTTCCGCAGGGTTTCACCATTACCACAGAGGCCTGTACGCAATACTATGAGGATGGCCGCAAGATCAATGACGAGATCATGGCACAGGCCATGGACGGCGTTGCGGAGATGGAGAAGATCAACGGCAAGAAGTTTGGTGATCTGAAGAATCCCCTGCTGGTGTCTGTTCGTTCCGGCGCAAGAGCATCCATGCCCGGTATGATGGATACCATCCTGAACCTTGGCTTGAATGACGAAGTGGTTGCCGCCATGATCGCAGGCAACTCCGATCCTGCCTTTGAGCGTTTTGTATATGATTCTTACAGGCGTTTTATCCAGATGTTCTCCGATGTCGTAATGGAAGTCGGTAAGAAGTATTTCGAGCAGTTAATCGACAAGATGAAAGAGGAAAAGGGCGTTCAGTTTGACGTGGATCTGACGGCCGCCGACTTAAAGACTCTGGCAGAACAGTTCAAGGCAGAGTACAAGAACCAGTTGGGCAAGGATTTCCCCTCCGATCCCGTAGAACAGCTGAAGCTGGCCATCGAGGCCGTTTTCCGTTCCTGGGACAACCCCCGCGCAAATGTGTACCGTCGTGACAATGATATCCCTTATTCCTGGGGTACTGCGGTAAACGTTATGCCCATGGTATTCGGAAACCTGAACGATCAGTCCGGCACAGGCGTTGCTTTCACCCGTGACCCGGCCACCGGCGAGAAGAAGCTGATGGGTGAATTCCTGAAGAATGCTCAGGGTGAGGACGTGGTTGCTGGCGTGCGTACTCCCATGCCCATCGCACAGATGGAGCAGGAGTTCCCCGAGGCATATGAAGAGTTCATCAAGGTATGTGAGATTTTGGAGAACCACTACCATGATATGCAGGATATGGAGTTCACCGTTGAGAACAAGAAGCTGTACATGCTGCAGTGCCGTAACGGTAAGAGAACTGCCCAGGCTGCTCTGCAGATTGCATGTGACCTGGTAGATGAGGGCCACAAGACAGAGGCAGAGGCGGTGGCCATGATCGACCCCCGCAACCTGGATACGCTGCTGCATCCCCAGTTTGACACCGCAGCCCTGAAGGCTGCCACCCCTCTGGGCAAGGGTCTGGGCGCATCTCCCGGCGCTGCCTGCGGCAAGGTGGTATTTACCGCTGAGGATGCCGAGGCTTGGAACGCAAGAGGCGAGAAGGTGGTTCTGGTTCGTCTGGAGACTTCTCCCGAGGATATTACCGGCATGAAGGCCGCTCAGGGTATCCTGACCGTGCGCGGCGGCATGACCTCTCACGCTGCAGTGGTTGCCCGCGGCATGGGAACCTGCTGTGTATCCGGCTGCGGCGATATCGCCATGGACGAGGAGAATAAGAAGTTCAC
This sequence comes from Lachnospiraceae bacterium, assembly GCA_011959105.1. GTDB lineage: Bacteria > Bacillota > Clostridia > Lachnospirales > Lachnospiraceae > Acetatifactor. The sequence continues at coordinate 25,487 of BLLU01000067.1, read as the reverse complement.
TCTGGCAGGCCAGGAGTTCCACGAGGGAGATTATATCTCCATCGACGGTACCACCGGTAACATCTATGCCGGCCAGATCGCAACGGTAGACGCTACCATCGCAGGTACTTTCGGCCGTGTAATGGCTTGGGCTGACAAGTTCAGAACCCTGAAGGTCCGCACCAACGCTGATACTCCCGAAGATGCCAGAAAGGCTCGTGAACTGGGTGCTGAAGGTATCGGCCTGTGCCGTACCGAGCATATGTTCTTCGAGGAAGACAGAATCGCAGCGTTCCGTGAGATGATCTGCTCCGATACCGCGGAGGAGAGAGAGGCGGCATTGGAGAAGATCCTGCCTTATCAGCAGGGCGACTTCGAGGCGCTGTACGAGGCTCTGGAGGGCAACCCGGTTACCATCCGTTTCCTGGATCCTCCTCTGCATGAGTTTGTTCCCACTGAGGAAGCTGATATCGAGAAATTGGCTAACGCACAGGGCAGGTCCGTGGAGGACATCAAGAACTTCATCGCTTCCCTGCATGAGTTCAACCCGATGATGGGCCACAGAGGCTGCCGACTGGCTGTAACCTATCCTGAGATTGCCAGGATGCAGACCAAGGCTGTTATCCGTGCTGCTATCAATGTGAAGAAGGCTCATCCCGACTGGAATGTGAAGCCTGAGATCATGATTCCTCTGATCTGTGAGGTTAAGGAACTTAAGTTTGTCAAGAAGCTGGTAGTGGACACTGCCGATGCTGAGATCGCGTCTGCAGGCGTTTCTCTGGAGTACGAAGTAGGTACGATGATCGAGATTCCCCGTGCGGCGCTGACCGCTGATGAGATCGCCAAGGAGGCTGATTTCTTCTGCTTCGGCACCAACGACCTGACCCAGATGACCTTCGGTTTCTCCCGGGACGATGCTGGTAAGTTCCTGAACGCTTACTATGACACCAAGATTCTGGAGAACGATCCGTTCGCGAAGTTGGATCAGATCGGCGTAGGCAAGCTGATGGAACTGTCCATCAAGTTAGGCAAGCCCGTGAATCCCAAGCTGCATGTAGGCATCTGCGGCGAGCACGGCGGCGATCCTTCCTCCGTAGAGTTCTGCCACAAGATCGGCTTGGACTATGTATCCTGCTCACCGTTCCGTGTGCCTATCGCTAGATTGGCTGCGGCACAGGCGGCTATTTCCAATTGATGCCATAGGATTTTTGGTACTAACAAGCAAAAGTATTGAAGAATGGCTTAAAATCAAGGTTTTTAAGGCTTGGTGGGGTTCATCACAGTGGGTGGTGAACCCCATTTTTTGGTGTTTTTTGATACCACTGATAGTGGGGCGATTGGGGCGAAATTATACTATCAGGCAAAAGTCGGCAGTTTCCGTGATAGTATCTGAGTTTTGCGTGAAAGTATAGGAGTTTCCGTGTTTGTTTGGAGTTTCGCCTGTTTGTAGAAAAATGCTGTTGAAAATAGGGCGACATGAATAGTTCGATGAATATATAGGTGAGATAGAGTAGAGGTGGATAGGGATTTTTTGTTGAGAACAGTAGATTATGTCAAAATGTATGAGGATGAAACATTGGTGTAGGCTTTTTTGCGCGGTTTTTGGATGGAAAATGTAGGTAAGATGTGATAAAATATTAATAATACAGTTTGTCGATAAATTATTTGTTTTGTATATTTTAGAGAATTATCTATTTGAAAAGTAAAATGTTTAAGAGGAGATTTGCTATGGAGAAAAAATATCAAGTTTTTATAAGTTCTACATTTGATGATTTGAAAGAAGAACGTCAGAAAGCTCGTGACACTATTTTGTCAATGTATCAATTCCCAATAGGAATGGAGATGTTCAGTGCAGCAGATGAGGAACAATGGAATGTTATAAAAGAAACAATAGATAGTTCTGATTACTATATTGTAATTATTGCACAAAGGTACGGTTCAATAATTGAACATGGTGTTGATAAAGGCATTAGCTATACCCAAAAGGAATTTTCTTATGCGAAAAAGAAGGGAGTTCCAATTTTGGCGTTTATAATAAATGATTCTGTATTATTGACAGCAGATAAAGTAGAAACAGATGAAATAAAAAAAGAAAAATTGAAAGAATTTAAAGAGAAGGCTAAAACAGGACGTGTCGTTGAATGGTGGGAAACAGGTGATGAACTGGCGAGAAAAGTAGCAGTTGCGCTTAGTAAGGAAATTCAAAAGGGAAAAAGACCGGGATGGATACGAGCAGAATCTAATGTCGAGAAAGATAGTGTGCCTTGTGCTGATGAGAAGATTATGAAGTTAGGAATGAAAAAATATCCTAATTTGTTGGCAGCGTATAATGATATTGTTTCTGATATTACTGATAGTACCTTTTTTGATTTTATGGGGTTACAGGGGGCAAATTTTTTGAGAGATTCTAATAATCTTTCATTAGCAATTAAAGAAAAAAGTAATTTGAAAATTCGCTATCTTGTTCAATATCCATTCTCTGATGAAATACGGAGACGGTTGGAGAATTTGCCAGAGTGTTTAAATGATGATGATCTTGAAGAAAAATGGAGAACGATATATGGTAATATAAAAGAATTAAAGCGTGAGTGTTATGTTGAATATCGTAAGGCAGAAAGTGTAGAATTGAGATATTTTAGTAATCCGCTGGTTTTTCGATTACTATTTACGCAAAAACATCTTTATATGAATTATTATGAAAAAGGGAAAAATACTACACAGTGTGAAGTTTACAGATATGATTATGATTCGCCTACATATGAAACATATCAAATGTATTTTAATAATATATGGATAAAAGCACAACATAGTTTACCAACAAAAAAGATCCCGGCTAAATATAGTTTTTTGAAAGATAGATATTTCCAAGTTACGCCATCGCTTGTTATTAATGTATGTGCAGATTGTGACATGAATTGTAGTTATTGTCCGAAAGAAAAAAATGGGCAGAAATTAGGCGGGGAGAATTTAAAGAGTATTAGTCAGATTAATTATTGTAATATGCAAGCAATAAAAAATTTAGTAAAGGAATTTTCAAAGCATATTTTGAATGATAGAGATAAACCAATATTGAGAATTACTGGAGGAGAACCTTTATTTGGAAGTGAAAATAGGAAAAGGACGATGGCGATTTTAAGTTCAGCAGAAGATTATAATAGAATAGTCCTTTGCACAAATGGGATTTCTTTCATTAAAGCTTATAATGAAAATTCACGTCTGTGGGAAGGGCTAAAAAGAAAAATGTTACTCAAAATAAGTTTGGATACGCTTAATGAGGAAAAATTTCAGATTCTCACAGGAACAAAAGCTGGGACTCTTGAAAGCGTAAAAAATGGAATACAATTTGCGGCAAAGAAAAAGTTTCGAATTGAACTGAATGTTGTTGCTACAAAAGAAAATGTGTCTGATTTGGAAGATATATTAAAATTATTTGAATTTTCCATACAGAATCATTTAGTTGGGATTAAGATTTTGACTGTGAATGATTTTGGAGGAAATGTAAGCTTTGAGCAAACTATTGAAGAACAGGCCAACATTAGTCAAAAATTAGAAGAATTGATTGAGAAATTAAGATTGAAGGGTTATGAGGAAAGAGAGGTATTTCTTAATGATAATAAAGGTATTAAGATGAAACGTTTTGTTTGTCATTATGTAGATCCGGGAAATGAACAGGATGAAGAATGTACACTTACTATTGTAGATCATCACAATTCGTCGCTTTCTTTAACACCACGCCGTACATTTAGTGAATTTTGCATAAAGTGCAAGTATTATCCTAAAAATGTAAAAAAGGACTCTGGAATTAAGCCGTGTGCAACAGGAGTAATGAGCTTAACTTTACGTGCGGATGGTTTATTTAGTCCATGTCGTTTGCTTACTGATTCTGAAAACGCTATAAATATTTCTAACATGAAGCCTGCTGTTATTCGTAGCAGTATGGATGAATTATTAAGAAAGTATGATAGATGTTGGTATGAATCATAATTCATGTTAACCAAAACAACGTATTGAAGTAGTAATTACATGAGGAGCATATGGATGAAAGAGTATGGAGTTGGATTTATTTGTGGATTTTTTGATATTTTGCATGATGGGCATATAGATATACTATGTCAGGCAAAGAAGCAATGTAGTTATTTGATTGTTGCAGTTGGTACAGATGAGTTTATGAAAGGTCGAAAGAACAGAAATTCAGTATTTTCTTATGAGCAAAGAGTGGAAATAGTACGTGCAATTCGCTATGTAGATCAGGTGGTACCAGAAACAAATTTAGATAAAATTTCAGCATATTATAAATATAAATTTAATGTTATGTTTGCTGGAAACGATCACGAATTTGAACCTGCTTATATTGATACGGCAAAAGAATTAAAAAAACTTGGAGTGGATACAATTTTTATTCCTAGAAAACGAAGTATTTCTTCTACACTCATTAGAGAACACATTCAATCAGGTGTATCTTTTTTAGACGGAGATTTTTGAGTAATATATAGGGGTGTGGCAGATTTTGGTTTTCGGTTGTTTGTATGCAAATATTGTAGAAATTTGGGTGATAATGTCGATTCTTGTCAGGGTGTCTTAGTTTCCGGCAGATACAGACACGGAAAGCTCACAAAGCCCATAAATCCGCCACTTTTGGCACTACATAGATTCCAAAGTTACATTATTTCCGTGTGCTTTTAGGGGCATTTTTACATTAGCGAGGGTGCGAACCTTTGTTCTGGTTTTTTTTTGCCTGATAGTATATACTCGTAGGCAAAAGTCGGTTATTATCACGGAAACCCGGATACTATCAGGCAAAACTCCATACTATCACGCAAAAGTCGATACTCGCAGGCAAAACCCTTATACGAACACGGAAACTGTCTGTATTATCACGGAAACCTGCTGGGTGTTTTCGTGATAATATAAGGGTTTCCGTGTTTGCATTTGGGTAAAACAGTAAAAACTGAATGGATAAGCGATAAAATTATAGAGGACTGTTTCGGCAGTTCTTTTTCTGATGTCTTAGGATTTCACAATTCATTTCTTTTCATTTTAAATTTCACAGATATTTTTATAGTGGTTCAGAAAATAATAAGTTGGAAAGAGGGGGAAACAGAGTTAATATGCTTACATGGCGGTTTGCGTTTCCACTGTATCGGACTAATTTTGTGCCTTGGGAGGAGGCGGGAGTTTTTGCTTAATGGGATAATTTTCTAAAGGTTAATCAGTGTGCTAAAATATAATTGTTGACTTGAAGCGCACTTCATAGTTTATGATGACAGGGAAAGGTGGATTTATATGTATTCAGCAAAAGAGGCAGCAGAAATGACAGGTTTATCGACAGCAGCACTAAGGTATTATGAAAAGGAACAGTTATTGCCGCAGATTGCCCGGACAAGCCAGAAATACAGGCAGTATTCGGATTCAGATATTGAATGGATAAAAATGGTTCAATGCCTGAGAAGGGCGAATGTGCCAATTCAGTCAGTTAAAAAATATATTGCCCTGTTGGTACAGGGTGGGAAAACAATGGAACAGCGGTATGGCATGGTTCAGGATTACATCAGGGATATTCAGGAACAGATGGATCAACTGCAAAATGCGCTTGCCTTAACACGCGAAAAGTCGGCATTTTATGAAAAACTTTTAAAGAAGCCGTCAAGCAGGAATTTAACATATCTGGAAGAATGGGAACTGTTTAAAAATGAAGAAGGGAAGGAAGAATGAAAACGGTTTTGATTACGGGAACCACCAGCGGAATCGGAAAAGCCTTTGCGGAAAAATTCGCAGATGAGGGATATAATTTGATTCTTGTTGCGAGGAATGAGCAGAAGTTAAAACAACAGCAGGCAGATTTGCAGGAGACCTACCATGTGGCAGTGAGATACATTGTTCAGGATTTGACACAGGAGAGTGCGGCAGGTTTGATAATGGCGGATATAGATAAATGGAAGGTCACCATTGATGTTCTTGTAAATAACGCAGGCTTCAATGAGTGTGGTTTTTTTGTGGATACCAGTCTTGACAGGGAACTTGAAATGATAAATATGCATATACGGTTTGTGACGGAACTGACAAAACGTATATTAGTACATATGAAAGAAAACGGCTATGGGAGAATTTTGAATGTAGGCTCAACAGGCTCTTTTATTCCGTCTCCCACAGATGCCGTTTATTCTGCCACAAAAGCATATATTATGTCTTTTTCAAATGCTTTATGTGGCGAACTTGGTAAAGCAGGGATAAAAGTAACTACTTTATGTCCGGGGGCAACGGAGACAGAATTTGCTGCAAAAGCAAACATTCAAAATACATTGCTATTCAGGATTGCAGTTATGAAGCCGGAAAAAGTAGTGGGGATTGCTTATCGCAAAATGATGAAAGGGAGAAGGCTGGTTATTCCGGGGATATATAATAAGCTGTTGGTTGTATTTTCCAAAGTAATGCCTATAAGCCTAACAAATAGGATTACGATTCTTATGATGAAATAATTGTGGCGAGGCTGGAAAAGATACCATTGATTAAGCAAAGACCGCTGCACTATGGCCATCATCCGCCATATGCGGCGGTTTGCATTTCCACCGTATCGGACGAATGGCGAAAAACTTTAGGGCTGATTTGGACTTGAAAAAATGAAAAGTCTGCGATTCACGTAGCCAGATGAACCATTCACGAAGTAGATGTTAGAAATCAACCTGATTTTTCCGATAAGTTAGTTAAAGACTGGAGGTGGCAGAAACGATAAAAATTGCGGTGTGTGATGATGAAAAAAATATAAGGTCTTATCTTGTTTCGCTTATTAAAAAGCAGGGCGGGGAATGCAGTATCACGGAATATGCCTCTGCCGATGCGTACCTCTCGGACGGTAAGGAGCATGACATTATATTTCTGGACATAGAGATGGACGGCTCCAGCGCAGGTCTCGATGGCATGGGGCTGGCAAGGCATATCCGGGGCATGGAGGCACAGAAACAGCCCATTATCATTTTTGTGACAGGGTATGAAAAATATGTGTATGATGCGTATGACGTAGGGGCGTTCCAGTATCTGATAAAGCCTGTGGACGAACAGAAATTTGCGGAAGTGTTCGGACGGGCGGCGGGGCATATCGTATCGGAGGCGGAACAGCAGAAGAAAAAACTTGTGATCCAGTATGGCGGCGAGGGAAAGGCCATACCGCTGAATGACATTTATTACATGGAAAGCCGGAACCATAATATCATCCTGTACTTAAAAAGCGGAAATATAGAATACTATGCGAAGATCGGGGATTTGGAGGAGGAACTGGCGGGGCAGTTTTACCGCATCCACCGGGGATACCTTATCAACCTTTTCCATGTGGAGGGTTACGATAAGACGGAGGTAAGGATGGCGAACGGGGATAAGCTGCTGCTTTCAAGGTATAAATATGACGGCTTTGTGCAGACATACATGGATTACATTTCGGAGGAAAGTCTATGAGCCAGCCAGCGTTTGAAACGATCAACAGCATCTTGGATATATGGAAGATTGCCGTACAAGCCATCATGTTCCTTGTTTTGTGGGAGGCGGCTTTCAGAGAGAAAAAAGGAAAAATAGACGGCATTGCTGTTTATTCTTGCCAATATAGGGATTGGATTTTTGCCGTGTGCTGGATGGATGCGGTATAGCGTTTCCGCTTTCGCAATAATGGGTTATGCCGGGATACGTTATAAAAAGCAGATTAGAAAAGCTGTATTTGTGATGCTCGCTTTTTATAACCTCCATTGTCTTGGTTATTTGATGGCGAGCAGTATTTACAGAAAAATAGTAGATGAAATGCTGAAAAGCCTAGATATGATGCAGGATAGTTATTTGCAGGAAATGTACCGCTGCATGGCGGTTGGAATGTTCTGTTTAGTATTTTCTTTCTCAATATTATTGGTGACAATGATGCTTATTTTGTACAGACTTATGAGGGATGTAGCTATAATGGCGTGGCAGGATGTTATCCTGCTTTCCATCCTGAATTTTGTCGGGAGCATGATTGCAAACGTGGTCAACGGCCTGCTTATTGTAAGAATAGATACAGATGCATTTGTACTGTTTGATGAAAAGCCAGACCTGCTTTGGAAGATTCCCATGATAGCAGTTCTCATATTTGCGGGGGAGGCTGCATTGATTTATTTCTGGCAGAGATACCGCATCCTTCTTGGCGAGAGACAGAAACATTTCGTGGAGGAATAGCAGGTGAAGGCCATGAAGAAACGCTTGGAGGAAGCGGAAAATTTCTATGGAAACATCCGAAAGGTGCGCCACGAGATGAAGAACCACATGGCGAACATTAAAGGACTGGCAGGAGCCGGGGAGTATGGGGAAATAGGGGATTATATACGGCGGATGGATGAAACCATGCAGGAACTGGAATATAAGTATGTGACGGGGAATGCAGTAACGGATGTCATCATCAATGACAAATGTCGCAGGGCAGAGAAAGCGGGAATCCGGTTTGATGCAGATTTCCGGTATGGAGGGGAAATTCCCGTGTTTGATAGGGGGATCATATTGAATAACTTTTTGGATAATGCTATAGAAGCCTGCGAAAAACTGGAAACAGGTAAAGGATTCATACGCCTTTCGTTAAAGCGGAAAAAGCAGTTTTTGATACTATATGTAGAAAATAGCTTTGACGGCGCTACCCCTATAAGTAAAGGTAGTCCACTCCCGCCTACAACGAAACAGAGTATCCTGCCGGGAATCATTACGGAGCATGGGATAGGGCTTGAAAACGTGCGGGATATTGCAGAGAGGTATTTCGGCGGTGTAAACATAAAAGTGAAAGGGGATGTGTTCCATGTGACAGTCATGTTACAACAGGGGGAGGTGGGGGGAAGGTAAGTAAATGACCTTGCATTTGATGAAACTCAAAAACAGATTAAAACGGAGGAATAAAAATGGCTATCAGTGGAGTAGGACAGAATTATTATCAGAACAATGTGGAAACAAAACGAAACACAAAAAATGTGAATGGTACGGAGAAATTCGCACTGGAAAAAACGGGAAGTACACAGGAATTATCGGAAGCGGAAGAAATGGAGCTGTTCAAGAAGGAATTTATTGAGTTCATGGCTGCCCATTTTACGAGGAGCCTCGAAATGCTCTCAAATGCTTGATTTTACAGGGATTAGCGGCTTTTGGAGAAGGAAAGCCAAGTGTCGTAATTTACCGCAAAATGGCGTAGCTTGATGCAAAAAGTGTGTAGTAAAGTGTGTAGTGGAGCATATAGTAAGCCGGATAATGGATTAACCAAATATCAATGGAGACAGGTAATCGCCCATGTATTTGCAGCATTGCAAGACATGGGCGAAGTTGTTGTTGGTTTTTGTGATTGTCAAAGGATGGGGACGATACGACAGTACCTCAACGCTTTGCATAAATGCAGGGAAATGTTTTTATTGTAAAAAGAATAAGTGCTTGTTAATATATATATAAGTTTTGGCAAATAGTGTAATTGTGATAAGATTAGTTCAGACACTGTCTGAATTTTTGAGCGCAAAGAAAGAGGTTTAAAAATGTCAAAATATGATGTTCAAATAGTCGTTGGCGATTCAGATTATGATGAACTATTAAGAAGGGTTGGCGATGTGATACAAAAAGGCAGGAATTCCATTGCCGCCGCTGTTAATAATGCAATAGTACAGTCATACTGGGAGATAGGGCAGTATATTGTGGAATATGAACAGAAAGGGCATGCTAAAGCAGAATATGGCTCTGATGTCCTCAATAGGTTATCAAGAGATATGACGGATCGGTTCGGTAAAGGATTTAGCCGCAGCAATGTGTTTTATATGCGCAAAATATATTCGGTTTATCCGCAACTACAGCAGCGCTCCAGTCTATTGAGCTGGAGCCATTATATTGAACTCCTTAAATTGGATGATGAATTGGAGCGTTCATTCTACGAGAAAGAATGCGAGTCCGAACACTGGGGCGTAAGAGAATTAAAGCGTCAGATGAAGAGTATGCTCTTTCATAGGATAGCCTTAAGCTCTGATAAAAATGAAGTGATGCGTCTTGCGAGAGAAGGACAAGTTATTGAAAAGCCAGAGGATATCCTGAGGGAGCCCTATGTCTTCGAGTTTACAGGATTGCCGCAGCTACCCGTATATGGTGAAGGTGACCTGGAGGAAGCTTTAGTCAGTAATCTCAGCCAGTTTTTCCTTGAACTGGGAAAAGGTTTTACTTATGTGGGCAGACAACAGAAGCTTGTTATTGCCGGTAGAACATATAAGGTTGATTTGGTGTTTTATCATAGGATTTTGAAATGTTTTGTGCTTGTGGATTTAAAGCGAGGCGAGGTTCAGCATGAGGATATTGGGCAGATGAACTTTTACCTGAATTATTATCGTGAAGAGATGAACACGGAGGGTGATACGGAACCTATTGGGATTGTGCTGGGAGCCTATCAGGACAAAGTGGTCATGCAGTACGCATTACAGAATATCACAAATCAGGTATTTGTAAGCAGATACCAGCTATATCTTCCGGAAAGGGCGCAGCTGGAGGCAGAATTTCGGAGGTTCATGAATGGCGCGGAGCCTGACAAAGGCAGTGGCGATTAAAAAGTTCAGACAGTGTCTGAACTTTTTGGAATATCTATGGTATGTGAGGACAAGGGTATGAGTGGATTTTATGAGAATTATGTAAAGTTAATGGGTAATTTGATAGAACCTGATAGAGCAACGCCATATAAAATCAATTACTTAAAAAAGATAATTAAAAAAGATAAGGTATATAAATTTATCTCTTTTGAGGGGGATGCGTCTTTGGTTAGGACAAAAATTGAAACTTTGAAACAAGGGAAAATATGGTTTTCGTTTTACAAAACACTAAATGATGAAACAGAATTTTATATAAACTATAACGCAAAGAAAATCTCTCAAGTTACAGGACGTAGCACAAATAGCGTACATTTATTGGTAAATTATCTCACGGAAATGTATGATGTATATTCATTAACTTATGAGTATCAAAAAAGTATGTGGCAAGATTATGTTGCAAGTGGGAATGGCATTTGTATAGAGTATAATGTGGGGGATTATGATTATTTATATCCTGTGGAGTATTTAGAAAAAACAGGCATAGATTTTGAACAAATGATAATTTCGGCAATTACCGGTAAAAATCTTGCTCTTGCAATATTTCCTTGGGTAATTAAGAATCCGGTTAATATTACAGCTAACATGGATTCAACAAAAGAAAAAGAAGTCAGAATGCTTTATTGTCCATATGACTTAGCAGAACTTAACAGTGGGCGAGTTGAAATGAATATTAAAGAAAGGCTGCACTATAAAGGGATAGCAAAACCATATACAGATTTTAAATTAAGTGTATCTAAAATCGTTATTGGCAATAAATGCTGTTATGATACGGTTAAGGAATTGGAAATTTTCTGTGAGGCAAATGGAATTTCATATACATATCTATAAGCTTAAATAAATGGCTTAACTAAACGTGTTATAATATTATAAAAATTGCAATATATAAAGATATAAAGAAGATATATTATGCCTTCAGGAAAACTATAAAACAACAAAGGAGGCATGAAATGTCAGAATATCAACTACAAATAAAACAGGTGGTGGACTATCCACGCTGCCGCATTTACAGGCAGTTCGTCCAGTCACTAATCACGGACCAGGGCATTCGCACAGGCGGGGGCTCCGGTCTTTTTTATTTTACGGTGCTTTGCAGTTATGCGAATTTCCGTACATCCTACCGCCGCATAGACGGGATCAGCTACACGGTCTATCCAGGAGAGTGGATCTGTACCGTAAAGGAGCTGGCCGGATGGTTCCGCACGCATTTTCAGCACCAGGCGCTTGACATATTGGACGAGCTGCAGAAAAGGAACCTGATCTCGTACCTGTCCCTGGGGCGGGGGAAGATCGTCAAGTATAAGATCCGGGACTGGAAAAAGCATAACACGGTGCTGGATTACAACTGCCCATGCCAGAAGGACACGGGCTTTTTCTTTATGCCGTTCACGGTGGCAACGGAGATGGTGGGCGCCGGGCGGTGTTCCGAGATGGACATCCTGCTGGACCTGTGGCTGTCTACTGTCTATAACGACGGACAGGTGCAGGGGTCGGAGGCAGGCCCGGTGGTTTACTTGCGCAACGGCACTGGCAGCCCGCTGGTGAATTATGGTGAGCTGGCGGGACGCTGGGGAATCTCAAAGGCCACTGTGGGCCGGGTGCTGAAAAAATTTGAAAGGCAGGGTCATATATCGCTGATGGCGTTTCCCGGCACGAAGGGCAGTGTCATTTACCTGCAGAATTACCTGTCCACCATGTTCCAGATTTCTGATGTCCTGATCGACAAGGAGGAGGTTGCAATGAGTTTGAATATCAAGATCAGTCTGCCGGACAAGGACAGTGACAATGCCGTGGAAGAGAATGGCGCCCCGGAGCCGGAGGTGTGCGTTTCAGAAGGACTGTCCAGCGTATCAAAATCACACATGGAGGCTCTGATGAGGAAGGTGGCGGAAATCCTTGATTCACAAGGGGTTTCCTGTTTCCGATGCCCCAAAGCTAAGTACAAGTTATATCCTTTATCAGACGACTGGGAGGGAAAGTATTTATGCCGCCCACACGGGGTATCGGGCAGGCGCATTGGGATGGAGGTCTGCTGCAGAAATGGCGGACAGGTCTATACATTTGAACTGACGCTCTCGCCTGCCGGCGGGAAGGAAAAGGAGGTATAGGGATGATGAAGAAACAGAGGGAGATGGATATTGCGGAGAATCCGCTGTATCATGATACATGGAAGCTGCTGAAGAAATACAGGGATGTGGTCTGGAGCCTGGAGCTGTCGGTGCAGCAGGTGAGGAACAGGTTTGAGATCGAGTATGGCAGTTCCATCGAGGACTTCCTGGAATCGGTGTACCTGGCGGGGGCGGACATTGCCGGCGGAGACATTGAACACCATGCCAAGTGCATAGAGCGCAGCCACCGGATGATCAAACTGCTGGACAGTTCCGTGGAACTGCTCAGGAACAAGCACAAGAACGGGGAAATCTATTACTGGCTCCTGTACTACACATTCCTTTCCCCGCAGCAGATGAAGAACGTGGAAGAGATTGTGGAGCAGCTGCGCCCCCATATCCGGGACATCAGTTTCCGCACCTATTACCGCAGGAGGCAGGAGGCGATAGAGGCGCTGAGTTCCATTCTGTGGGGGTATACCTCCAAGGAGAGCATGGAGATTCTGGAGAAATTTGTGCCGGAAACGGGGTCTGGCACATAAATGGCACAGAAAGGCATGAAATTGGCACAGGTTTGCTCTTTTACCGCAAATACTGATGTGCTAAACTGTGTATGTTGAAAATTGTACCCAGAACAAATCAGGGCAGAATCCGGCATCCTTTACAGGGTGCTGTTTTTCTGCCCGGAAGAAAGGCTGTGTCGCATAAAAAGGGCATGGCCTTTCTTTATGCAAAAAACCAGATAGGAGGTTGGTAAATTGAAGAAAAGAGCAGACAAGTTCCAGAAGGAAACAGACAGGGGGAGGCGCCACAGGCTGCCCATAGCGCAGGCAGCCTATTTTGGTTTCCTTACAGGCATGGCGTTCCTGGCTTTTACACAGCCGGTATATGCCGCCACGGATGTATGGACCAAGGCGAGCGAGATCATGCAGGACGTGTATAACCAGATCGTCCTCATTTCCACGGTGGCGGCCATTGTGACGGCGTCCGTGGCGTTGCTGCTGATGAATTTTTCCCGTTCAGGGCGCACGGTGGATGAGAGCCGGGCGTGGTTAAAGAGGATCTGCGTCACTTGGGTGGTGCTGAACGGCCTGGGCTTCATCATGGCTTATGTCACTCCGTTTTTCGCCGGCGGGAAATGGACGCCGACGCCATAGGCTAAGAAAGGGGTGATCGTGTGGGTATCTTAGACGGCATTGTGGAGTGGATTGCAGAGCAGGTGATGCACGGCCTGGATCTGGTATCAACCTCGGTTTTGGGTGCGCTGGGGTGTGATATGTCCGTGTTCCTGCGCTACTTTCCGGCGGCAGGGACCCTGTACGAGGTCTTCGTGGCGCTCTCCATCGGGATTATTTTATTAAACTGGGTATGGCAGCTTTTCAAGAACTATGGGCTGGGCGCGGGGATAGAGGCGGAGGATCCCGTGAAGCTGAGCGTCCGCTCAGTCCTGTTCATCCTGCTGGCCTATTTTTCGGATGACATCATAGGGACGGTCTTAAAGATAGGCGGAACGCCTTACGACTGGATACTGACCTCTGCCATACCGGCGCTTGACTTTGCAAGCTTTAATTCCGTCATCCTGGCGGTGGTAGGCGTGTGTGCAAACGGGGCGGTGGCGCTGATCTCGCTGATACTGGTGCTGATCCTTGCGTGGAATTACATCAAGCTGCTTTTTGAGGCGGCGGAGCGGTATGTGCTGCTGGGGGTGCTGGTCTATACGGCGCCTGTGGCCTTTTCCATGGGGGCGTCCCAGAGCACATCCAATATCTTTAAGTCGTGGTGCCGGATGTTCGGCGGGCAGGTGTTCCTGCTGATCATGAATGCGTGGTGCCTGCGGCTGTTTACATCCATGGTGGGGGCCTTTCTGGCTAACCCGCTTTCTTTGTAGGAAAAACCTGTGCCTGCGCCCGTATTTCCGGGCTGCGGCAGGAAAGGAGAGTATAATGCAAAAAATGAAAAGATTCAGGCGGTTCATACTTTCGGTCTGCATGGCGGCGGTTCTTTGCTTTTCGTTCTGCCAGCCTGTCTTTGCCATGACGGAGAGCGAGATACAGGACCAGGTGAACGCCATGGGCAAAGAGGCCGCATCCGGAAATGTGCTGATATGGTTCCTCTGTGCCATTGCTTTTTTGAAGGTGTCCCAGAAGATAGATTCCTTTATGTCCAGCCTGGGGATCAATGTGGGGCACACGGGCGGCTCCATGCTGGCGGAGGCGATGATCGCGGCGAGAGGGATAGGAGGGCTGAAGAATTTCTCCAGTCAGTACTTCGGCGGAGGCCACAGCAAGGTTTCCGCCCACATGAATGCCGGTTCCAAAGGGTTTATGTCCGGAGGGCTTGCCGGGATCGTGGGCAGCCGCATTACAAACAGCGCTGTAAAGTCGGCGACCGCTTCCTCCAAAACAAGCGTCAGCCGTTCCTCAGGGAAGTCCGGTGGGGGGATCGGGAGCCATATTTACGCTTCCTCTGTCAGTAAGGGCGGCAGCTTTGCCAACAATGTCATAGGGACCGTGGCTGCGGGAAGCATTGCAGACCTTGGCTTTATGAGCGGGCCGGAGGCGTCCCAGGCGCTCCAGTCCTATCTCGGCTATGCGGCCCTGGGGGAGAATGCCGGGCAGGTGCCCGTCTTTTCGGATGTGGAGATCGGCGGCGGGCGCATCACCGGGACGGAAACCTCGGAGGAACATCCCCAGGGGATCGCCTTTGGGATGTACCATGCAGCCCAGTATGCCGCCCCGGAGGGAAACTATACCACCATACAGGCGGCGGATGGCAGCTCCTGGTACAAGCAGTATGCGCAGGACAGTGTGGATAAGTCCCCGTACATGGCTCCGGACGGCTCCATTGCCTATAAGGAGTCCATTGTGAAGAAACTGCCCCAGCCGCCCAAGAGAAGGGAGAAAATGTGAAGGAAATCACTAAGCGCGTTCCTTGCTAAGCGATTTCACGCTCTGCAAAAGCAGAGCTTCTTCACATCGAAGAACGCAAGGACAGCGTTCTTCATAGGCGGAGAAAGGAGGAAAAATGGAAAACGAACAGAAAAGCGGCCTGTCGGAGACGTTGGAAACAGGACGCGCGGTTGCACACATGATAAGGGGCGCTGTGAAGGCTGGAAAGGCGGTATCGGGAGCCGCAAAAGGAGCCGCCGCCGGGCCTTATGGTGCTGTTGCCGGTGCGCTCTGGGAGAACCGCAGGCTGGTGGGAAAGGTCATCATCGCTGTTGTTGCGCTGCTGCTGATCCCGGTGGTATTCGTGGTGTCACTTCCTGCCGTGATCTTTGGCGGCCTGTCGGATGCCTTTTCTTCCACGGCTTTAACCGATGCGCCAATCCTGAACAATAATGCGGCCATCCTGGAAAATGTGTCCGAGATCACCGCCGCCATAGACGGGATCATGTCCGGAGGCCTGGAGGACACCATGAAGCAGATCGAGGCAGATTTTACATCCTCCGGGGCGGATGAAATGGAGGTTATCAACCCTTATGCCGGCAGCCCCCTCTATAATGCCAACCAGTTTATCGGTATGTACTGCGCCTATAAAAGCGGGGATTATGCCGGCATCTCTATTTCCGACATGGAAAATACATTGCGTGCCGGCCAAAGTCATCTGTACTCCTACACGCAGGCGGAAGAAACAAGGACAAGGACCGAAACGGACCCTGCTACCGGAAAAGAGGTTTCTGTTACGGAAGACTGGCGGGTCTATACCATTGTTTATAACGGGGAAGCCTATTTCTCCGAACAGGTCTTTGGGCTGAACGGGGAACAGATGGCCCTTGCCAATGACTATGCACAGAACCTGAGCCTGTTTTTAGGTGACGGCATGATGCAGGGGATCACGGAATGGGACGGGAAATCCATCCCCTCCCTGGGGGATGTGCGCTTTACGGATGGCGTGACGGAGGTGGTCTACTACAACCAGCTGGATGAGCGCTATGCAGGTAAGCCTTACGGCACCGACCATATCGGGAGCCACGGCTGCGGCCCTACTGCCATGGCAATCGTGGTATCCTCCCTCACAGACAGGACGGTTGACCCTGCGGCTATGGCGGAATGGTCCTATCAAAGCGGTTACTGGTGTAAGGACAGCGGCTCCTACCATGCGCTGATCCCTGCCGCCGCAAGGAACTGGGGACTGAATGTGTCCGGCTGTACGGCGGCAGAGCCCCAGCGGATCCTGGATGCGCTGGCGGAAGGGAAGCTGGTGGTTGCGATCATGTCCCAGGGACACTTTACAAAGTCGGGGCATTTTATTGTGCTGAGGGGCGTGCAGAATGGGAAGATTTTGGTGGCTGACCCTGCCAGCTACCACAGGAGCGGGCAGATGTGGGATTTATCCGTGATTTTGCGGGAGGCCAGCCAGGGCGCCGCTGCAGGAGGGCCATTCTGGATTATCGGTTAAAAATTTTATAGCAAAGAGGTGACAAACTATAAATGAGCAATCAAAACGAAAATGATACATACATCATCCCGCCGAATTTTGTAGACACGGGCACTTTTTTCGGCGGGATGTTCAAGGCAAGGAACGTGATAGAGGCGGGCATCCTGTCCGCAGCCGTGGGGATACCGGCCTGTGTATTCCTGCCCCTGGGGCTGACGGCAAAGATCATTGTGCTGTGCCTGACGGCGCTGCCCATTGCCCTGTTTGCCCTGATCGGCATTTCCGGGGAGAGCCTGTCTTCCTTTCTGGTGATCTTTCTGAAATACCTGAAGAACCGCCGTGTTGTGGGCGGGGAGGAATGCTGCCAGGGGGAAGCCGCCACCGGACAGAAAAGGGCTGCAAAGACGGTACAGAAGGCAAAACCGGGAAAGCAGGCAGGAAAGAAGGTGCCGGGTACCAAGGCAGAAACACGGGCAGGACAACCAGCCGGACAGGTGAAAGCAAAAAAGAGCCAAAAGCGCCGCAGGGAGGATTTCCCTGCTGAATTTGACCAGGTAAAGGGATATGAGCTGCGCCAGAAACTCCGCCCGGCGAGGAAAGCAGGAGTCAGGGGTGTTTCGGGCCAAGCGGCGGAAGCAACGGCGGGAACAACGGGAAAAAAGAGCCGTGGCACAGCAGCAGGGGAGCGGCGCAGTCCGCACCCGCTGCCCCTGCGGGAACAGCAGCCCGCCTGCCTGAATCCCGTGGCGGATTACCTGCCGGTCTCGAAGATCGAAAACGGCATCATTTATACAAAAGACAGCCGTTATGTCAAGATCGTGGAGGTCGTGCCCATCAATTTCCTCCTGCGGAGCGCAAGGGAACAGAGGAACATCATTTATTCCTTTGTGTCCTACCTGAAGGTGAGCCCTGTCAGGCTGCAGTTCAAGGTCCTGACGCGCAGGGCGGACATCGGGAGGCACATGGACACGGTGCAGAAGGAAATGGAACGGGAGACCAACGAACAGTGCCGGCTCATGCAGGAGGACTACCTGCGGTTCGTGCAGCAGATCAGCTCCCATGAGGCGGTCACACGCCGGTTTTTCCTGATCTTTGAGTATGAGCCCTGGGGGAACGCCAGACGCGCCGATGATGAGGGGGAGGCTGCCGCATTCCTGCAGGGTGCAGTCCATACGGCGGCCAACTACCTGCGCCAGTGCGGGAATGAGGTCATTGTGCCGGAAAACGAGGATGAATTTGCCGTGGATGTGCTCTATAACCTGCTCTGCCGGAATGAGAGCGCGGGAAAGCCCCTGCCGGAACGGGTCAGGGAGGTGATTGACAGGTACAGGGAGAACGGCAGAGAGGGCGGGGTGGATGAGATCCCTGCGGGGGAGTTCTTTTCGCCGGGCAGCATTGATTTTACCCACGGCAGGCATATCTGCATTGACGGCCTTTATTATGCCTACCTCCTGGTTCCCTCGGACGGTTACAGGGTGCAGGTGCCTGCGGGGTGGCTGAGCCTGATCGTCAACGCCGGGGACGGGATCGACCTGGATATGTTCCTCTCCAGGCAGCCCAAGGAGCAGATCGTCCAGAAGGTGGGGCAGCAGCTGCGCATCAACCGCTCCAGGATCAAGGATGCCAGCGATACCAATACAGACTTTGACGACATAGACAGCGCCATCCGGGGCGGGTACTTCCTGAAAGAGGGCCTGGCGAACAATGAGGATTTCTATTTCCTGAATCTGCTTATTACCGTCACCGCTTCCAGTGAAGAGGATCTGGAGTGGAAGGTGAACGAGATGAAGAAACTGCTGGCCTCCCAGGATATGCGGCTTTGCACCTGCCATTTCCGGGAGGAACAGGCATTCCTGGCAAGCCTCCCTCTGGCGGCTTTGGAGCGGGGGCTGTATGAGAAGGGCAGGCGCAACCTGCTGACCGGCGGGGCGGCAAGCTGCTATCCCTTTACCAGCTATGAGATGTGTGACGACAACGGCATCCTGT
The DNA here is from genome assembly GCA_011959105.1 of Lachnospiraceae bacterium. Lineage (GTDB taxonomy): Bacteria > Bacillota > Clostridia > Lachnospirales > Lachnospiraceae > Acetatifactor. The sequence goes on along the minus strand of BLLU01000067.1, from coordinate 6,433 downwards.
TAGGCGTGAATAAGTATAACAGCTCCCTCATCATCGTGGACATCTTCAACAGCGCTGTCTATAAGAATGCCAACATGGCGATCCTGGGCACCAGCGGTGCGGGGAAGACCTTCACCATGCAGCTCATGGCGCTGCGGATGCGCCGGAAGGGCATCCCCATCTACATTATTGCCCCCTTGAAGGGGCATGAGTTCCACCGGGCCTGCGCCAACGTGGGCGGCGAGTTCATCCAGATTTCCCCGGCAAGCCCCCACTGCATCAATGTGATGGAGATACGCCGGGTGGACCATACGGTGGACGAGCTGCTGGACGGCCCCGGCATCCGGCTCTCGGAGCTGGCGGAGAAGATCCAGAGGCTGCACATCTTTTTCAGCCTGCTGATCCCGGACATGACAAACGAGGAACGGCAGCTTTTGGACGAGGCCCTGGTGCTGGTCTACGGGCAGAAGGGCATTACCCACGACAACGCCACACTGGAGAACCCGGAGCATCCCGGGCAGTACAGGGAGATGCCGGTGCTGGGCGACCTGTACGCCATCCTGAAGAAATACACCCAGACGAAACGCATGGCAGTCATCTTAAACCGCCTTGTGAACGGTTCTGCCAGCACCTTCAACCAGCAGACCAATGTATCCCTGGATAACCGTTACACGGTGCTGGACATTTCCTCCCTGACCGGAGACCTGCTCACAGTGGGGATGTTCGTGGCGCTGGATTTTGTCTGGGACAGGGCAAAGGAGGACCGGACGGAGGAAAAGGCAATCTTCATTGACGAGTGCTGGCAGCTCCTATCCGGGGCAGGGGCGGCAGGCACCCGCATGGCGGGGGATTTCGTGCTGGAGATTTTTAAGACCATAAGAGGGTACGGCGGCTCCGCCATCTGCGCCAGCCAGGACCTGAACGACTTCTTCAACCTGGATGAGGGGCGTTTCGGGAAAGGGATCATCAACAACTCCAAGACGAAGATCATCCTGAACTTGGAGGATGACGAGGCCCAGCGTGTTCAGGACGCACTTCACCTGTCAGATGCCGAGGTGCTGGAGGTCACGCACTTTGAGCGGGGAAACGGGCTGATCAGCACCAACAACAATAACATCATGGTGGAGTTTAAGGCAAGCCCCCTGGAAAAAGATCTGATTACTACGGACAGGCGGGAGCTGAAGGACATCGTGGAGCGGATGCGGAAAGGGTGAGTGGAACCCGAAAGCGTATGGTTTACGCACGGAATACGCATTCGGCAGGGAACAAGGTTTTGATTACGCATAAAATACGCATGGATTACGCAATGGAAGGAGGATGCCATGAAAACAAGGGCGGACATATACGGGCAGGAGGCGGCTGATCTGCTGCGGGAGGTTTCCATGTACCCCGGCCTGTCGGAGGAGCAGCTTGCCCGCTTCCATCCGGGCAGGGAGGAAAAGGTCAGGAACCTATTAGCCCATCTGCAGCGGCAGGGGCGCATTGCCCCGGCTGAGACGGGCGGCTATTTCCCCCAGGGGGAACATGTGCGGGGCGCCGATGCAGGGCTGGTCCATTCCGTGTGGGTGCTCCTGGACTTTATCGACCGTGTGGAATACCATTCCCCCGGCGATTTCCCGGTAAAGCTGGTGTTCTTTTCGGCGGGCAGGATGTATGAGGTGGTCTATGTGGCCGAAGGGCAGGAGGCCCTGGTGGCACAGGCGCTGAAACAGTGCCGGCAGGGGGAAAGCCGCCGAATCGTGCTGGTGGAGGATGCCGGGCAGATCCCCTTATTGCATTTCCCCGATATATCGGGCTTCTGTACGGTGGAGCCTGACGGGAAAGTAAGTTATTACAGGCAGGCCGAGCCTGATTAAGAAATAAGAACAGTCTCGAAACGGAAGCGCTGAAATGGCGCTGTAGTGCAGAGACGGGACTGGAATAGTAGGAGGAATTAGATATTGGACAGAAAAATGATTTCCGCGCAGGTGGGTGAGATCCTGAACAGCCTCTCCCGGCTGAACAATAACATCTGCGCCATGGACACACTGGATATCCAGCGGTATCCGGAAAATTATGAGATCATCTCCACGGAGGCGGCGCTGCGGGCGGAAAGGATCGCCTGCAGGCTTAGGAATCTCCTGTTTGCGTCCTCGGGCGTCCCCAAGAGGGATTATCTGATAAAGGCAGGTGAAGTACATGGCATAGAGATCGGCTATGCAGACGGCATCCTGGAGGTGACGCTGCCCCGGCTCCTGCCTAAAAAGAAGACCCGCCAGAGCAGCCTGTTCCTGACAGAGCCGCTCCATGCGGCGCTGGAGCAGTATGCGGCGGAACATCCCACCCCCAGGTTCCGGGAGTGCGTCATCTGCATCTCCCATGTCTATGGGCATGACCTGCCGGACTGGTGCCTGCTGGACTATGACAACCTGCAGCAGAAGCAGATCCTGGACACGGTGGCGCTGTATGTGATGCTGGACGACAGCGGACTTTTGTGTGACGCCTACAACACCACGGAGCGGGGGGAGAAGGACTGCACCCGTATCTATGTCATGGAGAAGGGGCGCTTTGGGAAGTGGCTCTCGGAACGGGAAAAGCAGTTGAAAAACATATCAGATTTTTGAGGGTTTTGGCCCCTGTTTTTCCTGATATGTGAAAACAGGGTGGAATACCCGTAAAAATGCGCCTTTGCGGGGGTGGCTCGGGGTGGAAGATTACCGAGGTCTTTAGCCGCTACGGTAAAAAACGCACGAAAAGGAGGCGGTCATGGGGGAAGATGGACGTTGTTTCCCAAGGAAGGACACACAGGCTTACCGGCTGCTTGAGCTGGTGGCTGTCTGCGGCGAGTTCCCGGCAGAACTGGTTTACAGACTTGCCGGCAGCACCAGCTATAAGGGCACGGTCACATGGCTTTTGAAGAAAGAAAGGCTCCTGCGGGTCTATTACCGGGATAAGCTGCGGGGGTACAGGCTGGGGAGGCGGTCTAAGGAAATGCTGCTTTCGGACAATCCGGAGCGGTTTTCCTTTTACCTTACGGGAAACGTGGATACCAGCCTGTTAAAGAGCGAGGTCACAAGGAGGATACGCCTGCACCGGATCGCTGAGGTGTATGTGGCGATGCTGAATGCCGGTGTGACAATTTTTAGGGATGAAAAGCCCAAGGTGTTTGCGCCGGGTGGAGATCAGGACAGAGGGCTGGAGGGAGCGGCCTTTTACAGCTCCCGTGAGGTCAAGGAAACAGGGATCGAGGCGGTAAAGATCAAAGGCTCCCGCATGGCGGGGGTATTGCTTTCGCCGGATGGGGTTTTCCTTACCTACAACAGCGGCCCGTACATGGCGAAGTGGGATTACCGGGCCGAGCAGAGGGCAAAGGCTTGGATGCAGGTCACACTCTGTAATGGGAACGCCGGCCTGGGGTATGCGCCGGAGGATGTCTGCGGGCTGCTGTTCGGGGACAGCCTGGAGCCTTTCTGCCAGATCCTTTCCGGCGCGGACAGCGGCGCAAGGTGCTTTTTCCTGCTGGATGGCAGTTACGGGCATTTTTACTACCTGACAAACGAACACAAAGGGGAAGTGATGCTGAGGCTCTTGTGCGACAGGGACAGGAGGGAGGAACTTGACCGCATCCTGTCCCAGGGGTTATGTGCGGGGAATCCAAACGGGACTATAGAAAATGATGCCCTGGACGGGAACGGGGATCCGGTGCTGTTCGGGTATCTGTTAGACATCCCCCGCATCCACCGTTTCTGCAGTGCGCTCCAGCTGCAGGAGCGGCATGGCACACTGATCTGTTTTGACTTCCAGCGGGAGGTTCTGGAGCACTGTTACGGAGGCCTGGTGGCATTTGAGGCCATCAGTTTTGAAAAATTTGAGAGGAGGTTTTACCCGGAGATATGAAAAGGATATGGAAGACCATGATAGCCGCGCCGGCGGCCCTGCTGGGCGTGCTGTATGCGGGAGGCTATCTGGCGCAGTTTATCGGGAATTACGCGGTCTGGAAACAGGGGGGCAGCATCCCTGGGGACGGGACTTCCCCTGCCGGGATATCCCACGGCTTTATGGACTGCCTGGGTGCGGCGGTCACGCCGCCCTATGGGATCTACGGCATATTTATCTGTATCGGGCTGCTGGCGGTGCTGCTGGTCATGGTCATGCGGATGGGGTACAGCGATGCCGGGGAATATGACGGGGAGCGGAATTTTACATACTCCGCAAAGGGGACTTACGGCACTTCCGGCTGGATGGGGAAAAAGGAGATGGCCGGCGTCCTGGAGGTGGTCTCTGACTTGCGGCGCCATCACGGGGTCGTGCTGGGGATGCTGGAGGGGAAGGCGGTCTGCCTGCCGGAGAAGTCAAGGCTCAACAGCAACCTTGCGGTGTACGGCGCCAGCGGCAGCATGAAGACAAGGTCATTCTGCATGAACCGTATTTTACAGGGAGTAGTCCGTGGGGAATCCCTCATCATCTGCGACCCCAAATCGGAGCTGTATGAGAAATCCAGCGGGTATCTCAGGGACAGGGGCTATGTGGTGAGGGTGTTCAACCTGGTGAGCCCGGAGAACTCGGATTCCTGGAACTGCCTTTCGGAAATTGAAGGGCAGGAACTGATGGCACAGCTTTTCGTGGATGTCATCATCAAGAACACCATGGTGGGCAGCAAGGGGGACCATTTCTGGGACTCTGCGGAGATGAACCTCCTGAAGGCGCTGGTGCTGTATGTGGACCAGGGGTATCCCCCGGAAAACCGGAACATGGGGCAGGTGTACCGGCTCATCACCCTTGGCTCGGAAAATGCCCTGGACAGCCTGTTTGAGGTCCTTCCCGCCCGCCATCCGGCCAAAGCGCCCTACAGCCTGTTCAAGCAGGCGTCGGATTCCGTGCGGGGCGGGGTGGTGATTGGGCTTGGAAGCCGACTGCAGGTATTTCAGGCGGAACTGATCAAGAAGATAACGGCGCGGGATGAAATCGACCTGAAGCTGCCGGGGCAGGAGCGCTGTGCCTATTTCCTGGTGACAAGCGACCAGGACAGCACCTTTGACTTCCTGGCCTCACTGTTCCTGTCCTTTGCCTTTATCAAGCTGGTGCGCTATGCGGACAGAAACTGCGAGGGAGGCGTCCTGCCGGTGCCCGTCCATGTGCTGGGGGAGGAGTTGACCGCCTGCGGCACCATCCCCGACCTTTCCAGGCGCCTGAGCGTGATCCGGTCAAGAAACATTTCCATGTCCTGCGTCTTCCAGAACCTTGCGGGGCTGCAGAACCGCTACCCGCAGAACCTCTGGCAGGAAATCCTCGGCAACTGCGATGTGCAGCTGTTCCTGGGCTGTACCGATCCATTGACGGCGGAGTTTGTTTCTTCCCGGACCGGCCTTGCCAGCGTGACGGTGACGAGTAAGGCAAAGCAGCTCGGCACCTGGTGCATTTCCAACTATACGCCGGAGTACCGCGAGACCAGCGGCGTGGGGAAACGCCCGGTGCTGACGCCGGATGAGGTGCTGCGGCTCCCCATTGACGAGGCGCTGGTGATCATCAGGGGCAAGAAGATCCTGAAGGTGGACAAGCTGGACTACTCAAAGCATCCGGACTTTCCCCTCCTGCATTCCTGTAAAGCATCTGCCTATATCCCGGAGTGGCGCAGGCTGGAGATGGAGGGTGCAGACAGGAAGAGTACGGAAAGGCGTAATTCCGGGTTGGAAGAGTCGGAAACGGGCGGAACCAAGCCTAAAGAGTCCAAAGCAGGGGCGGCAAAACCGAAGGAGCCGAAAGCAGAGGGAACAAAATCAAAAGGGACAAAAGCGGAGGACATTTCCTCAAAGGAATCGAAGGCAGCAGAAGCAAAGTCAGGAGAGGCAAAACCAAAGGAAACAAAGCAGGGTGTGCCAAAAACGGGGGCACCCAAAACAGGGACTCAGAAAACCGTCAGGGCAGGGGCACAAAAGGCCCCAAAAACAGAAACGCCGAAAACGGCGGATGCCAGGGCAAGGCCGGCGGAATCAGAAGCCTCTGTTTCTAAAGCCGGCAGCCAGGCAGGCATCATTGTAACTGATAAGGAAACTATCATGTCCTAGAAAAAAAGAAGGAGGAAAATCAAATGGCAGGTAGAAAAAAAGTAGCGGAAGAAACAATCACAACAGAAGAAAGGATGGGAACGGAAATGCAGGAACTGGATGGCGCTGAAATGCTGTCAGCCGGAGATGCTGCGGCGGAGGGAGACGGCATGGATCTGAATGAACTGCTGGAGAGCATGGATCAGGGGCCGGAGGAAATGGATGGGCAGGAGGATGAGGAACTGCCCGAACTTTCTGAGGAGGAGATGTTTGGGGAGGCAGCGGCAGAAACGGAAGGCGACGGCACGGAAGATGCCGGAGCGGCGTCTGAGACAGCACCCGGAATCCCGGCAGAAGACAGGCAGCCGGAAAAGCCGAAGTGTTGGACGGCATTTTAAATGGAGTGGCGACTGCACAGTCGCCGCAAATAA
>BLLU01000066.1 GCA_011959105.1 Lachnospiraceae bacterium | reverse complement strand
TGTAGCTGGTCATGGATGTCTCTGGTGCTCATCCCCCTGCCGTAGAGCGAGATGATTTTTTCTTCGATTCCGGAGACGTCCCTTTGGTATTTGGGGATAAGCTTCGGCTCGAACTCACCGTTCCTGTCCCGGGCACATCAATCTGGAACTCGCCGTACTGGCTCTTGAGATTCTTAGTGGAGTGGCCATTGCGCTTGTTCGTAGTCTCTACATCCCCTTTCTGGTTCTTCCCATAGCCCAGTGTCGCGTCCAGTTCCGCCTCCATAAGCTCCTGGAGGATGTCCTTAAAGCCATCCCTGAGGAGGGTGTAGACATCAGCCACGCTGTTTAAGTTGTTGTCTGCAATAATCTGTCGAATCTGCTCCTTTGCTACTGGCATAAAAATACTCCTTTTCGATAAGAAATTTCATATCTTAATTCTTACCAAAAAGGAGCCACTTTTTACCAAGGACACAATCTTTTTTACACTACCTTCGTATTCGGTTATCGCTTCGACACCAAGCTGTTTTGCATATGCCCTTGTCTCACTTGACATACGATTATTTGTTATTACTACTGGATATCCGTCATTTCCAAAATAGTTACATCCTGTATATATTTCTTGTACAGGAGTTTTTCCTACTGGTCTGTCGTGAAATTTACATTGTATGTAAAATTTCAGACATTCCCCCCTTTCATCCAGTGTTGCTATAATATCAACACCGTTGTCATTTCCCGCTGTTCTCTTTGCATTAAACTTTAATGCAGTCAATATGCCTTGCACCCATAGTTCAAAATCATACCCCGACATACAATCTTTTGGCTTAAAGCCATCCATTCTGCCAAACGTGTGTTCGACCTCCTAAAAAGTACTCACAGTTTTCCTGTTGTACTTTTAAATATTTGAATGTATGTAGCCATTAGATGGGGTGCAATAACTAGCATGTATGCAACTCATTGGTAATGTATAGCCCTTTTTGTCTCCGAACCATATTTAATTTAGACTGTTTTGTATATTATGCATAAAATGAGGTTCTAAATTTCTACATTTTGAGCATCTAATAAATGAAATAAAAATAGACGATGGTTTTGAGCCATCGCCTATTGAATGCCTTATAAATTTGTTGTGTTATCCTCACCCCAGTCACCTTGTATTTATTCATCGACTGTATCTTCCAATTCGATCAATAGAGATGCACTTGTTTCTGTCAACTCTTCTACGCCACGCAAAGTACGGTTAATTGCCCTTGTACGTCTACCGACAATTTCTGTAAGTGTTTTATCAGCAGTCTGAAGTTGCTTTTGAGCTTTGTCAAGCATATCTCCAAACTTAATAAACTCTGATTTCACGGCACGAAGAGTATCCCATACTTCCTGTGAGCGTTGTTCAATAGCAAGTGTCTTAAATCCCATTTGTAAGGATGCAAGAAATGCTGAAAGTGTAGTTGCTCCAACTGCCGTAATCTTATACTTATCACGAAGTTCCTCAAATAATGCCACATTTTGAACCACTTCTGCGTATAGTCCTTCAGTTGGTAGAAACATCAGTGCAAAGTCTGTGGTCTTAGGAGGAACTATATACTTGTCCTGAATATCTTTTGCAAAAGTACGAATTTTAATTGTAAGCGCACGCCTTGCATCATCAATTGATTGTTTATCCTTGGCATCAAGCAATCTATTATAATCTTCAATCGGAAACTTGCTATCAACCGGCAAAAGCAAAGGTATATCATCATTTCCGGGAAGCTTTATGGCAAACTCTACACGTTTACCGTTTGCAATCTCTACATTCATTTCATATTGACTTGGTGCAAGAATATCAGAGAGTAATTTCTCAAGACGAACTTCACCATATGTACCACGTTCTTTTACATTCGTGAGCGCATTTTTTAATGACTTCGCATCAGCAGCGAGAGCTTTCATTTCACCCAATCCTTGGCCTACGCTCTCAAGTTGCTTGCTGACCAACTCAAAGGACTGAGAGAGGCGAGACTCAAGTGTTTTCTGCAATTTTTCATCTACAACACCTTGCATCTGCTCAAGCCTTTTTTCGTTACTCTCCTGTAACTCTTTCATTTTGTTTTCTAGTGTAGTGTTAATCCTTTCACTATTCTCAGTATTGGACCGTTGAATGGACGAAAGGCGGTTATCTACTTGTTCACCAAATGTATGTAGTTGTTTATTTTGTTCCTCGCGGTTCTTGAGCAGAGCATTTGTTACTGTTGTGCTAATTCGTTCATTGCTTTCTGCTCCCGCATTTTGAATAGTTGTCAATCGTGATTCTACTTGCTCCCCAAATGTGTAAAGCTGATTGTTTTGCTCTTTACGACTTTCTTGCAACGCAGTTGTTATGGTTCTTCCAATCTGCTCATTGCTATCAGTACTAGCTTTTTGAATAACCATCAATTTGGTTTCCATCTGTCGTTGAAACTCAGCAAGTTGTCGATTGACCTCATCACGGTTTGTTGACAATGTATCTTGAATACTCTTCTGGATAACACCGAAGCGTTCGAACTGCTCTGTTGCTCCACTTGCAATTTGTTTTTGTACACCAGTACGTTGTTCTTCAGCGGTACGTTTTAATAACGATATTATTTCGCCAATATCAGACTTTTTACGTCCTATAATCTGTAACATAATAATCACTAAAAGCAGAACAACAGTTACAACGCCCAAAATCTCTGGTACTCCCATTTCTCATTTTCTCCTTATTTTATATATTATGGTCGTGCATCTAACCGATACATAACCATGGCATCAAATTGAATAACTACAAAATTTTCCTTATTGATATATCTACCACAGAGTTCCTTTGCCATACCAATTCTCATTATTACTAACTACATATCTTATCCTCCAATATTTTATAGTCATTATTTATATGTATTTTAACATATTATGTGTTGTTTGCCCATATCTAAAATGCTGTCACGACTGTTATTAGCATTAAAATACCTATTGCAAGTATATATACTGCTATAAATGTTCTAATACTTATGTAAATTATCATACTTATAGAATTTATTATATTGCATTGTCTCATCCCCACTACTATTGTACTGAGGGTGAATCCTGCTATCATAAATATTATACCTGCAATTATGTCAGGCGGCTGTATACTTATTTGTGTGTAATCAATTATAACTTTGCACTATCCGAATATATTCATTGCACCTATTATCTGAAAAATCAACGATATAAATGATAATATTAAGGCTGTTACTACACTTCCTGTTGGTGCTGGCTTTACCCATGGTTTATCTTTTACTTCGCTTAATGATCGTAAATATTTAATTCTTTTATATAATTTTGCAGCCAACCAAAACGGTGTCAATGTTATAGTTATTGCTAATATAATATCTTTAGTTCTATACTCGTTGAATATTTTTAGTCTTATAATGTCCAAAGCTATAATTAACTGTATTATCAAAAATATAAGTATATCTTTAGTCCAATAAGCTGCTGCTTGTAATTGTCTCATGTTTGCATCCTTTCATATAAAATATTTATTCATCAATATCTCATATGCCTATCTAAAGGATACTTATTATTTAACAAACAGTTTAGCATATCTTCAAAATATATAAAACATGAGAAAATGTTTATTTATACACGCATTTTATCAGCAATAATGAAACGAACTGGGACTTGTTTTTGAACGACTATATAAACGGTAATAGTTCTGCGTTGCTCTCTTATAGATCAGTTTCTGGAATTCTAAATATTCTCCCTGCATACATACAAAATGGTCTTTTTCCGCATCGTAGCGGAAGCCTTTTTTATTGCATTATTCTGGCATTCCCGTATGGCTGTATAACCATTGATTCCTAATAACTCCAATCCTCTGTGCACGGCTCCTATATCATATCCTCCATCTAAGCCAATCTCCTGATATTCGCAAGGCTGTCCCTTCAGATGAGTCAGGATAATGTCACTTTCCCGCTGATTAGCAGGATAACAATCAACCCCAGTGATAATGCCATGACTGGTATCTACGGTCATTTCAGTTAAATACCCCAGCCCCTTTTTTCATTAAAAATTTCCCGAAATATACCGGCATCTTTAAAACTTCGTTTTTTATTCTGGCTAAAAGTGGAATGATCCGGCACTCTATGCATGAGATCAATCTCGCAAAACCAGTGGTAAGCAAGATTAAGTGATACTTCCTCTTCGAGTCTCCGTTCTGATTTAATTCCATAGAGATAACCGATCAGGAGCATTTTTATCAGAATAACCGGATCAATCGATTTTCTTCCAACATTGGAATAATAGGGGGCTGCCTTTTCGTATATGAAATCAAAGTTTACATGGACAGGTCCTCTTTAATTTGTCTCAAAAGATGATCTTCTGGAATCATAGAATCGATATCCA
>BLLU01000065.1 GCA_011959105.1 Lachnospiraceae bacterium | reverse complement strand
GAAAACAGGAACGGTTATTAAAGTACGCCAAAATCCAGCAGATTTTCTTGAAACAAGAAAACGCTGGACTTTTTGTTAGTAGAAATAGAGCAGGGGTACCGCTCAACCATCTGATTTGATGATTTTGCGACACCCCCTGTCGCGGCGCTCGTCAAATACTCGTGCAAGCACGGCACTTTTCTCGCTGCTCGCGCAAAAAATAAGCTGCCAATGCTTTTACACATCAGCAGCTTTCGCTTTTAGTTCGGTGTTCTATTTTCAGTTCTGATTCTTCTTTGCGTCCTTGATATGGTAGTAGTCTTCCAGATCCACATCGATCCTGACTTTCGTATCAGGTTTTCGGTTGCTCAAGAGGCACACCGTCTCCACATGCTCCGTAAACGGAAACATATCCACCGCCAATCCCCGCTCCGCCCCATACCCATGTGCCGTCAAATATTTCAAATCCCTGGCCAGGGTCTCCGGGTTGCAGGATATATATACCACTCTCTCCGGCGCCATACGCGCCACTGCCGACAGGAATTCCTCGCTGCTGCCGCCGCGGGGCGGATCCATGAAGACCACATCCACCCGGGCGCCCTGAGCCTCCATGTCCAACAGGAAGCGGCCTGCATCGTTCTGGTAAAAGCGAATATTCCCCACCTGATTGATTTTGGCATTGACGCGGGCGTCCCGCACCGCGTCCGCATTCAATTCCACGCCCATCACCTGTCCGGCCCGTTCGCTGGCGATGATGCCGATGGTGCCCGTACCGCAGTAGGCGTCCAACACCGTCTCCCGCCCCGTCAGAGCAGCATATTCCATAGCTTTGGCATACAGCAGTTCCGTCTGGAGCGGGTTGACCTGGTAAAACGAGCTGGGAGAGATACGGAAAATTTTGCCGCATAAAGTATCCTCAATATACCCCTTGCCGTAGATCACCTGCTCCCTGTCCCCCAGCACCATACTGGTGTTTCGGTTATTCACATTTACCACTATCGTGGTGATCTCCGGATGGCGCTTTAACAGCGCCTTTACAAAATTGTTCTTGGAGGGCAATATGGGGGAGGCCAGCACCAGCACCACCAGAATCTGCCCGGAGGCCTGTCCCATGCGTACCAGTACATGGCGCAGCAAGCCAAAACCCGTATCCTCATTATATGGCCTGATCTTGAAAGAGGGTAACAACTCCCGGACAGACACAATGATGGCGTCCGCTTTCTGATTCTCGATCCGGCAGCTGTCCACCGGCACAATCCGATGGGTACGCTCCTCATAGATGCCGGAGATGGGCCGGTGTCGCCTGTCCTCCCCGAACACGGCATGTACCTTGTTCCGATAATACAGCGGCTGTTCCATGCCTACAATTCCCTCCAGCCCGCAATAGGGAGCCAAAAGTTTTCTCACCCGCTTTTCCTTCTCCCGCAGCTGCTCCTGATAATCCATTCCCATCCACTGACAGCCCCCGCAGCGTTTTGTCACAGGGCAGGGGGAATTTTCTGTCTCTGATTCATTCAAAGGATAATCCCCATGGCTGTCGTAATCACTCCGCTTAACAGCGTATCCGTTTTTCCGCTCTTTTCTATGTCCCATTTTATCTCCATACGCATCTAAAGAAACTTCTTTCCATTGGCTGCAAGCAGCTTAGAGCCCCTGCATTTTAAAGAGCCCTGCCATTTCCTCCGAAGACTCTTTCATCCCTCTTTGAAACCATACCTCAACCCATCCGTACAAAGTATAAGCCACAAACGCTTTTGCATATGCATCGTCTTTGGATTGTTCCGGCTTGGGGCCGCATATCCCGATAATAACATCTTTTAGCAGGTATATAAGCCTTCTTTCGTTTAACAGCCCATAGAAATCTCTGTGTCTTTCGAAATGGGCAAAGATCGACTGAATAAGTGCGCTTAAGGGTTTATCATCACCTTGCTCATACGCATCAGCCCATTCACAAAACAGATGATTGATATATAGTCGCACAATGTCTTCTTTGCTCTCAAAATTCCGATAAAAAGATGCCCTTCCAACGCCTGCGCATTCACACAATTCACTGATGGAAACATCGTTTATGGAATGGTCGCGAAGCAGTGTTAAAAGCGCGTCTGTCAGATGTTCTATTACATAAGCGTTTCGCCCCTCATTACTCATCGGTGATACATTCCTGATGGTTTGTCTCATTTCCGTTCCTCCTCTTGACAGCAAAAGAATGCGCAGATATACTTGTTACGACAACACAACTGTATCAGCTATCATCATAGCGTATATCACTTGCAATGTCAAGAAAATCAGGAAAGGAATAAAGAAAATGGCAGGTATGCTGAAAAAATGGATTATTTTACTATTAATTGCCATCGCGGCATTTGTTCTTGGCAGACTCGCAGTCAGGGCCTTCCTGAATTTATTGCTGGGCGGTACCTTGTTTGGAGGTAATTTCCTATGAGCAAAACAAAGAAGAAAAAGAAGGTGAGTATCGTGCCGATTGGAACGGGAATTATGGTTTTTATTGCAGCTTTTATCGGAGGCGCAGTGTCGAAATTCGCATTTACCCCGTCATGGTCTGAGAATTACAGCATAAAGTGGAGTGATGAACTTGGAGTTTTACATACGGATTTGCCGTATGGGGAAGGCGAAGCACACAAATTTGATCTCTATCTTCCAAAGGACGACACAAGAGAATCCTATGGCCTTGTGGTTTATCTGCACGCAGGCGGTTTCACATCCGGCGATAAAAAAGACGACAAAGAGATGCTTTCCTGGCTGTGCAGCAAGGGCTATGTAGCCTGCGGTATCAACTACACGCTCCGGACCGAAACAAACAACGCCAGTGTTCTCACTCAGTCCAATGAAATCAAGGCGGCGATACCCAAAGTAATTGAAGCCGCGGAGCAGGAAGGCTATCGGATTGACAAGCTGGCTATGGCCGGCGGTTCAGCAGGTCATGCGCTGGCATTGATCTACACTTACCGTGACGCAGACGAATGTTCGGTTCCTGTTGCTTTCACCTTTGGGGCAGTCGGCCCCTCCTGCTTTTATACGGAGGATTGGGATAATTATGGACTGGATCGTAATACCGAAGAGAGTTATCTGGCTGCAGCAGCACTGTTCAGTGCCATGCTTGGAGAAGAACTTACGGCTGATGAAATAAAAAACGGAACTTATATCGAAAGAATGAAGCCCATCTCGGCGGCTGCCTGGGTTACCCCAAGTTCTGCCCCTACAGTCATCGCTTACGGCAGATATGACCGCGTTCAGCCGTATAAGGCTTCGCTTCGCCTGAGAACAGCATTGGAGGCAAACGGTGTGGACTATAAATATTTTGAGTTTTCCCACTCCGGCCATGGGTTGCAGAATGACAGCGCCGTACAAAAGCTGTGGATGGAGGCCGTCGAGGAATACCTGGACAAATATATGCCCGTGCCGCCGGCAATTTTTTAGGGAAAACCCGGAGGCGGCCTTACACCGCCTCCTCCCTCTGGTCCACATATCTGCGCAGGGCCTCCTCGGCCTCCTGGGGGCTGAGCGCCCATTCCTCCAACAGATTGTCAATGCTTTCCAACTGGATATTGCGTTTTTCCCTGTACATCTCTGCCAGTTCCTGTTTTTCCGATTCGATCCGACTGGTCAATGCCCCAATCAATTCCTCCTTGGCCACAATCTTTTCATCCAATGTCTTTCTTGGTCCCCTGGACATATTTACCTCTTTTCCGCGCCGCAGCGCCTGCTATTATACTTTGCCTGGGAGCATTCTTCAGAGTTCCGGGCGCACAGCGCTGGAAATATCTCCCATCCTTAATACAGTATATGGACAAGATCGGAAAAATATGCAAATATTTACAAAATTAAAATATCATATGTGCAAGATACTCTCCTTTCCTTATGTTGTTTTTAATCGAATATATGTTTGGTTGCTTTTTGATTTCCTTTTGTTTACCAAACAAAATAGGAAGTGTTGAAACCCAATAAAACTAAGGTTTTGACACTTCCTACAATATCGGAGTGGCGGGATTCGAATTATCTATACCCCTGATGGTTCACAAAGGACATCTACCTGCATCAAGTATCTTAACAATGAATTTGCACTTAGTCGTGACATACCAGATATAGCGATAGTGTCAATCGAAAATGATGAGGTCCTTGCCAAGAATTATTCTTTGGCTGGTAAAAAATTTGCAAAACTTGATGCGGAACTACAACAGCTTCTATCTGAAACGAAATGTCAAGGACTTTTTAGTATCCCCCTGCGTTTCATTGCATGAAAAAAGCCACTGTAGATTTCTCCACAATGGCTCTTAGGTCATATGTATATAATTCTTTTTACATAAACTCAGGTACAACCTGAAAGTTTCTGTTCTTACGAATTACAATTCATGATAACGTGTACATTACTTCTCTTAATTCTTTTCCTTCGATATTGTCACCCATATATTTTTCTTTCCTGCTGTGAGCAAACTCATACGCAACTTTCATATTAGTAATCAGCTGCTGGCACTCTTCAAGACTTTCTCCGTTTGCAAGTTCCTCTCTGAAAAGCCAAATGACCGTTTCAATATACAAACAGCGCAATAAAATCTCACAAGGAATACCTACACCGTCACCAAGCTTTTGTACGAAATCAATTACTACATCCTTTGGCTCTGAGGTCAAATCATCTCTAAACTCATCAAGTATAAATCTCGATAAATCAAATACAGGGTCGCCTATTACGCCTTTAGGGTCAATAACCGTATAGCCTCCATTTTCATTTTTAAGTATATTCTCATGGTGTAAATCACCGTGCAGCAGAAGTTTGCGAGAATATTTTTTGCATATATCTGTAAGCATTCGCTCTGCACTGTCAAGATACTGATACAATTCTTCACAATCCTCACGATTTTTTGTACCCTTTTTGCCGGCTTCAAACCATTCGGTGTATGTAGGAATTGTACGATCGGGCAAGTCAGTCTTGTGCAGTCCTTTAAATATTTCGCCTGCAATTTTAATACGTTCGTTGCGGGGAGCACTTTCATATAAAGTATAGGCAGGCACAATTCGTTCCATTATATATACCTTATCATCAAATGAATACTCATAAAGTTTACAAAAATTCTCACCTTGAAACAATTTTAATGTCAGTATTTCCTTGTCAAAACCATTGTTGATAAGAATTTTGAGAATAACCTTACCATATCGTTTTGAAACCGCATAGAAAATCAGGCTGTTAGTGGAAAACTCTGACTTAAATTCTATTTCAGACAGCTCCCATTGCTTTTTGTATTTCTCTACAATACTGATTCGTTCGTTAAAGCTTTCTGTACCTAACTTTTTTAAAAATCGCTCCGCTATAATATCAGTCAGCAATTTAAATCCGCCTCTCTCCTGTTTGTTAAATTCAAATTTTCATCTATTCGACCAATTCAAGTTTATCAAACTGTTCGACCTATTGGAATTTGTTGAAAAAAATTTAATTCTCCATCAAATTCAGTCCTAAATACTCCATCTTCTTCAGGATACCAACCACCGTTGAAGAACCCCAGCCATAAGGGTCTTTTACTTGCTTATGTCTGTTATTGCCCTGACCGAAGCGTGCCATATGAACTGCCGGTATTTCTATCTTCTTCTCCTGCAATAGCTTTGATTCTGATAAGGACCCAGCCCATCAATAGTCCACTTGAATATCATCCGAACCACCTCAGCTGCTTCCTCATCAATAATCCAGTGATTACCGTCATTTTCATCTTTCAGACAGCCATATGGTGTAACGCTTGCCGCATGCTTACCCGACTTTCCTTTTGACCGGAATGTTGATTTTATCTTCTTGCTGATATCCTTGGCATACATTTCATTCATAACATCCCTGAACACAAGAAAATCATCATCTCCTCTTTAATTTGTCTCAAAAGATGATCTTCTGGAATCATAGAATCGATATCCA
>BLLU01000064.1 GCA_011959105.1 Lachnospiraceae bacterium | reverse complement strand
ACCATAATGATCATAATGATCATTATGATGTTTTAAACTGTCCTTTAAACTCTTCGACCGCTTTTTTCAAAGCAGCGTCCGTTTCCTCCGAAATCTGCTTTTCTTCCGCAATCGAATTCGGAATCTCAGGATACTTCGTATCCAGGAATTCAAAAAATTCTTTTTCAAAACGGGTAATATCCGCTACGGGAACATCCAACAAATATTTATTAGTCGCCACATAGATAATAATTACCTGATACTGTACCGGCATAGGCTGATACTGGGGCTGCTTCAAGATCTCCTTAATACGTTCGCCCTGTGCCAGCTTCTCTTTCGTATCCGCATCCAAGTCGGAGCCGAACTGGGAAAAGGCTGCCAATTCCCTGTACTGCGCAAGCTCCGTACGAATCGGTGCCGCAATCTTTTTCATAGCCTTGATCTGTGCCGCACCGCCTACACGGGATACGGAAAGACCTGCATTCACGGCAGGACGGAAACCTGAATTAAACATTTCCGTTTCCAGATAGATCTGGCCGTCCGTAATAGAAATTACATTGGTAGGAATATAAGCGGATACGTCTCCCGCCTGTGTTTCAATGATAGGAAGCGCTGTCAGGGAACCTCCGCCGTATTCGTCGCTCATGCGCGCCGCCCTTTCAAGCAGCCTGGAGTGAAGGTAGAAAACATCGCCGGGATATGCCTCACGTCCGGGCGGCCTCTTCAGCAGCAGGGAAAGTGTACGGTATGCCGTCGCATGCTTACTCAGGTCATCATAAATTGCCAGTACATCTTCGCCGTTTTCCATCCATTCTTCCCCGATCGCACAACCCGAATAAGGCGCAATATACTGCAACGGAGCAAGTTCGCTGGCAGTAGCCGCTACAATAGTCGTATAGGCCATAGCCCCATGTTCTTCCAATGTCTTAACGATCGTCGCCACGGTGGAAGCTTTCTGCCCTATGGCAACATAAATACATTTTACCCCCTGGCCTTTCTGGTTAATAATCGTATCTATCGCAATCGCCGTCTTACCTGTCTGCCTGTCGCCGATGATCAGCTCTCTCTGTCCCCTTCCGATCGGAACCATGGCGTCGATCGCCTTAATGCCCGTCTGCAACGGCGTATCAACCCCTTTTCTCGTAATAACGCCGGATGCGACTCTTTCTATTTTACGGTATTTATCTGTCTGTATCGGTCCTTTCCCGTCAATCGGCTGACCAAGAGCGTTTACAACGCGGCCCAGCATCGCATTCCCTACCGGAACCTCTACCACACGGCCCGTAGTCTTTACGGTATCGCCTTCATTGATATTCTTCTGGCTGCCCAGAAGAACCGCGCCAACATTGTCCTCTTCCAGATTCAGTACCATACCGTATACTTCGCCGGGGAACTCAAGCAGCTCTCCCTGCATGGCATTTTCAAGGCCATGTACGCGGGCGATACCGTCTGCAACCTGGATAACCGTACCTACATCGGATACTTCCAGTTCGGAGGCATATCTCTTAATCTGATCCTTTATGACAGAACTAATTTCTTCCGGTCTTAAATTCATGGATCTGTACGCACCTTTCTTAATTTTTTTTCAATCGCTTTCCAAACTGAGGCTATGACAGCTGTATTTTCATAAGCTGCCTCGTCAGTTCGCTTAACTTTGTTTTTATGCTGCTGTCCACCACGCGGTCCCCGATTCGGATCACCATTCCGCCTATCAGGCTTTCGTCCGTATGATAATGCATTTCCATCTGCTGATAGGATGTGGTTTCCAGAAGCTTCCGCTCCACTTCTTTCTGCTGTCCGCTGTTTAATGCAGACGCCGTCGTCACATATGCGATGCCGATTCCCTTATAACTTTTAATCTCCGCAAGGAAATAGTCCAATATCGCATCGATTTCATGGTAACGGTCCTTCGTCACTATCAAGGTCAAAAAACCGGTCAGTTCATCCGCAATGCGCCCTCTGAATACGTTCTCCAGAACTTCCAGCTTTTCTTCCTTCAAAATCTTCGGATGGTTCATAAATCTGGAAAAATCCGTATTCTCTGCCAGAACCTTCCTTATTTCCGTAATTTCCTCCATGAAAACATCGACTTTCTCCTCTTCGACGGCCAGCTCGAATAAAGCTTCTCCATATGTTTTTGAAACTAGCTTAGCCATGTGCTTTCACCTATTTCTTTCAATGTCTCATCGATCAAACTGTCGCGGACAGTGGCATCAATGGAAGAATTCACTACTTTGCTTGCCATCATGGATGCAACCACGATCATTTCACGT
>BLLU01000063.1 GCA_011959105.1 Lachnospiraceae bacterium | reverse complement strand
CCCGCTTTCAATGTTCCAGCATATTTTCTATAAAAATCCCATATCCCCTGCTGGCGTCCTGCACCAGCACATGGGTTACTGCGCCGATCAGATGACGGTTCTGGATGATGGGGGCGCCGCTCATACCCTGAATAATACCGCCGGTGAGGGCCAGCAGTTCCGGGTCCGTCACCTCCAGTTCGATGCCCCGGTTCACATTGTCATGATCCAGATGCACCGCCGTGATCTCCACATCATAATATTTGGGTGTGCCGTCCACAGTGCAAAGAATCTGAGCCGGTCCTCTCTGAATATCCTGTTTCAGTCCGATGGGCAGCGCTTCCTCCGTACCCATGGCCAGAGCCTTCTCATTACAATGTCCGAAAATGCCTTCTTTCCCGTTATAATATATATCTCCCAGAATCCGCTCCGGACTGTAGACGATCATGCCGGTCATCTCCCCCGGCTCCCCGTCTCTTCCCTTCTTGATGGCGATGATTTCCGTCTGGTACAGAGTGCCGTCGTCCAGATTCATCAAGGTACTGGTGTCTACATCGTTGATGCCATGTCCCAGAGCGCCAAAATTGCCGTCCCCGTCTATATAGGTCATAGTTCCCACACCCTGGGCATTATCGCGGATCCAGATGCCCAGCTTATATTTCTGCTCGCTGTTCTGCACCGGCTGTACTCCCACGTCCAGAATCTCGTCTCCCCGCCTGATCCGCAGCGTAATCTCCCTGCCCCGGCATTCCTCCACCCGGCGCACGAAATCTTTTTTGTCCGTCACCGGCTCCCCGTTAAACTGCAGGATATAGTCTCCGGATTTGACCGCGTATTTGGCCGGGCAATAGCTGATGCCGTCCGGCCCCTGAAAGTCTCCCACACCCACCACCAGCAGCCCGTCCGCCTTCACATATATCCCGATGGGCGCTCCCACAGGGGTCAGTTCCTGATCCCTGATGACCTGGATCCCCACTTGTTTAAAAGGAAGGATGCCAAAGATCTTCACATTCATCTGGTAGCTTTGGTCCGGTCCCATTTTCATGGTTACCTGGCGGCTCAGGTCAATGTGTACTGCCCCGGCGGGGATATTGGACTCGTCCTGGCCGCTCACCGCCACCATCTCTCCAGTGAGAGGCACACCCAGGTCGATGGTCTGTTCCATGTCCGCCTTGATACGCAGCACCGAGGGAATCTGATTATATAGGTTGTAATAGCCCATACCGCCCAGTATCAGGCTGGCGCATACCAGCGCGGTACACAGGCAATAGCGACAGGCCCTGCGGCGTCTCCGGGTCTTACGCCAGTTGGCCAAAAGTACCACCATATCCGCCCCGGCCTGGTCCCGAAGCGCTTCGTTTTCCTGTTTTATATCTCTATTTCCACATGTTTTTTTCCACATAAAAATCACACACTCTCCGCAAATTGTCCTGCAAATAGTGTGTGATTATTTTCAAATCTTTAATCAATGAAATTTATGGCTTTTAAAAAATGAATTCTGTCAATCCGGGGCGGCTGACTTATGTTTCAGCGCCTGCTGCCGCATCTCTCTGGCATTGCCCAGCACTGCGTCCGTCATGCCGTCGCTGCCCAAAAGCCTGCCCAGTTCCTGCAGATTCTCCTCTTCCTGAAGCCGCCGGATTCCCGTAACGGTACTGTCCTTCCGCGCCACTTTTTCGATAACAAAATGCCGGTCGGCCATGGCGGCAATCTGGGGCAGGTGGGTGATACAGATCACCTGATGGACATGGGCCACATTGTCCAGCTGCTCGGAAACCCTCCAGGCGGTCTTGCCGCTGATACCCGCATCGATTTCGTCAAAAATCAAAGTGTCGATATCGTCCCGGCTGGCCAGCACCGTCTTGATGGCCAGCATAATCCGGGATAACTCGCCGCCGCTGGCGATCTGGGCCAGGGGCTTTACCGGCTCTCCCGGATTGGTGGAGATCAGGAATTCCACATCGTCCCATCCCTTTGCGCCGGCCCCTTGTCCGTCCTGCACCTGAATCTGTAACTGTACCGTCAGGAAATTCAAACCCTGAAGCGCCTCCGTCAACACCTTCGTCAGCCCTTTGGCGCTCTTTTTGCGGATTTTAGTGAGTTTTTCGCAGGCCTGCTCCAGTCCCTTCTCTGCCCTGGCCAGTTCCTGCTCCAGCTTCTGTATATACAGGTCATAATCCGCCAGCTTCTTCAGCCTCCGGCATTTCTCTCCGTATACTTCAAGCACCTGTTCCAAAGTACTGCCGTATTTGTCTTTCAGGCGGTTCAGACGGTTCAGACGTTCCTCTGTCTGCCGGAATTCCTGCTCGTCCCAGATCAGGCCATCCTGATACTGGGCCATGTCCCGGTTATAGTCGCTGAGCAGGCCGTCTATCTGGTTAAGCTGTTCCGTAAGCTGCGCAAGCCGGCCGTCATATTCCGCTATGCCGTGCATACACCGCAGAGCCCTGCTCAGGGCGCTGCCCGCGCCTCCCTCCTCGTTGCCCGCATAGGCCTGGGCCTCCCCCAGAGCCTGGGTGATCTTTTTGCTGTTCACCATCCGTCTGTAGGCTTCCTCCAGCGCCGCGTCCTCACCGGGTACAAGGCAGGCTTCCTGGATCTCCTGCTGCTCAAAGGTCAGCAAGTCCTGCTCCCTCTTCAGGGAATCCTCATCCAGCCGGTTCTCCTCCATCTCCTCCCTGAGTCTGCGGACCTCCCGGTAGCGTCCGGCCACCAGATCCAGAGTTTCCTGTGCCGCCTCTCCCGCATAGGCGTCCAATATTTCCATATGCTTTTTTTTGTGCAGCAGGGACTGGTGCTCATGCTGACCGTGCATGTCGATAAGCAGTTCCGCAACTTCCTTAACCTGACGGGCGGATACGGTCTCGCCATTGATGCGCAGTACGCTTTTTCCCGGCTGCATGCGGCGGCTGATCAGTACCATATCTTCCTCCAGGGGGATCTCCAGTTCCCTGAGTTTTTCCCGCAGCGCCTTATCCTCCGGCGGGCAGGTAAACATCAATTCCACCAGAGCGCTCTCTGCCCCCTGGCGCAGCATATCCTTGTCAAATCTGGCTCCCAGCGCCAGATTAACCGAACCGATGAGGATGGATTTGCCCGCGCCGGTCTCTCCGGTGAGGATATTCAGTCCCTCCCCGAATTCCACTTCTGTCTCCTCAATCAGAGCCAGATTCTTCACATGTAAACTTACTAACATCTCTTTCTTCCTCCCAGGCCCTCTCCCGCGGTCCCCCAACTCCCTGTGTCAAAGAAACCGCCAAGCCCAAGGGGCCTGTACGCCTGCATCACATGGTTTGGGGTGAATGAAGCAGTTCCCGGATCCGCCCCATCAGCTTCTCCGTATCCTCCACCGTGCGCACGGCCATCATGATAGTGTCGTCCCCGGCAATACTGCCCACGATCTCCCTGAAATGCATGGCGTCAATGGCCGCCGCCACCGCCATTGCCATGCCGGAGACTGTCTTGACCACCAGAATGTTCTGGGCCATATCCATGGAAGAAAAGCCGTCCTTAAGCACCCGGATATATTTATCCTCCAGATGGCGGCTGTCCTCCCGCTGCAATATGGCATACTTCTGTCTCCCCCCACCGGCCGACACCTTACACAGATTCAGTTCCCGGATGTCCCTGGATACGGTGGCCTGGGTCACATCGTATCCCGCCTCCTTAAGCTGCCGGGCCAGTTCCTCCTGGGTGTCGATCTCCTGGCCGGAAATAATCTCCAGGATCGTATTATGTCTGTTTTTTTTCAGTCCCATATATTCCCCCTATACTGTAATCCTTCGCCTTTTCACTATTCCGTCTCCCGCATCTTGCGATGCAGTACTTCCAGAAAACTAATCTTATTGACCGACAGAATCTCCGTGGTCTTCTCCGACTCCACGATGCGGATTCGGTCGCCGGTGCTCATGGACAGTTCATGGGCGCCGTCAAAATTGGCAGTCACCTGCTGTCTGCGTCCCTCCCGCCCCTGAGGAATCTCGATCTCGATCACATCCTCGGGAGACAGAATGATACTCCTGCTGCTTAGGGTGTGGGGACAGATGGGCGTCATGATAATGAGCCGGGCGGAGGGCTTTGCTATGGGGCCGCCGGCAGACAGATTATAGCCCGTGGAGCCGGTGGGAGTGGTGATGATCACACCGTCGGCGCTGTATTCCTTGAGGAATTGCCCATTTACAAAAATATTGAGTTTGATGACCTGCAGGGCCCCGCACCTGGAAATGACGATATCGTTCAGACACCAGTCTTCCGTCACCCTGCCGTCCCGGTAAAATACCCTGCCGTTGAGCATCATCCGGCTCTCGGAGGATGCCTGTCCCCCCATCAGCCGGTCCAGCGCCTCCTCCAGGCAGCTGGGCTCCACCTCTGTCATATAGCCCAGAGTCCCCAGGTTCACGCCGATCAGGGGGATATGGGCTTTTCTCACATCCCAGGCGGCCTGCAGCATGGTGCCGTCCCCCCCCAGTACAATCATGCAATATGCATCCTCCGGGTACCCGGGCCTGTCCTCTTCTTTGGTATATGTATGACCCTCTGCCGAAAGGCAGCCCTCCGCCGGACTTTGCTCCCTGGCCATGTCCTGCAGGATCACCGTACATTTTTGCCCCCGGGATTCCAGATAGCTGCGGATTCGCTCCGTCACGGCCAATCCCCTGTCCTTATGGCAATTCGTATAGATCAGAAAATGCTTCATCCCTGCCTCCCGCCGGCGTTACATGCCCCCGTCCAGTCCGTCATGAGCCATGGCCACCGTGTTCTCTATACATTCCGGCCAACCCTGCCGCCAGGAAAGACCCTCCCCTTTTATCAGCAGTTCCTTGAGCCCTGCCTCCGCCTCCTGTTCCCCCAGGTCCGCCAGTGCCCGGCAGCGTATGCCGTCTTTCCGGATCTGTACCAGATACTCAATATTCCCCTCCGGCCCCTTGATGGGGGAATAATCCAGGCATAGTACTTCAAAACCGATGGAATCCGCAAAGTCCAGGATCTTGTGAATTACCTCCCGGTGTACGGCAGGATCCCGTACCACTCCCTTTTTGCCCACTTTCTCCCGGCCCGCCTCAAACTGAGGCTTGATCAGGCACACCATCCGCCCTTGGTCCTCCAGCAGATTCCGGGCGGGAATCAGGATCTTCGTCAGAGAGATAAAGGACACATCCACGCTGGCAAAATCCGGTTTTTCCTGGATATCCCCAGGCTGCATATAACGGAAATTGGTCTTTTCCATACACACCACCCGGGGGTCGCTGCGCAGCTTCCAATCCAACTGCCCATGCCCCACGTCCACGGAATAGACTTTTGCCGCTCCGTTTTGCAGCATGCAGTCGGTAAATCCTCCTGTGGAAGCTCCGATGTCCATGCACACCAGCCCCTCCAGAGAAATATCCCAGACCCCCATGGCCTTCTCCAGTTTCAGGCCTCCCCGGCTCACATATTTCTGTCCTGTACCTCTGACCTCCAGACGCAGCCCTGTCATCTCGAACATGCTTCCGGCCTTATCCTCCTTCTGGCCGTTCACATACACAATCCCCGACATAATGATGGCCTTGGCTTTCTCCCGGGAAGGCGCATAGCCCTGCCCCACCAGGATCACATCCAAACGTTCTTTCATACCCTTCCTTTCAAGACCTCCGATACTCCTTTTTAAGTTTCC
The DNA here is from genome assembly GCA_011959105.1 of Lachnospiraceae bacterium. Taxonomy (GTDB): domain Bacteria; phylum Bacillota; class Clostridia; order Lachnospirales; family Lachnospiraceae; genus Acetatifactor. Next base: position 55,955 of record BLLU01000063.1, on the reverse strand, counting down.
CGGGTAAGCCCGGCCCCCTGTGCTGCCAGCCTCTCCCGGATACTCCTGCAGATGCTGTCCGCGTCCATGCCGATCTCTTCCTTCAGCATCTCCACATTGCCATGCTCGATATAGGCGTCGGGCAGCGCCAACTGCAGGCAGTCCGATGCCATCTTTCTGTGATTGAGAAGTCTCAGCACCTTCTCCCCATATCCTCCGGCAGCCACGTTCTCCTCCAGCGTCACGATCAGCCGGTGCTCTCTGCAGGCTTCCAGCACCGCTTCTTCGTCGATGGGCTTTACAAAACGGGCGTTGATCAGGCTGGCCTGCATACCCTCCTCATGCAGTTTCTCCCAAACCTGCTGCGCTGTTTTGACCATACTGCCCACGGCGAACAGGGCAATATCCCGCTCCCGGTAGATCCACTCCGCCCTGCCGCAGACAATGGGCTCCCGGTACTCCCTCAGGCCGTCATAAGCCTCCCCTCTGGGATAGCGGATGGCCATGGGGCCTTCGAAAGCCACCGCGTATTTCAGCATGTCCGCCAGTTCCCACTTGTTCTTGGGGGCGCATACATGCATGTTGGGGATGTTGGTGAGATAGGACAGGTCAAAAATCCCCTGATGGGTCTCCCCGTCACTGCCCACCAGCCCTGCCCGGTCTATGGCAAAGACCACGGGCAGGTTCTGGATGCACACATCGTGGAGGATCTGGTCATAGGCTCTCTGCAGAAACGAGGAATAGACCGCTACCACCGGCTTCATCCCCCCCGCCGCCAATCCGGCGGCAAAGGTCACCGCGTGTTCCTCGGCAATGCCCACATCAAAAAACCGCTCCGGGAACATATTGCGGAAGCGCTTAAGGCCCGTACCGTCCGGCATGGCAGCGGTAATGGCCACCACCTTTTCATCCCGTCCTCCCAGCTTGCACATAACGGTGGAAAAGACGTCCGTATAACTGGGAGTGGTGTGGGGCCTGGTGGGAAGGCCCGTCTCCACGTCAAAAGGGTCCGCACCGTGGAATCGGGCAGGATGACGCTCCGCCGGGGCATAGCCTTTGCCCTTCTGGGTGATGGCATGGATCATCACGGCCCCGTTCACTCTTCTGGCTTCCTGGATCACCCGTACCAGAGCCGAAATGTTGTGCCCGTCCACCGGCCCCAGGTATGTAATGCCCATGTCCTCAAAGAGCATACCCGGAATCACCAGCTGTTTGAAGCTGCTCTTTACCCTGCGGATCCCCGACACCATATTGTTGCCCCGGGGGATACCCCGCAGAGCCTCATAGATCCCCCTTTTCAGATCCAGATAGCTGTCGGCTGTACGGATATTGTTCAGATATTTGGAGACACCTCCCACATTCTCGGAGATGGACATATTGTTGTCGTTGAGGATGATAATGAAATTGGTCTCCAGCTTCCCCGCATTGTTCAGCGCCTCATATGCCATCCCCCCCGTCATGGCCCCGTCGCCGATGACGGACACCACGGTCTGGTCCAGCCCCTGGATATCCCTGGCCTTCACCAGGCCCAGGCCCGCCGAGATGGAAGTGGAGCTGTGCCCCGTGTCAAAAGCGTCGCAGTTGCTCTCCTTGCGCTTGGGAAAACCGCTCATGCCCCGAAACTGCCGCAGACCGTCAAATCCGTCCTTACGCCCGGTGAGGATTTTGTGTGTGTAGGACTGATGCCCCACATCCCAGATAATTTTGTCCTCCGGGAGCCGCAGGGCAAGATGGAGTGCCATGGTCAGTTCCACAGCCCCCAGATTGGAGCCCAGATGCCCTCCCGTCACGCTGATCTTACGGATCAGGAAATCCCGGATTTCCTGGGCCAGTTCTTCATAGGCCCTGGAATCTATATTTTTGATATCGTTTACATTTCGGATCTGCTCTAAGTACATTTTTTCATCCCCATCGCACCACGGACATTCCCTGTGGCGCCGCACAACCCCGGGCCGCCTCCCGAAAGGCTACTTCCTGCGGTGAATCAGGAATGCCGTGAGTTCCTGCAAAAAGCTGCTGTCCCCCTCCAGGGAGAAGAGAATTTCCATGGCCTCCCGGGAAAGCCGTTCCACCTCCCCTGCGGAAGCCTCCAGGCCGTTGATGGTCACATAGGTCTGTTTATGATTCTTTTCGTCACTGCCGATGGGCTTGCCCAATTCCTCCGCCGTGCCGGTAACATCCAGAATATCGTCCTGGATCTGGAAGGCGACGCCGATATCATAGGCACATCTCTCCATCCGTTCCACCTGCTGCCTGTCCGCCCCGGCCAGGATCGCCCCCGCCATCATGGCTGCCTGGATCAGGGCCGCCGTCTTGTGCTCATGGATGAACAAAAGCTGTTCCATGGACACCTGCTCCGCTCCCTCTGCCTCGATATCCGCGCACTGGCCGCCGATCATACCGAAAACCCCTGCTTTTTGCGCCAGAACAGATATGGCATCGGCAACGCGCCGCAGGCGTACCGCTTCCGCCTGCAAATTCTGCTCCTCCCGCCTCTCCGAAGCAAAGGCTTTCATGGCCGTCTCCCAGGCCAGATTCAGAAGGCCGTCCCCTGCCAGGATGCCCATGGCCTCCCCATATACCGCATGGGTGGTCCTGCGCCCCCGGCGATATTCATCATTGTCCATGGCTGGCAGATCATCGTGTACCAGAGAATAGGTATGGATCATCTCGATGGCTGCCATCAGGGCTTCCACTTCCCTGCCGCGGCCCCCAAACATACGGTATGTCTCCAGCATCAGCATGGGCCGCAGGCGCTTGCCCCCGGCCAGCACGCTGTAGTTCATGGCCTCCAGCACGCTGCGCTGCAGTCCTGTCTCCTCCGGCAGATATGCCTTGATAATATCCTCGATCTCCGCCGCCTTACGCTGTATTCTCTCCTGTATCTGCTCCATATTGCCTCCTGCCATAAAGTTCCCCGCTATTCCCTGCCGCTCCGCCTATTCCGCGTCCAGGGGCTCCGTCGTCCCTTCCTCCGTCAGCTTCAGCACCTGCTTTTCCACTCTGTCAATCTGGTCATTGCAGGCCTTTATAAGCTGCATGCCCTCGCTGTAAGCGGCAAAAGCCTCCTCCAGAGAGGTCTCCCCGCCCTCCAGACGCTGTATGACCTCCTCAAGCTTTGCGAAATTCTCCTCGATACCGGGAGTTTTTCCCGTCTCCTTTTTTCCTGCCATCTGTCCGTCCTCACTTGTTTTTATGCCTGTCTGTCACCCTGGCTTCGATGGAACCGTCCACCACATGGATTGTCAGCTTCTGCCCCTGTTCCACATCCCGGACAGACCGCACGGCCCTGCCCTGTTCGTCCGCCACAAAGCCGTAACCGCTGCTCAGCTTCTGCAGGGGAGAAAGTCCCTTCATCTGCTCCACATAGAGGGCCATCCTCTGCCGTCTCTCCCGAAGCGCGTCTCCCATGCCCCTCTGCAGCCTCTCCTCCAACTGAACCAGATAGGTCCGTTTCTCCCGGAGCCGGCTGCCCGGGCCGGCCGCCTTAAGCTGCAGTTCCCAGCGCCCGACCAGATTCCTCTTTTCTGTCAGCAGCCGTCCCATTCCCTTTTTAAGCCGCATTGCGGCATTCTCCAGGCATTCGTCCAGCTGCCGAATGTCATACACCGCCAATTCCGCCGCCGCAGAGGGGGTGGGAGCCCGAAGATCCGACACATAGTCGATGATGGTGGTGTCCGTCTCATGTCCCACCGCCGAGATAATGGGCACGGAACAGTCAAACACCGCCTGGGCCACTTCTCTGGCGTTAAAGGCCCACAAATCCTCAATGGAGCCGCCGCCCCGGCCCACGATTATCACATCCACAGCCTGCTTTTCCAAAGCCCGAATGCCTCTGACCACACTGGCCGCCGCCTGATCTCCCTGGACAATGGCGGGATAGAGCAGAATCTGCACATAGGGATTGCGCCGGGTGGCAATCTGTATAATATCCCGCACCGCCGCCCCGGTGTCCGCCGTTACCACCCCCAGCGTGCGGATAAACCGGGGGATGGGCTTTTTATACTCGGGAGCAAACATGCCCAGTTCCCGAAGTTCCTGCTTTAGCTGTTCGATGCGCTCGTACAGCGCCCCCGCCCCGTCCAGGACAATCTGCCTGGCGTAAAGCTGGTATTTCCCGTCTCTCTCATATACGTCCATCGTGCCGCCCGCCACCACCTGCTGTCCCTCCTGCATATGGAAGTTCAGCCCCTTGCGGTTGCCTGCGAACATGACACAGTTCAATGTCCCCTTTGAATCCTTTAACGTAAAATAAATATGTCCAGAGGAATGATACTTACAGTTGCTCACCTCTCCTTTGACAAAGAGGGACTGCAGCATATAGTCCTGCGTGAACATATTCTTAATATACGCATTGACCTGCGTAACCGTATAAACACTGCGTGCCATCACTGTTTCTCTCCCTGACCGGGACTCAGGAATTTCGCCAGCACGGCATTGACAAAAGAGCCGGAATTGTCCTGACCGTATCTCTTGGCCAGTTCCACCGCCTCGTTGATGGCCACGCTGTCAGGCACATCCTGGTCAAACAGAATCTCATAAGCCCCCAGACGCAGCAAAGTTACCTCCACCTTGCCCATGCGGCCCAGACTCCACCCTTCCGTTTTCTCATTGATCAACCGGTCTATCTCGGAAAGTTTTTCCTGGATCCTGCCGTATTTTTCCGCGATATAAGAGAGATCCTTCTCCCTGGCTGCCAGTCCGTCCTCCTCCACCGGCAGCTTGATCTCATCCAGAAAAAGATCCCTCTGTTGGGGCATCTCCTCCAATTCATTGAATTCTACCCGGAAAAGCAGTTTGAATATCTGCTCCCTCTGTTCACGTCGTCCCATATACCATATTCTCCGTTTTCTTTTGTCCTCTCCTTGCGGTCTAGTTCACTTTCACTCCGGCAATACGTATATTGACGTCGCTGCAGGTAAGCCCTGTCATATTCTCAACGGCAGACTTTACCTTGGCCTGCACTTTGCTGCAGGTGGCCGGGATATTGTAGCCGTAAGCCAGCACCACTGCCAGGTCCACCACCACATTGCCCTCTGTCACTTCCACCCGCACATATTTTTTCACCGGCTTGCCGTTGGAGCCCACCGCAGGAGCCACTCCCTCCACCTCGTTGGCCGCCAGTCTGGCAATCGTAGCCACCACGTCATCCGCAATCTTCACACTGCCCACATTCTCATCCTCCTGCAATACAACGGTCTTACGGTCTATCTCCTTCTCCATATCGTTCCCTCCGTCCTGTGAAATTATTGCTCTATTTTCCCTGCTATTTCTTCTGCTGTTTACACATTATACCATGAACAAAGTACAATCAAATTTCTTTTTTATTGTAACACACTCTTTTCAAACCCACAAGTGTAAAAAAGCCTCCGGTCTGTCCTCCCGTCAGGAAAACCAAAACGTAATGGATAATTGTTTCTCATTGCGGGCGTAATGCAGGGTGCTGCAATCCGGCCCCAGATAGGAAAACACTTCCTTCTGCTCCACCAGATGGTCCAAAAGTTCCCGGTACACCTCCTCCTCCGTACATTTCAGCGAAATTTCCTGCCGGCCCTCCGATATGGCCCGGTCGAAAGCCTGCTGCAGCGCTTCTTCCTCACAGGCGGAAAACATACAGCCCTCCCGCACATAATAGTTGCCCTCTGTAGCCGTGCATTCAGGCAGGGGCACATCCTGGCCGGGCACATGGGTACGGAGCAGCTGGCGGGTAGTGACGCACAGGTAATCATAATTGACCTGGGGAGTCCCTTCTTCCTGCAGAGAGTCGCCTTCCGCCTGCCGGTAGGAGGCGTCCCCCCATGTGGTGTCCATATAATAATATTCCCCGTCCAGGCAGAGAAGATTCCAGGCATGCCCTTCCCCCGGTTCCACCTGCCCCTGTACCAGCACACAGGGAATACCCAGGTGATTGAGCAGGTACTGGGTGGCCTTGGCGTAGCCCTGGCACACGGAAGCGCCGTTTACCAGCACGGAATACAGATTCTGGCTGTCCGGCGCGTCCAGCACATAATCCGTGTTGCGGATCAGGGTTTCATACACATAGCGCACCTTTTCATAATCGTCCTCCCCGTGGGGTGCCCGGGCCAGCAAAGCCTCCGCCGCCTCCTGAATCTGTTTCCATCTGGCATCGCACTCCTGGCTGTCATAGGTATAACTGCCCGAAAAAGTAATCTTGATCAGCTTGTCCATACGGCTGTATTTCGTATAGCGGTATCCATCCACATAAAAGTATTCCGGGTGATCTGCCAACACATAACAGAAGATCCGGTCGATGTCTTCTTCCGTCAGGCCTGCCTCCAGAGACTCCGCAGACAATTCCTGCTCCTGTCCCATACCCGCCAGAATGCGCTGAATGTCCCGGTACCACTGCTGCCCCGGCTCGTCCAGATATTGGAAGCAATACTCCCAGGCCATGGGATCCGTATAGGGATCCTCCGGCTCTTCCTCCTGCTCCTGCGTTCCCAGCAGCGACTGCCAGGTCAGCACCTTGGCTTCCCGGGCCGCCTCGGGCACTGCGGCGCTGTACTCGTCTGCCGCCTCATCCGCCGGCGCGCTGCTCTCGTCCGCCGCCGCTACGCTCCCGTTCGGTGCCCCCGTCCCGGGCATCTCCTCTCCGATCCGGCTCAAAAATTCCCAATTACCGGCCTCCCGGAACGGCAGCCCGCAGCCCGTCAGCGCCAGCGTCAGAACCAGCGCCGCCGCAACGCGGCGGATCATCCCTCTTCCGGAACCCGTTTCTCCCCCTGAATGCCTTCCCAGCTTACGCAATCGAGCACCTTCCTCTCCGATTCCCCTGTTTGCCTGCTATTCCCGGCTGAACTCCGACAATTCCAGCCCTTTGTTGCGGTCCAGCGTCATCCCGATACTCCAGGAATTGACGAAAAGCAGCAACGGATTCCCCTTCATGTCCTTGACCTTCTTCATATCGGAAGTACCGGTCAGCTTCTCCACGTCCACCTGGTCCTTGTTGGCAATCCAGCGGATATGCTCGTAGGGCAGATTCTCCATTCGAATCTCCACATTGTACTCGTTCTCCAGACGGTATTTCAGCACGTCAAACTGCAGAACGCCCACCACTCCCACGATGATCTCCTCCATGCCGGAATTAAACTCCTGGAAAATCTGAATGGCGCCTTCCTGAGCAATCTGCTGTACCCCCTTGGTAAACTGTTTGCGCTTCATGGTGTCCACCTGCCTCACTCTGGCAAAATGCTCCGGGGCAAAAGTGGGAATTCCCTCATATGCAAATCTCTCCTTCGGCATACACAGGGTGTCCCCGATGGAAAAGATGCCGGGATCAAACACACCGATGATATCCCCCGCATAAGCCTCGTCCAAAATCTTCCGCTCGTCCGCCATGATCTGCTGGGGCTGGGACAGACGCATCACCTTCCCCCCCTGCACATGCCGCACTTCCATACTGGCGTCAAAACGACCGGAACAAATCCGCATAAAAGCCACCCTGTCCCTGTGGGCCTTGTTCATATTGGCCTGGATTTTAAACACAAAGGCCGAAAATTCATGTTCCACAGGATTTATCAGCCCGGCGTCCGCCATCCTGGGCAGGGGGGTGGTGGCCATCCGCAGAAAATGCTGCAGAAAAATCTCTACCCCGAAATTGGTCAGTGCCGAACCAAAAAATACCGGAGTCAACTGCCCCTTTCGCACCGCCTCCAGGTCGAACTCCGCACTGGCGCCGTCCAGAAGTTCAATCTCCTCCAACAGCTTGTCAGCCGCCGGATCTCCGATCAGTTCCCGCAGACAGTTCTCCTCCTGCACCGGTACCACCTGGGTCTCTCCCTCCTTGGTTCCTTTCTCCGTATCGGAATAGGTGTATACAGCCTTCTCCTCCCGGTCGTACACGCCCTTGAATCCCTTGCCGGAACCGATGGGCCAGTTCACGGGACAGGTGGCGATGCCCAACTCCTTCTCGATCTCGTCCAGCAGATCAAAAGTATCGTTAGCATCCCTGTCCAGCTTGTTGATAAAGGTAAAAATCGGAATCCCCCTCATACCGCAGACCTTGAACAGCTTGCGGGTCTGGGCTTCCACACCCTTGGAAGCGTCTATGACCATCACGGCGGAATCCGCCGCCATCAAGGTACGGTAGGTGTCCTCCGAGAAATCTTGATGGCCGGGGGTGTCCAAAATATTGATGCAATAGCCGCCATATTCAAACTGCAGCACCGAGGAGGTGACGGAGATACCTCTCTCCTTCTCAATCTCCATCCAGTCAGACACCGCATGCCTTGCGGTGGCCTTGCCCTTAACGCTGCCCGCCAGGTTGATAGCCCCGCCGTAGAGCAGAAACTTTTCCGTCAGAGTGGTCTTGCCCGCGTCCGGATGGGAGATAATGGCGAAAGTACGCCGCCTGTTTATTTCTTCTGTATATTGATTCATTGGTCCGTTTTCCTTCCTTATTTTAGTTCCGCAGCTTCTCGACTGGCGCACCCTCTGTGAACGGAGTTCGGCCGCCATGCGTCCGTACTCCATTCAGTGCGCCAATCAAGAATCTGCTGTTTTGAATCTGCTGTTTTAAAGTGTCAGGGGTTCTCCGGCAATCTCCTGCCTGATCCCAAAATAATGGAGCACCGTGGCGCCGATATCCGCAAAGGTTTCCCTGGTTCCCAGATTGCCGGGACGCACATTTTTTCCATACATCAACAAAGGCACATATTCCCTGGTATGGTCGGTGGACTTCGTGTACGCCGGATCACACCCGTGGTCCGCCGTGATCATCAGCAGATCCTCCGGACCCATCTTGCCCATAATTTCCGGCAGATATTGGTCAAAGGCCGTGAGCGCCCCTGCATAGCCGTCCACATCCCTGCGATGGCCGTACAGCATATCATAATCCACCAGATTGACAAAGCAAAGTCCTTCAAAGTCCTGCTCCATATATTCCAGGGTACGCCGAATGCCCTCTTCATTGCCGCCGGTATATACATGTTCCGTAATGCCTCTTCCTGCAAAAATATCCTGGATTTTTCCCACGGCAATCACGCTTTTCCCCGCCTTTGAAAGCTGGTCCAGCATGGTCACGCCGGGCGGCTCCAGGGAAAAATCATGGCGGCGGGGCGTCCTGACAAACTGCCCTCCCGCTGGTCCCACAAAGGGCCTGGCAATTACCCTTCCCACACCATGCTCTCCCCGCAGAATCTCCCGGGCTGCCCGGCAGTACTCGTATAACTTCTCCACAGGCACAATCTCCTCGTGGGCTGCGATCTGGAACACGCTGTCCGCCGAAGTATACACGATCAAATCCCCCGTGCGCATATGAGCATCCCCGTACTCCTGTATCACCCGGGTACCGGAATAAGGCAGATTACACAGCACGCCCCTGCCGGTACGGCTTTCAAATTCCGCCAGTACCTGGGGCGGAAAGCCCTGGGGATAAGTTGGAAGAGGCTGCGGGGATACCAGGCCCGCGATCTCCCAGTGGCCGATGGTGGTGTCCTTACCGCAGGAACGCTCTGCCAGTCTGCCGTATCTGCCGATGGCCTCCGCCGCCGGCATGGAAGCCCTGCGCCGGACCACCGGATCCTGCGCCACTGTGTCTATACAAAACAGGCCGAGTCGTTCCAGATTCGGCACATGGAAACAGGAGCTGGCAGCCACGCTTCGCAGGGTGTTCACATTCTCATCCCCATACTGCGGCGCATCCGCCATCTCCCCGATTCCAAAACTGTCCAGCACAATCAAAAACACTCGTTTGTTGCCCAATACCTTTTCCTCCTGTTGTTCTATGGACCGGCTCCCCGCCGCCCAGGCGCTCCGTCGCCGGTCCGAAAGAATGTAAGCCTTTTCCTGCCATAAATATGGAAGTATTATACCACATTTTTATGTAATGTACACTAAATTATTCCATTACCACCGTGCTTATGACGATATTTTCCGCGCCGATCTCTGTCTTGCGCTTTACGATATCCTCGATCTGGGCCCTCTGTACATCCGTCAGAGTCAGGGCATTCACCACCACATCCACGGCGCCGTCATTGATGCTGACCACCACATCGGAAAATCCCTTGGCCTCCAGCAGAATCTCCGCAGCCGCTTCTTTCTCCGCGATGGCGGTCATCTGTACCATGGTGTTTACCGCCTCCTGCTTCTGTGCATCCGACAGACCGTCACTGTTGATGATCTCCAGAAGAGTCTCCTTGTTTTTGGCTCTGACCTGTTCCTTTAACAGCTTGGCTTCCGACAGCATGGCTACACCATTAGAGGAGGAAAATACCGCTTCACCGGGTACTTCACCTTCCGCAGGCTGGGCCTCTCCCACCACCATGTCCGTATCCAGGTAATCCTCGGCAATCACATCCGAATCCGTGTCCAGACTGTCAATCTCCGTCACTGAGGAGGCCACCAGATCCGACTCCGACAAGTCCAGCATGCCGTCAATATCGCTTATGTCATATTGCCCGGCCACCACATTGTCCGTGATCACCCCGTCCGTGTTGCTTACTTCTGCCGTTTTTCCGTTGTTGCCCAGATGTTCTTCGTCCAGATTGGTCCCCGCGAATTGCAGATAGCCTGCAATAGCCAGCATAATAGCAAGTGCGGTAATCATTAGCTGATTTTTCTTGATTAGGTTTTTCACACTCTTTCTCCCTTTTCTCTGCTCTCTTCTTTTTACTAGTTCATTGTATGAGGGCTTATTCGGATATATTCACGCCGCCATCCATTTTCACTACCTTTACCTTATGCGCTTCCACATCAAAAAGTGCCTGCACCACATCCGTGATATTCCGATTGATGGTACCTGTCCCTGCTCCCTGAGCCACCACCACCACCCCCTCCACCCGGGGCAGCAGGGTCTTGACCACATAGGGTTCGTTGTTTCCCCCGGTGTGGTACACTGTGTTCTCGGAGCGGCTGGCCTGCTGGGAAGTTCGGCTGCCTCCCTGGCTGTCCGCCTCGGTGGTGCTGCTGCTATCGGTCTGCAAATCCTTCTCCAGCACCAGTTCCTGGGTCGCTTTCAGCGTCACCATCACCTGCACCGTGCCCACGCCGCTGACCTGGGAAAGGGTATCCTCCAGCCGCTTTTCCAGATAAGCCGCATATTCCTCCGTATCGGAAAAACCTGTTCCCGAAGACTCCCGGACTCCTGTTTCCTGTCCTCCCGCCAACTGCCCCGCATCCGTCCCCCTTCCCTGACCGCCTTTTTCCGTGGGCAGAGCGATCACCACCAGCAGCACCCCCGCCAGCAGCAGGATTAAAAGGTTATCTTTCTTCAGCCATTTCGCCATCCCGCCCTTTATCTTCTCCTCCATGCCCATCCTCCCTCTGCCCTTGGCCTATTGCCCTTCCCGGGACATGCCGATGGTCACCGGGTCTATCTGAATGCGGATTTCAGCCTCCTCCCCGGATTCCTGCCCGGGGGCTGTCTCCGTCTGCCCGGCCCGGGTACTGTCTGTTTCGGTGGAAAGACCTTCCATCTGCGCACTGATCTGGGAAGTGAGCAGATGCTGACGAATCTGTTCCATCCTATATTCCTCCAATGCCCCCTCCCCCATGCCCTGCTCGAAGGAATTGGTGTAATACGCAATCCTCTCCTCCAGGCTCGCGCCGCCTTTCCCCGCCAGCAGCGCCGCCACCGGGCTTAATAACTGCACCAGAATCATGGCGCTGACCAGCAGCTTCATATACTTCTCATAGGAGCCTTTGGGCTTAAAGTAAAGCAGAGCCTGGGCGCAGATCATAAACACCCCCATCTGCCGTATGCTGTTAAGTAATCCTTCCCACATATTAACACCTCTTATTTTAGTTCCGCATATTTCCTTCAGTGCTCTTTCCCAGGCTCCATATACGCACGCGCAGCGCACGTATATGGAGCCACGCACTGAAGGACATATGCTGTTTTTAGTTTACAACCCATGGTTTGTAGACATGGCCACCACGGATATGCTGATCAGGAACAGCAGCAGCGCCGTACCGGTGAGTTTCAGCAGCATCATGCTGCCCTCCCCCACTTTATTGGTGCAGGCCGTGATGCGTTTGTCACTGATGATGCCCATAACCGCCGCTGCCATCTTCAGACAGCAGGCGGTGAGCAGAATCTGCATCAGCGGGGCCAGACACATGCTCACCAGCAGGATCAGCAGCACCACGCCGATGCTGTTTTTGATCACCACCGCCGAACCGATCACCAGTGAGGCCATACTGTCCGCAGCCCCCCCGATGCCCGGTATCGCCGACACGATTTTTTGCAGGGTAGAGGTCTTTACCGAATCTATAACAGGTGTTATTACGGACTGGAACACACTGATTCCCATCACGACGCCCACAATCGCTTTCAGGGACGCCTTAATCCCCTTTTCCAGCAATTCCATAAGCAGGGACAGCTTCTCCTCGATCCACACGCCGTTTACCACTGCCAGCAGCACATAACTGTAGATAAAAGGCAGCAATCCTCCCATCAGCAGCCGCTCCACCCCATAGATCAGCAGCAGAACCAACTGATAGCTGGCCCCTGCGGTGGTGGTTCCGCTGGCCACCCCCACCGCCATCAGGTATGTGGGCACCAGCAGACGGATGAATACCAGAATATTCTCCATGGCGGCAGTGGCCGTCCGGGCCGTCTGCCCGAAACTGGCAAGCAGCACCGCCGTGAGCAGCAGATACATAAAATAAAAGCTGATATCCGCAATCTGGTGCTTGTCAAATATCTCCATAAAATGACTCATCAGCGCGGAAACCAGCCCCAGCATGACCAGCCAGAGCAGCACATTGCGCAGCCCCGCCAACTGTCCCCCCAGATCCCCCAACAGAGCGTTTAAGATATTCCCCGCCGCCCCCAGCACATCTCCCTGCATAATCTGGGACAATACCTGCCGCAGGGAGAATTCATTTCCCGGAAACAGATTGCTCAGTCCCTGTTGTAACTGATCCAGACCGTATTCCTCCCAGATCATGTCAATCGTTAAACCTTCCATCGGCTCCCCCTAACGCATAAAGGTCTGTATCTGTTCCATCACGGCCAGCAGGATGGGCAGCCCGGCAAACATCACCGTCAGTTTTCCCAGAATCTCAATCTGCTCCGCCACCGCCCCATATCCCGCGTCCTTGCAGATTCCGGCGCTGAATTCGCAGATATATGTTACACCTGTTATTTTTAGTAGAATGGACAGATAACTCTGGCTGCTCCCCAGGAACTGCCGGATCAGGGCAAACTGCCCCAAAACGGCGGAAAACTGGCGCACCGCATAGGCAAAGATCAGAATACTGATCACCAGCCCCATATAGATTCCGTATTCCGGTCTGGTGGCTTTGAACTGTAACGCCACCATAATGCCCAGAATCCCCAGTATGCATATCTTGATTAGTTCGGACATAACACACTCCCATCACGTCAGGTTAAACAAGGTCTGTATCGTGGTAAACAGGTCATAAATATAGGGCACGATCCAGGTGAGCACCAGAATCAGCCCCGCCAGACTGATCAGAAAAGCATGTTCCTCCCGGCCGCTATGCTTGAGTACCTGGCTCAAAATGGTTACCAATATCCCCACCGCCGCAATTTTAAATATCAGACTTACACCCATGCCTTCTTCTCCATACATTCTCTATCTTAAAGCAGTATAATAATGAGCAGGATGCCCCCCAAAGTTCCCAGCCCCACCGCCATGCGTCCCTTTTCCCGGTGTTCCGGCTCCAGCCTGGCAATCCGCTCCTTCAGCAGTTCCTGCTGCCTTCGGACCAGCCGTATCCTGGACTCGCCGTCGCCGCCTCCCTGGTCCAGCATACATTGGAGAAACAACTGCCGATCCTGCTCCTTCAGGGGCAGTTCCCCCAACGCCTCCCCCATGATCCGCCCATAGACCTCCGTAAAGCTGCTTCCCCGGCTCTCCGTCATCTCCTTATACACCCGGGCAAAAGCCTGCCCGTAGGGCTCCTCCGCCTGGGCGGCCAACTGGCAGCAGCACTCCGGCAGGGTGCTTTTCCCATACTGTAACAGGCTCACCAGCAGTTCGATGATCCGATTCATGGTATGGAGATGTTGCAGACGCTGCTGCATGTTCCAGGCATACCAGACGCCCAGCCCGCTGCAGCTTACAGCAATCATGCTAAAGCCCGCCAATCTGACCATCCCCGGCCACCTCCTCCCACACGCCGCCCGCCTGCCTGCGATGCAGCACCTGTCCCACCCGGCACCGGCCCTGCCTGTCCCGCTTCAACACCAGCATACAGGTGAAAATCCCTTCCGCCAGCAATGCCCCCATCCCCGGCTTGCCCTGTACATCCTGCATGTCCATGCCATGGATGGTGGCCACCAGACTGACGCCGCAGGAGGCAGCCATGCGCACCGCCCGGATCTCTTCTCCGCTGCCCAGTTCGTCCACCGCCAGCACGGCAGGAGACATACTCCGCAGCAGCAGCATCATGCCCAACGCTTTGGGACAGGCATCCAGCACATCGCTGCGAGGTCCCAGGTCGTTCTGGGGCTGTCCCATATAACAGCCTGCGATCTCCGAGCGCTCGTCCACCACCCCCACTGTCCGGGCAGGCCCATAGGCATTGCCGCAGGAAATCTGTCTTATCAGATCCCGCAGCAGTGTGGTCTTGCCGCAGCCCGGCGGGGAAACAATCAGTGTGTTGCTCATGCTCCCTCTCCTGTAGACATAGGGCAGCACCGGCGTGGCCGCCCCCAGGATCTGATGGGCAACCCGGATATTCAGCGCCGAAATATGCTTGATGGTGCGGATGCTGTTGACACTTTCCTGTACCGCCTGTCCCACAATCCCCACCCGATGGCCGCCCTCTATGGTGATATAGCCCTGCCGCAGTTCGTCCTCATAGGCATACAGGGAATACTGGCACAGATGGCTGACGATCTCTCCCAGGGCTTGTCTGTCCGGTCGCCATGCCTGCTCCATATGCTCCGTATAAGCCCCGTCCTCCCTGAGAAAAACCTCTCTGCAGCCCTCCATCAGAATGGCCGGTCCGCCGATGCGCAGCCGAATCTCACTGACCTGCTCCGCCCGCCCCTGGGCCGTCCTGAAATACACCCTGTATGACTCAGGAAAAATATCCGTCAGACTCATTCCCATTGCCCGCACCTCCTTATCTCAATATATGATGGGACAAGCGAGATATGCCTGTTCTTTTTTTGAAAAAATCTCCTTCATAATTCCCAGTATGCTTCAGATAGAAAAACACCCCATGCTTCCCGCATGAGGTGTTATATTACGCCTGTTATTTGATTAAAAATCCGCTCACTGTATATTGACCGTATGAGTTAAAATGTAGTTGCCATTCGTTCCTTTCCGGCATACGATCTGCACGCTGCAGGAACTGCCTCCCAGACGGTTCATGGCCCGGATCAGAAAGCTGTCCGAGATATTGCCATTGTTGTAGGCCGTCCACAATTCATTCCACAGGCTGGAGTCAAGTTCCTGCACAAAGGTGGAATTCCCCAGACCATAGTCAATGATCTGCTGGCCGCAATCCTTATAATATGCCTCCAACTCCGGTGAGACGGAGGAAGAACCGGGGCCGGGCGTAGGGCTTGCCTGGGGCCGGGGCGTAGGGGTGGGCGATGCGCCGTCCGGTTCCGGCTCCAGATTCCGATAACTGGTTCCCTCACATGCGGGCAGCTTCTGGGCCAGGCTCCGGCGCACATGGGTGGTCTCGTAATCCTGATCCGTCTTGTTGAAGTAGCGGTAGGTGGCCGGCTCCGTATCGTCCCAAGTCAGGTCCACATTATAATACTCTCCGTAGAGATAAATAATGTTCCACGCATGATTCTCCCCGGAATATCCCGTGCAGTAATAGCAGGGGATTCCCAACTGGTGCATCAGGTACTGGAAAGCCCGGGCATAGCCTGCGCATACGGTCTTTCCGTTTACCAGAGCGCTGTACGCACTCTGGCTCATGGGCGCACCGCTCTGGTATTCCACCAGTTCCAACAGTCTGTTGTGGACATACTTTTCCTTCTCGTAATCATCGGGAAGGCTCCAGGCCTGGTATAAGATCCGATTCACCTGGGTATCAAAGGTATTTCGGAAATCCGCCATCTCCTCTTCCGTGACGCTGAACTGCAGTGTAATCTCTATGCATTTCCCGCTGCGGCTGTACTTACAGCCATAACTCGTCTCCAGCCAGAACAATTCCGGATGATCGTTGTACACCGCCTCAAACACTGTTTTCAGCGCGTTTACAGTGATATCCTGACAAGGCATAAACGTTTTGTTGAGGGCGTTGGCATTGGCGTAGATCTGCCGGTAGACGGCCTGCCCTGTCTCGTCCAGCAAATAGTAGTAGGGATAGAACAGACTGTCAAAGTACAGCCCGGTGCCGGTTTCCCCCAGGGTCAGCTCCGTCTGCAGCTTATCGGCTTCCTCTTTTTTCAGTTCCGTGGTGTTTTCCGTCACCGGCGTATATCCGGCTTTGTCGGCCAGATCCTTGGGGGCCGATACCGAATCACCGGAGGGAATCACATAGCCGGCAGCCCCGCCTGAAGTATTGCCGTTTTTCACCGCGTAAATATTGATCACCATATTGCCGGTATCCATGTCCGGGGTGGGGACAGGGATCTGGGACGGCATGGGCGTGGGCTCCGGCTCCCAGGTCAGGGGGCCGTCCATCTGGGGCGGCGCGATCGTAGGCTCCGGCTGTTCCTGGGACGGGGCTTCGGTAGGCTCCGGACTCTCCTGGGGCTCCTGGCCTCCCGGCAGTCCGTTCTCTCCCGGCTTCTCGGGATCCGCTGGATCCACCACATCCACGATCCCCTGGTTTCGATTCTCCCCGTAGAGAATCTCAGCCAGCCTCTCCGATGCGGTCGGGGAAAAAGCGATGCCCACTATTCCGGCACAGAGTAAAATCACCAATATGCAAAATCCGTAAAATATTCCTTTGACCAGTTTCAGAACTGCCACCTCCAATTTTCGTTTATATCAAAATCCTGCTCAGAATTTCATCCTCCTCCAGCAGGCGTTTCGCCTTCTCCCGGTAGGGTTCCTCATGCAGATAAGTATGTCTGTGAGGCTTGACGGAAGGCGCCATATCTATAGCTTTGGAGAAATCTGCCTTTTTCATACCCAGGGTCTCTGCATATTTCCAAAAGCCTGTGTCCGTAAAAATGGTATTGACCCGTACATAGCGGTGCTCCTGGACTTTGGCCATCAGGTAGGTTGCAATCCCCACCTGGACGCCGTGAAGCTGGGGCTGTTCCAGCAGCTTATCCAGCGCATGAGAGATCAGATGCTCGCTGCCGCTGGTGGGAGCGCTGCTGCCTGCTATCTCGTTGGCGATGCCGCTCATGGCCAGGGAATCCAGCAATTCTTTTAGAAATAATTCCTCCTGGATGCTTTGAAAGGGAGTCCGCACAAAGCTGTTCACCGCCTTCTTGGCAATCATCACCGCAAAGTCGTTCACCTGGGAATAGCCCGCCCGGGCCTCAAACAGCCAGTCGTACAATGCGGTGATCTTGGAGACCATATCGCCGATCCCTGAGTATATAAAGCGCTCCGGAGCCGTCCGAATCACTTCTGTGTCCACGATGATGCCATGAGCCAGCCTGGCGGGCACGGAAGTGCGTCTGCCCTCCACGATCAGGGAGGCGCTGGCGCTGGAAAAACCGTCGCTGGAACTGGATGTGGGCACGCTGATAAAAGGCAGATTCCGCAAAAATGCCGCATATTTCCCCGCATCAATTACCTTGCCCCCGCCGACGGCGATGATGGTCTGCACCTTATTGGGCAGCGTGAAGGCCATCTCCACGATATCATCAATGCACACCGTGTCAATCTCCCGGTACTCCAGCACCTCAATGCCGGCCTCCTTCAGGGAGTCCATAACCTTCATGCCAAACAACTCAACGAGCCCGTTGCCGAAATAGAGCACCGCGTTCTGAAAATTTTCTTCCTTTAAATAAATACCGATATTGTCCAGCGCTCCTCTGCCCACTTTCAGGATTGCCGGTATTCCTATGCTTTTGCCTGCTGCCGCCATGCTGCTTTCCTCTCCCGCTTATCCCGGTAAATGCTTCCTCCTAAAACAAGGAAATCTGCTCAAATTCCTTTCGGTTTTCCGCCTCTTCCCCTTCGGCTACCCTGCTCACCACCCGGATCTCCAGGGCCTGACCGCACTGGCCGCAGTGGCAATATTCCCTGTCCCTGCCCACAATGTTTTTGCTGCCGCAGCCGGGGCATACCGCCAGATCCTCCCGCAGGCAGCCTACCACTATTTTGTCTGCCATAGTATTCTCTTTCCTCACATGCACATTATAATCCCTGCCAGAGCAATAATCAAGCCTCGCAGTATATTTCTTTATTCTACCACGTTTCCCCTTTTCCTGCCACAAAAAAATCTCCGAAAAACAGCCGCCGGGCTGACTGGCGTTCTGCCAGTCAGCCCGGTGCACGAAAAATCAACTCTTCTTAATTTTTACACGATCCTCTCCCGGAATGCTGCCTCAATGTCCTCATCCGTTATCAGGGAGTACACTTTAGCGCCGTATTTCTCCAGCATCCGTTCCTCGCCGGAAGGGGTTCCCGCAGGCATTTGATTCCTGCGGTTGATGATAACAATCACCGCCGCTACCTGTATATCCGCCCGGCTGCGCAGCCTCTCCACTCTTTCCTCCACCGAAGCGCCGGAAGTCATCACATCGTCCACGATCACCACCCGCTCCCCGTCCTGCAGGGTATGGCCGCAGAGTTCCCGGCCCCGGCTGTCCGCCACCCGCCTGTCATAGCAGTAGCTGCATGTCTTGCCATACTTGGTGTGCAGGGCTGTAGCCGCCGCTATGGCAAAGGCGATTCCGTGATAGGCCAGCCCCACCAGGGCGTCAAATTCCAAATGATTCTCACGGATGCAGTCGGCAAAGACTTCCCCGATCCGGGACAACTGGGCGTTGGTGGAAAAGTTTTCCGTATTGATATAATAGCTGCTCTTCCCGCCGTTTTTCAGGTCCACATCCCTGCGGACCAGAATGCCGTTCTTATCCATATAGCGGATCATCCGTTCTTTATTGGTCATCACATCCAGCTTGTAACCAAAGAGTTCATCAATGGTCACTCCAAAGTATGACGCCAGCGCCGGCATCATCATGATATCCGGCTGGGCGGTCTCGTTCTCCCACTTGGATACCGCCTGATAGGTCACATTCAGCGCCCCGGCCAGTTCTTCCTGGGTCACCCCCCTGGCCCTGCGCAGTTGTTTGATAGTCTGCCCTATGGTGTTCATGATTTTCCTCCTAATTAGAGTTCCGCATACCCCCTCCAACCACACATCTCGGTGATTCCTGTGGGAACGCTCGCGTCCCCACAGAAATCAGTGCGCTTTCCGGGGGCATGCTGTTTTTAGAGTTCCGCATACGCACGCGTTTGTTTACCGGTATGCCTATATGATAAACGGAAAAAAGGCCGGATGCAAGCACCCAGCCTTCTTGTTTTTCTCAACCAATGGTTGCGCGTCAGCGCAGCACATTATCTCTCAAAAATCTTACGGGTTCATTTTATCATTGCAAACAGGACAACCCTATGTCTTGTTATGAAAATCTTCTCTACTTTCTCTATAATGTTTTTCGGCAGTTCCCCCGGTACAAAAGAAACGTGGTGAAAAGCAGGCCCGCACACAATATTGCCTTCAGGATATTCGCATACGCCTCCGGCGCGGTGAAAAATACCGCCAAACACACAATGCTTACCAGGAATCCTCCCATTCCTCCCAGCATGGCCGAAGCACTCTGCTTGACTACCGTCACTTCGCTCTCCCAGTCCATCACCGGAAAGCGCAGATTTATGGTCAGGCCGTACACGCAGGAGAACAGTATAATCACCCCGGGAAGCAGCAGCATCCATACCAGTTCCGCGCCGCCGGGCTGCAGGGCCAGGAGCATCAGCAGTTCCGACAGAAGATAAAAGGGCAGAAGCAGCAACAGATTCATCAAAAGCTTGGCGTCCAGGACCGATTTTACCGACAAAGGCAGACTCTTCACAATCCACCAGTTTTTCCCTTCCATGGAAATAGAAGTGGAGGTGGTGGTCATCATACACAGCATACCCACCATGGCAAAGGGAGCCAGAGAACAGACGTCCACCGCTATCGGTAACTGTCCCGTCAGGGATTCCAGATCCACAAAAAGCAGCGCGCCGGAGAACAGGCAGCTCATAATGGGGCCAATGATTGTATTGGTCAGGTACACGGTGGAAGAAAAATACCGCTTAAACTCCCGTCTGCACAAAGCCCTCAGAACGGTGTCCTCCTTCAAATCACCCATCTCATAATCATGCCGGGCCGAACTGCCGAAGAGACTCTGGCATATTTGGCGAAAGCGAAAGGAGACGCATGCCCCCACCAGGACAAACACTCCCAGGGAGAGCGCCGCCCATCCCAGGCTCTGGCCCCAGCTCCCCTCCGTCAGAGCCCTCCCCAGCCATACTGCGGGAGGATAAACTTTACCCAGCAATGAAAAAACCGTGTCCGCCAGTTTCCGCATTTGTTCCGGATGCAATCCCCCGTCCATGTGGGAAAAGCGGGAAATTCCATAAAAGATCGCCAGAACAGCAAGGATGGACAGGGCGGAGGAAATCAGACTCTTGTGACGCATCCTGGAGGAAATCCCTGTGACCAGCGCGCCCACCAATACGGCCCCCGCCATGGGCAGAAGAGGCACAGCCCAGATTCCCAGCAGCACCGCCAGATAAAAAGCAGGGCCGGGTCGTACAGCCCAGGCATAAACAGCGATTCCCGGCAGCAGGATGGCCAGCGTGGGCAGCAGGTTTTCCACATACATGCGCACAAATCTGCTCCCGGCCACAGCCGCCTGGGTCACGGGCAGGGCGCAGAGAATCTCATACCCCTCCCTGCTATAAAGGGCGCTCCCGGCCTTAAGCATTCCGAAAAAGAATACCAGCAGGCTGGATATGGCAATCAGATAGGCTGGAATTACCTTTTCCAGTCCCAGATATACCAGGCCATAGGAAAGGCCTCCCGTATAGACAATCAACACCACGGCCAGTACCATCCAGACCGCCAGCATGGCTCCGGCCCTCTTCTTCGCCGTCCTGTCCCGGGAAAACCGCAGGACATTGAGACCATATAGATTGCAAAGCTCCAGTTTCGCCAAAAGTTTCATCTGTGCCAACACCGCCATCACCCTACATCCCCCGCCACTTCCATAAAAATATCTTCCAGAGATTTCTCCCCGTCCAACGAATCTCCCTGCCGCAGCACCTGCTCCATGCTGCCGCTGGTCACCAGCTTCCCCTCCCGGATAATAGCCACCTTGTTACAAAGCCGCTGGGCCACATCCAGTACATGGGTGGAAAAAAGGATGGCGCCCCCATCTTCGCAGATTTCATGCATCATATCTTTCAGAATCACGGAAGCCTTGGGATCCAGCCCCACGAAGGGCTCGTCCAAAAGCAGCAGTCTGGGCCGGTGAACCAGCGCGGAGAGGATGGCCAGCTTCTGTTTCATGCCATGGGAATAAGTGGAGATCAGATCGCCCAGGGAGGGCGTGATCTCGAAAGTGTCCCCGTATTTTTGAATGCGTTCCCTGCGCAGCCCTGCCGGGACCCGGAAAACATCGGCGATAAAATTCAGATACTGAATGCCTGTCAAATACTCATACACATCCGGATTGTCCGGGAGGTAGGCAAACATTCTCTTACATTCCAGGGGATCCTCCCTGAGATCCTTCCCCCCGATCCTGATGGCACCGGCGTCATAATCCTGTATGCCCGCCACGCATTTCAGCGTGGTGGTCTTGCCTGCGCCGTTATGCCCGATAAAGGCATAGATATCCCCGGGCTCGACATGCAGGCTCAGATCCGTGACCCCCTTATTGCTGCCCTTATACTGTTTGGTCAAGTGCTCAATGCTCAGCATATTTTTCTCCTCCTTCCGTCATACGGTGATATAGTGCCTGAAATCTCCCCGAATCCTTCAGATTCCCGAAGCCGGAATGATCCAACGCTTCCTTTACATTCCGCCGGACAAACGCTTTATCCCTGGGAGCCATGCCGCCCAGAGGAAACTGCTCGATCCACTCCCCGATCCGGTCAAAATACCCGTCCCCGTGAAGTATGGGTTCCCCTTCCCCTGTCAAAAGTGACCCGGTGCACCGTTCAAAGCGCTCCAGCATCTCCAGGGCTTCCTCCTTCTCCCCGGCAGCGGCATGGATCAAAGCCGCCTGATAATAATATTGGGCCGTAAAATGAGGAACCAGCCGGTCCAGCTCAAATACCTCGATGACCGCCTGGGCCCGCGCCATGATCTCTCCACATCTGTTTGGCTCCGTCCCATACAGGGCCATTAACTGTATGGCCTCCCCCACCAGCCCCAGCAAATCCAGATACTGTTGAGTCTGGGCAAAAACTTTTGCCTTGTCCTCTTCCCCCGTCATACGGTATGCCTGCGCCAGCACAGTCCCTCTCTGCCCGTCAATATGCCTGTTGCGCAGAGTGGGCTCCAGGATTTCTATGGCTTCCGGGGCCTTTCCCTGCTGCAGAGCCAGCACCGCCTTCAGCACCACCGCCTCCGAACAGATCCCCACATCCCTGCAGTTCTGTAAGACCCGGTCACACAGCCCCTCCGCCTCCTTCAGAACCTGCCGGCTCTCCTCCTCGTCCCCTGCCAGCATAAAATGATTCAGGTACAGGGTGCACATCTGTGTCAGAAAAGGATAACAGGAATAATAACGGTGTATCAGAGAACGGGCCTTTTCCATCGCCCGGGAAAAGGGAAGTCTGGCAAAATCATCACACAGATCTTTATAGCAGCGCCGGATCTGCTCCCCGGACAGACAAGCCTCATATCCCACCAACTCGTCTATGGTCACTTCAAAAAAGCTGGCCAGTTGGGGCAGCAGCAGAATATCCGGCGTAGTTTGACGGTTCTCCCACTTGGATACCGCCGCCTTCGTCACCCCCAGGAAATCCGCCAGTTCCTCCTGGGTTATTTTCCGCTCCCGCCGCAGACGGGCTATATTGTCCCACAGGTTGAAAATATCCGCCATCATGCCATTCCTTCCTTTCACCTGATAGTATATGGGAAAAAGATTTTTTTCGCAATGGAGCGTTCCGATATATTAAGCTACAAAGTTAAACAACAGGAAACTTCCCGGATTCCCATGATCTGTTTTATCCATAGAAAAAGGGAATGACATGCCTTTACGCTACACATCATTCCCTGTTCTTACCTCTTTACTACAGTATATAAATTGTATTGTTTATACGGTAAAGTCAAATCTGCCGCCATGAACCGGCTGTTCCTGAACCGGAACCCTGGACCAGTCCACATTCTGGATGTTCTGCAGCAGTTCCTCCACGGTGGAGCCTGTGACATGCACGCGCTGTACGGTGGAAGCCGTGCCGTCCTGGGTTGTCAGCTTCTCGGCGGCCAGGCGCTCGGCCTCTTTCTTCTCCTCAGCCCTCTGCTCCGCCTTGGTCTGAGCCGTTTTCTTGGCCGCCGCCTTTTGTTCGGCTTTCTTCTTCTCGGCCTTTTTGGCTAACCTCGTCTCAAACTCCTTCTGTGCCTTGGTCCTGTTGGCCGCCTGCTTGGAATGGAGATTGCTGTTGGCCTTCTCTATGTCGGCAAAGAAAGTCTTTACCCCGTAGGGATCAATGGACACGCCCAGATGCAGCACATCGCCCTCCTCAAGCTGGACCTGGCTCTTCATCTCTTTCAGCTGCTCCACTGCTTCATCCAACTGGTCGGTATACTGTTTGCGCACCTCGGGATCAACTGCCATCTCCTCCAGTTCATCCGGATCCAGCAACACACCAAATTCTTTGGTGCTTCTGGACAGATAGGAAGATGCTTCCTCTTCCGTCTCGTACTTGGCGACAATGAAGTCCATGTTGCCGTACTTCTTCTGGAGTTCTTTCAGCAGGGCCCTGGCGGCGTCGCTGAGTTGGTTCACGCTGGTCTTTCCGGCACTTCCGCTTCTCTGGGCACTGCCGGTCCTGTCGGTTTTGGCCTCCTCCTTTTTCTTCCGGACGGCGCTGCTCATATAACCGGCCTGCTGATAAGCGCTGTAACCATTTACTTTGCTCATGGTTCCTCTTTTCCGCGCCGCTTTGGTCTCCAGGCCTGCGGATGCGGCGCCGACGCAGACCTGAGAAGAAGCCGCCTAAAACAGTTGTCTCACCCTCCGGCATCGCGTTCTTCTGCACTCCGTTGCAATTTATCGTAAATCCATTTACGATCATGAGAAATACTCTGATTTTTATATCGGCCAGATCCCCAGAAAAATTTACCATACACTGAAAAAAACATGGTCGTTTGATGCAATCCAGGAAAAACAGGCATACCGTTTCTACTCCCACAGGCATAATTGCTCTCCGGCCTTCCTGTCCTCAAAGGTATGCATATACGCAAAAATCTGCCCGTTGTCATGGACAATCCCGTTCTCGCCACACTTCTGATGAAACAAATCCATAAGCTGCCTGCCATGGGGGCTGCCCACCTCATACCGATAGCCGTACCGCCGCATATACTTTTCTTTCAGCCCCGGAAACAGGCGGTCCAACTGAGCGTAGAAATATTCCCTGTTCCCCTCCCGCAGCGTCAGGCCCATGGCAAAGCAGATCACGCCGTAGACTTTCGCCTCTATACACATGTCCAGCAGCCCGGAGATATTTTCCGCAGTGTCATTGATAAAGGGCAGGATCGGAGAAAGCCATACCACCGTGGGAATTCCTGCGTCCCGCATCTGCTTCAGCACATCAAACCGCTCCCCGGTAGTGCTGACTCCCGGTTCCAGCTTCCTGCACAATTCTTCGTCCGCAGTGGTCAGGGTCATCTGTACCACAGATTTCGTCTGCGCGTTGATCTTCTTTAGCAAATCCATATCCCGCAGGATACGGCTTGACTTGGTCTGTATGGCTACTCCAAATCCGTACTTCTCTATAAGGGACAATGCCTTTCGCGTATGGCCCAGTTCAGTCTCCAGCGGAATATAGGGATCCGTCATGGCTCCTGTGCCGATCATACACTTTTTCCTTTTTCGCCTCAGAGCCTCCTCCAACAGTTCAATGGCATTCTCCTTGACTTCAATATCTTCAAAATCATGTTCCATATGATAGCATCTGCTTCTGGAATCGCAATAGATGCAGCCATGGGAACAACCCCGGTACAGATTCATCCCATTCTGGGCCGACAATATTCCCTTTGCCTTTACATAGTGCATAGTCCGCTCCCACCGTTCTTTTCATAGATTTCTTTGGCCTGGGCTGCCAGTATATCCCTGAGATACACGGGACTGACCACCTGGACCCGTGGGCCAAAAGACAATAAAAACCCTGTCAGCCAGGGATCCTGGGGCATGGGCGCCGTCACCAGCAGATCCCCGTCCTCTTGGACCTGGATCTGGCCGCCTTCAAATTCATCATAGACCCGGTAGGCCATTTCCCCGGGAAAGCGAAGCACCACCGGGGGCAGACTCTCCCCGGCCTCCCCGGCAGGCGGCTCCGGGAAAACCATCGGCTCAAACGCTTCCTCCAATAGTTCCCAGCTTAAAATACGGCTCAATTTAAAGAGTCGAAAATCCTGCTTTTCCGTACAATAAGCCTTCACATACCAGGCCCTGGACTTATACAACAGCTTCAGAGGCCGGATTGTCCTGGCGCTCCCAACTTTATAAGCCCCCACATAACAAATCCGCACACACCGATGGCAGAGCACTGCCCTTTTCAGTGTCTCAAATTTCTCGTTGTCCCGGGTAACCTCCCCCCATCTGGAGAAATCCACCTCATACCAGTTCTCGGAGGGAAGCCGGAAAATGGCGGTCAGCTTGTCCAGAGCAGACTTGTCAAAGGCATTCCCCACAGCCGCCAGGCTCTGCAATGCAGCCAATATCTCCTGTCTCTCCCCCTCCGAGAGCAGAACCCTGTCCAGGACAAATTCATCCATCAGCGAGATGCCGCCGTTTCTTCCCGTCTCCGCATAGATCGGGATACCGGCCTCACTGAGGGCATCGATATCCCGGTAGATGGTTCTGACGGACACTTCGAATTTACCGGCCAGTTCCGCTGCCGTGGTCCGCCCTTTATTCAATAAATAGTACACGATCTTAAACAGCCTGCTCTCCTGCATGAATGCTCTCTCTTCCTTAAAATTCCCTGCAATTCTTTCTGTGGGCCTTGAGTTTTTTGATGGCCCAATTATAATGACTGGACGTGTTGGGTATAAAATAGCCGCTCAAGGCAGCGTTTCCCACCCAGGGGAATACATCTTTTTCAAACAATTCCCGGTCTGAAAAAGTCTCCGCCAGCGCCATCACCTCCCTGTGAGACTGCTCCAACATCTCCCTGGCCGCCTCCAGGGTGGTGTTCTGATGCCTGCCCCAGATTTCCCTGTTCATATCCCCATAAGTCCTCCAGTTGTAGGGGGCAGGCAGAAAGGATTTATTCTCTCCCCTTTGATTTGCCGCCACCCAGTCAAGCAGCAGCCGGTGCCACTCATACAGATGAATCAGCACATCCCGCAGATTCCTGTCCCTCGCCCAGTGGGCCTCCTTTTTGGACTTCATCTTTGTAAAGTCAAAGGAAGCAGCCAGTTCTCTCTCTGTCAGGGAGGCAATCAGCCCGCATAACTCCTGATAAGATTCTGTCGCTGCCTGTATCAATTCCGCTTTTGTCGTCGGTTTTGCCATATAGTTCTCCTTACTGAATATTCCGCTGTTTTCGGGTTTCACTTTCCCTTGCAAGGATGGTACTAAAACGTTTCCCTGATCATAACATGAAAACCCTGACATCTCATGTCATATTTTTCCGAAAATCAAAAGCTTTAAAAGGACTCGCCCTTCAGCAAATCGCAGGGCGTAATCTTCCGAATCCGCAGGGACAGCAGACAGGCAATTCCAAATGCCAGCAGCACCAGCCCGGCTCCGGCCGCCGCCACAAATCCCACGGGAACGGTAAAGGTACATTTCACAATGCCTATGCCGTTCAGGAACAACGCCACCAGGGGATTGATCACCAGACTGCACACTACCAGCCCGGCGGCAGTGGACAGGATCATGGCCGGCATGAAGCTGAGAGCAGTCTGCACTATGAGCTGCCCCGTGGTAAAGCCCAGAGCCTTCAGGATTCCGTAATCGTGTTTCTTGCGTCCCAGCATGGTCCTAACCAGCAAAAACAGTACAAACGCAATGATAATCACACTCAGGAAAAGAACGGCGCACACAATGATCTTCATCAGGCTGACATAGACGGACGCCGTACCGCCGATGATGGATTGGATGTCCAGCGTGGTATTCACATTGCCGGCAAAGTTTTGTCTGACCCTCTCGTGAAAGTCTTCCAGATCCGCCCCCTCCCGGAGAACCAAGTAATAACTCAGGTTCTGCAGTTCTCCCAGCTTTTCATAGCCCTCTCTGGTAAGCAGACAATCCCTGCCCAGATTGTTGCTGATCTGGGTAAAGCCGGTGATAATATAGCGCTCCTCCCGCTCCCCCACCGTCAGCCGGATCTCCTCTCCGATTTCCAGTTCCTTTTCCCCGGCATATTTCGCTGCTATGGCCACTTCGTTGTCATATCTGGGAAAACGCCCCTGGATGCAGACGTCCTGGTTGTTTACCTGGGAAAAATCATCGCAGAGCATCGCCATCAAATCCATCCCCTCCGCATGGCGCACATTCACCGTATTATACAGATATATTTTTTCCACATCCGGCTCCGACTCCATCTCCCCCAGAAACGCTTCCTCAATCCCCACATTCACATTGACGCAGGAATCTGCCGTCTCTCCCACGACCATGTACAGAAAAGGCCGGATATCCGCAATCATATTCTCCACCATCAGTCCCGAAAACACCACCACCAGCGACAGTACCAGCATGGTAACGCACACTGTCACGTTCTGGCGCACCCCGGAAAGGGTATTTTTCAGTGCCAGCGCCAGGTTCAGAGACAGCCCTGTTTTGTCCAGAGGCACATGGTTCTGTCTGAAATTATGGGTTTCTATGCCCTGCCGCAGTGCAAGGATGGGGTCTATCTTCCTGATTCTGCGGGAGGACAGCCACACCGCCAGAGCCACCGCAGTTCCCAAGATGCCAAAGGACAGCACACAGGGCAGAGGCAGGAATCCCATCTCATAAGGGATACCTGTCTGGGAGATCATCATGGCATTGATGGAAGGAAACAGCAGATAGGAAAGTCCTGTTCCCAGCACCGCCGCCGCCAGGGATATGCCCAGAAACTGTACCAACAGGGAGAGTACCAACTGCCTGCTGGTATAGCCCACTGCCTTGAGCGCTCCCAGGTTTCGCATGTTTTCCTGGATATGGTTTCCAATGTTGGACGCGATAACCACCAGGGCAATCAACAGCACGAAGAACGCCATGGCACTGACAATGCCCGAACAGATCATCTGAGATATATAGCGGGAAGTGGATACCATGGCATAAGAATTGCTGATAACTCTGGAATAGGGAAAGCCTTCCGATACCTTGCTTTTTAAATCCGCCTCGTATTCCGCACTGCTCCCCCCGTGGGCAAGGCGCACGGAAAGCAGCGTGGCCTTGGGCGCATAGCCCCTCTCTTCCAGCTCCTCATATAGATCCCGGGTCAATAAAAGTTCACACATCCCACAGTTATGAGAACCCGCCATGACGCTGTTAAAAAAGCCGCTCACAGGGTAATTCACCGTATTGCTCCCTATTTTCAGTTCAATAAGCCTGCCTACGGCGATATCTCCTGTCTTGTAAAGCATGGGCAGATAGACGCCGGTTTCCCCATCGCCTTCTTCCACGATCTCCACTCTGCCTATGGGACGTTCCAGCGCGGCATCCTTCTCCAGAATCACGAACTCCGTGTTCACCTCGCCGCCATTGTAAGCAAAATTACCCACCATGCACAGGGCATCGTCCATATAATATTCCGTGACTTCCGGCTCCTCTTCCAGCACGTCGGTAAGAAAAGAGCGTACCTCACCGGGTTCGCTGTCCATGGCCAAGGTCACATGCTCCCCATGGAGTCTGTCATGACAGCGGTCAAAGTTCTGTCTGTAATCCATGGCCAGCATCAGCCACATGTTCAGCATTGCCGCCGCCAGCAGTATCAGCACTGCCACGGAAAAAGTCTGTCCCCTGGACCGGCGCAGATTGGATCCCATCAACAAAAATGTCCTGTTCATCTTACCACCCCATTTCCGTCAGAAATGCCGAAAGCTTTTCATGCCTCTTTACATCCCCATGCTCATATGCGCCCAGGCTGCACTCCCCCAGGATCACGCCATCTTTCAGATAAAGGATGCGGTTGCCCCGGCGCGCCGAGCGCATGTCGTGGGTGACCATCACCACACTCTGGCCCCTTCGGTTAAATTCGGTCAAGGTATCCAGAACCTGCAGACCGGTGCGGGAGTTCAGAGCTCCCGTGGGCTCGTCGGCATACAGTATCTCGGGGGAATTGATCAGTCCCCGGACTATTCCGGCCCGCTGGGCTTCACCGCCGGAGATCTGGGTGGGAAACTTATGCCAAGTCTCCTCCGGGATGTTCACCGCCCGGAACAACTCCCCAGCCCGCTCCGCCAGAGCCTTTCTGTCTTTGTTTACCAGCAGTCCCGCCGCCAGCACATTGTCCATGAGGGACATGCCGTCAATCAGATAAATCTGCTGGAACACAAAGCCGCAATGCCTGCGCCGGAAAACAGCCAGTTCGTCCGGGTTATAGTCCGAAATCACCTCCCCGCCAAAGGTAATCCTGCCAAGTGTGGGGGTATCCATCCCCGACAGAGCATACAGCAGTGTGGACTTTCCCGCTCCGCTGGCCCCCATGATCACAGTAAAATCCCCCTCATATAGTTCTAAGTCAATGTTTTTCAAAACATGCTGCAGGACCCCTCCGCTGGAAAAGGACTTGCTAAGGCTCTCCGTCTTTAAGAGTATTTTTTTCATAGCCTAACCTCCGATTGCAGATTATGCATCTCCCCCTTTCGGCCTCCGATATCCAGAGACTGCTTTCACCCTGCACGGCCCGGGAAGAAGCTGTTTTATACATTCCATTCTAGAGATCCAATTCTTAAATGTCTTTAGGCAATTCTTAAATACTTCTTAAATACGGCAGAAAAGATCGTATTTGCCCCCCTGGGGCATATAAGGCTACGCTCTGCTCAGTGGAATCATCACCCGCACCCGCAGTCCCCCGGCCCCGTTCTCCACGATCAGATCGCCTCCCATCTCCCTCATGAAATAATCGGAGATAAAGAGTCCCAGTCCGGCCCCTTCCCGGTCTCCCACATTGCTCCCCCGCCTGAATTTCTCTTTCAGCAAGGGCAGTTCCTGATCGGGTACCCCGCCGCCAAAGTCCTCGATCAGCACCGCCAGGCAGCATTTTTCCCTGGTTATGGCAACCACAATCTCCGTGCCGGCATACTTGTAGGAATTGGCAAAAAGATTGTCCAGCACCTGCTGCAGCCGAAGCCTGTCCGCATGGAGCAGGCAGGAGGGAATGGGAGGGATTTGCGAGCGGTGCAGATAGTCCGCGTTTTCCAACAGCAGAGCCAGTTCTCCGCTGGATATGTCTGTCGGGGCCACGGTAAGCTGCTGTAATTCCTCCAGAGTCGCGGTAAACAGATCCGTAATCAGCGTGTTGATCTGATCCGCCTTGCGGATGATCTGCGTGTAATTGTCCCGCATTCTGTCGCTGTCGGACAGGGCCAGCCCCAACTCCGATGCCGCCTTGATGCTGGCCACGGGAGTCTTAATATCATGGGACAGCTTTGCCACCAGTTCCTTTTTGGCCGCGTTGGCCTGAGCCTCAGCCAGCCGGGCCTTCCTCAGTTCCGAACGCATGATGTCAAAACTCTCCGTGAACGCGCCAAAGAGATTGTGTCTGTCCATCTGAAGCGGCACATCCAGATTGCCGCCCGCCACCCGCTCGGCAAAGCCTTTCAGTCTGCGGAAAGGCCGGATCAGTCTGTAATAAATCCAGGCGGTATAGCCCAACAATACCGCCGCCTGAAGCAGAAAAACCAGCAGCAGCGCCATGGCCAGGTTCCGCTTCCGGGCCTCATAATCTTCCTCCGACCCATTGTGTATTATCACTTTCCCCACCGTGGCCCCGTCCCGGGCCACATCCAGAATGGTGTCCCTGTGGGATATGGCGGCATTTATACTCTCGCTCAGTCCCTCCGCCGACTTCCACAGCAGATTCCCCTCCCGGTCCAGTACCGTAAAGTCATATGCAAAGGGACAATTTTCCTGGAAAATCGGTTCCTCCAGGTCTCCCCAGTGCGCCTCCACTGTCCTGGCAATCTCATTGACCGCCACAGTGTCCTGCAAAAAGCCTCCCCCGGTGCGGCCGGTACGCATAAAGGCGGCTAAAAGCGCCGCCTCTGCAAAAAAAGGTATTAAAATCCACAAAATGATCAACAGGTATTTTTTTCTCATTTCCCTCTCCACCCGTCCCGGAAAATCCGTTCCGCCATTGGGCGGCCCCTATGTAGAGCCGACAGTTCCTCCCGGCTCTCCTGTTTCCGCTCCCCGGAATCGGTAACCCTCTCCCCAGAATGTCACAATATACCGGGGCCGGTTGGGTTCGGGCTCTATGGCCTCCCGGATCCTGCGGACATGCACGTTCAGCGTCCCATCCCCCGTGATCCTGTCCTCCCAGACCTTTTCAAACAGTTCCTGTTTGGGCACCACCCGGTCTTTGTTCCGCGCCAGATATGCCAAAAGCCGGAACTCCAGCATGGTCAGTTTTACGGGTCTGCCCTGCACCCATACGCCCTTGGCCCCAAAGTCGATTTTCAGCCAGTCATCCTCATATCCATCCTGCCCGGCGCCCCGGCCGTAACGCTTTAATACCGCTTTGACTTTAGCCAGCAGAACACCCAGGGAATACGGCTTTCGGATGTAATCGTCCCCGCCGATCCCCAGCGCAATGATCTGATCATCCTCGCTGGTCCGGGCCGAAATAAACAGAATGGGAATGTCCAGCGCCTCCCGCAATTCCCTGCACAGTCCAAAGCCGCTGCCATCTCCTAAGTTGATATCCAGCAAGAGCAGCTGCGCTTCATTTTCCCGCAAAAAACAGCGGCACTCCTCCACTCCATAGACTGCCGCCGTCTTAACGCCGAACAGATTAAAATATTCCGCCGTGTTATCGGCAAGCATCTTCTCGTCATCTATGATCAGACAATCGTAGCGCATTCCCAGTCCCCCCGACTCTTTTTCCGGGCCCTATGATTCCCTCAGCAGCTGTTTCGTATATGCCTCCCGGGGGTGGGCAAACACCTCTTCCGTCTCCCCGATCTCCAGGATTTTTCCTTCTTTCATAACCATGATCCTGTCACTCATCTGGTAGATCACATTGATGTCATGAGAAATAAACAGATAAGACAGCTGCAGTTCTTCCTGGAGTCTGCGCATCAGTTCCATGATCTGGGCCTGTATGGTTACGTCCAGGGCCGACACCGGTTCATCCGCGATGACCAGCCCCGGCCTGGTAATCAGAGCCTGGCCGATGCTGATGCGCTGCCGCTGCCCGCCGCTGAGCTGGAAGGGTCTGCGGTCATAATACGCCTCGGTAAGTCCCACCGTTCCAAGCATCTCCATGGCCGCGGCGCGCATATCCGCCGCCGACATGGCTTTGTCCGGCTCCAGCTTCCCCCTGGCCCGCAGAGGTTCCTCCAGCAGCCATCCCACGGTCTTGGAGGGATTCAGACTGCTGTAAGGATCCTGAAAAATCATCTGAGGACGGGTGGAGTAATGGACGATCTCGCCCGCAATATCCCGGTTCATTCCCAAAATGGCCTTGGACAGAGAGGTCTTGCCGCAGCCGCTTTCTCCCACCAGTCCCAGAATCTCTCCCTTACGAATCTCAAACTCGGCGTCCCGCACCACCTGGTTTTTCTTTCTCTGGGAAAACAGGCTGTTGCCGCCCTCCCGGTAGTATACCTGGAGCCCCTTAACAGACACCACCGGCTCCGGGCAGGGAATACTGCCCTCCCAGCCGCTTCTGCCCCTGGGTTTCATGCGGCTGGGCACCGCCTCAATCAGATTCCGGGTATATTCTTCTTTCGGACGCTCAAAGATCTCCTCCGGCGTGCCCGTCTCCACCACCCTGCCGTCCTTCATCACGGCGATCCTGTGACAAATCCGCTTTGCCAGATTCAAATCATGGGTAATAAAAAGAATGGCATTATGCCGTTTCCCGTTGATTTCCCGCAGCAGGTCCATAATCTGGTTCTGCACCGTCACATCCAGGGCCGTTGTGGGCTCATCGGCCACGATCAGCCGGGGATGCAGGATAATGGCCATGGCAATCATCACCCTCTGGCGCATCCCCCCGCTGAGCTGATGCGGATAACAGCCATACACCCGCTCCGGCTCCCGAAGCCCCACTGCGGCAAAAGTCTCCAGAACCAACTGCTTCATGGCCTGCCGCTCCTGCTTGCTGCGGCAGAAGCGCAGGCCTCCCTCCCGGGCAGCCTCGGTACTGTGATCGGGGAAACATGCCTCTCCCTGGGCGGTCGGCCCTGTGCCCGGAACACTCTCCCTGGAATAGGCCGGCATACTGTGCAGCCGCAGCATTTCCTCCACCTGCCGGCCCACCCGCTGGGTGGGATTCAGCGAAGTCATGGGTTCCTGAAACACCATGGACATACAATCCCCCTGATATCGCCGATACAATGCCTTATCCCGGGGCTTTCCCGCCTCCTGCAGCACCACATCGTCATACAGGATTCTTCCGCTGGTCACTGTGGCTTCCTCCGATACCAGCCCCATCAAAGTCAGGGCGGTGACGGACTTACCGGAACCGGATTCCCCCACCACCCCCAGAATCTGCCCGTCGGGGATCTCCAGGCTCACATGACGCACTGCCTCCGTCCTGCCAAAATTGACTGATAGATCTTCTATGGTAATCACTGTGCGTCACCTCCCTGTACCTGTACATGATACCCATAATCTCTTCGCCATAAGTCTCTGTCCTCATTTGCCCAGTCGCTGTATGCCCTCACTGAGCAGAGAAAATCCCAGCACAATCCACACAATGGTCAGCCCCGGCGCCAAAGCATACCAGGGAGCCGTAGTGAGATATCCCTGGGCATCGGACAACATCTTTCCCAGACTGGCCTGGGGAGGCTGCACGCCGATCCCCAGATAACTCATGCCGGATTCCGCCAGAATGGCATTGTTGAAGCCGATCATCACCGACACCCAGAATGTGGAAAAAATGTTGGGCAGGATATGTATAAAAAGAATCCTCCCCCGTCCCACGCCCATGAGTCGGGCCCGGCTGATATAATCCGCGTCCCGCAGCCGGATAAACTCGCTTCGAACAATGCGGATGAAACTGGGCATGAACACTATACCCAGTGAGATCACCAGATTCCGCTGCCCCGTGCCCAGGACACTGATCACCACCAGCGCCAGCAGGATGCTGGGAAAACCGTTGATTGCGTCGGTAAACCGCATCACCACCTCATCCACAATACCCCCGAAATATCCTGTCAGCGCCCCCACCAGGATACCCACTCCCCCGGACAGGGCTACCACCAGCGTACTGATCCATATGGTTGCGCCGATGCCCTTCATTACCCGGGAAAAAATGTCCCGCCCGAAATTATCCGTGCCGAACAAATGCTGCAGAGAGGGAGCCGCAAAACGCTGGGAAGCAGACATGGATGTAGTGCTGTAGGGCGTCCAGAAAACGCCCAACAGGGCCAGAAACACCACAAGGCCCGTCATACACAGGCCCGCAATCAAGTATTTATTCCATTTTATACCGCTTCTTTTCTTCACGTTTTCTCCAGTCTTCCGCGCATTGAACCTATGCCGAATCACAGCAGATAGTTGTTCTCCCGATTGGCAATCTGCAGGGCAACTAATTTATACTTTGCATATTCCCCCACCACCAGCGGCTCCGATTTGCATATCTCTTCCGCTTCCTCACGGCTTTCCGTCTTCAGGATATACATACCCGCCATCCCCGGATATCCCTTAAACACGCCGCAGATTTCCAGCTTTCCCGCATCGTCCAGTCTTCTTATATTTTCAACATGCTCCGTGATTACCTTCTTTGTCACTCTGTTATAGGTCTTGCTCTTCTCAAGCATCACCATATACATCAGCTTTTCCATACCCTCTTTGCCTCCAAAGCTCCCGTCAACCGCTCACTTGCCGCTGATCCTGGGATCCACCACCCGGTACAGGATGTCCACCAGGAAGTACACAAAAATCACCACAAATGTGATATACAAAATCAGTATCTCCACCACCGGCAAATCCCTGGTGGAAATGGAACTGATCAGCAGCCTCCCGATCCCCGGCAGGGAAAATACCTGCTCCACCACGATACTGCCCGCTACGATCTCGGCGATAATCATGCCCAGGAAAGTGATCACCGGCATCATGGCATTGCGCAGCACATGACCGTACATCACCCGCCGCTCGCCGCACCCCTTGCTCCGGGCCGTGCGCACATAGTCCGCCCGAAGTTCCGTCAGCAGCGATCCCCGTAAAAAGCGGGCCGTCATGGCCGCCTTGGGCAAGGCGATCGCCAGTGCCGGGAACAGCAGATAAAAGAGGAAGCCTCCCATATCCTTCTCATAACTTACATATCCCCCCGGCACAAAACATTTAAACACCATGCCAAACAGATAGGTGACAAGGATTCCCAGAAAAAAAGAGGGAATCGCCATGGTTGCCTGGGTGATCACCCCCAGGGCTGCGTCCAATACCTTATTTCTGCTGCGGGCCCACAACACCCCCAGCGGAATGGATACTGCCACAATCAGCACCAGCGAAATGGCCGCCAGAGACAATGTTACCGGCAGTTTGTCCCCGATCAATTCCGCCACCGGCATCATCTCGTTCATGTTCTTGGCATAGCGGTAGCTGATGCCCAGATCGCCCAGAAGCACGCCCCCCGCCCAGCGGAAATACCGAACCACCGGAGGATCATTCAGTCCCAGTTCTTCCCGAAGCTGGGCCTCCCTCTCGGGAGTCGCCTCCGTCCCCAGTATGGAAGTCACCACATCCCCGGGGATAATCTGAAACGCAATAAAGGCGGCCGCAGATACCACGAACAATGTCATAATGAGAGTAACGATTTTTTTACCAAGGTATTTCATGGGCCGCCTCCTTTTTTATTTATATTTCCGTAACCGACCTCCCGGATATTGTTATTCCGTATAATACACCGTGCTCATATCCTGTACATATACCGGGTAGAATTTGTAACCCGCCAGCTTGGGATCCATGGCAATGGTGATGGGGGGCACCTGAATAAAGGCACTGCCCGCCTCGTCGCACAGAATCTTCTGTACCTGCTTGTAGAGTTCTGCCTTCTCAACCGGGTCCAGGGCCGCCGCCGCCTTCTGGTATGCCTCGTCATAGGCCGCGCTGGCGAAATTCACGAAATTCTTCTTGGAATCCGTCTGGAAACGGTTGGTCAGGTAGCCCGGGGTCATGTCGCTGGTGATGCCGGAGATGGTGGACTGATAGTTCCGATCCGTGTAACAGTCGCTGAGCCAGCTGCTCCATTCCACAGGATTGATGGTGGCGTTGATGCCTGCTGCTTTTAGCTGCTCCGCTACCACCTCTGCCGTCTGCATATGGTACTCATAGTTGGATGGCACCGTGATCTCCAGGTCAAATCCGTTGGGATAGCCCGCATCGGTCATCAATTCCTGAGCCTTCTGGATATTGGCTGCGGTACCGTAAGTATCCGTCAGATCCACATAATAAGTGTGCAATGTGGGCAGCATAGCCGAACTTACCAGCGTTGCGCCGCCTCCCGCCACAAACTCGTTCACCATATCCAGATCCAGCGCGTAACAGATGGCCTGGCGAATGCGCACATCGTTCAGAGGTTCCACCGCATTGTTCAGGAACAATGCCTGCACCACATCCGAGGGCGCGGACAGAATCTGAAAACTGTCCGTAAGTTCATTGGCCTGGCTGTCCGTCAGATAGGGATAAATCTGGATGGAGCCGCCTTTTAATTCCAGCAGCGCCGTATCCGGACTGTTTACAATCTTGAAGTTCACCTCGTCCAGATAGGGCAGTCCCTGCTGCCAGTAATCCGGATTCTTGGCAACCACAATCCCCTCCTGGGGCTTATATGACACATAAGAAAACGGTCCCGTCCCGATGGGTGTTCCGCTCTCCTCTTCCCCGCTGCCCGCAGGGATGATGGCTGCCACAAAGCTGTAAATCAACTCCGTGTTGGCACTGCCCACTGTGACCTGAACCGTCTTTTCATCCAAAATATCCACGCTCGTGAGAACGCTCAGCGAAGAGATCAGCGGGGTGCCGTCCAGCAGGCCGCTGGCCCGCTCCAGGGAGTATTTCACATCCTCCGCCGTCACCGCATTGCCATTGTGAAACTTCACGCCCTCTCTGAGTGTGAAGGTATATACCAGCCCGTCCTCGGAGATGGTATAGTCGCTGGCAAGCGCTTTCATCAAGTCGCCGTTCTCGTCCGGCTTCACTAAGCCTTCAAAGATGTTAAATAGGATTTCTTTAGTTCCTGCCGCAGTTGCCTTATGAGGGTCAAGACTATCAACATCCTGTTGTATTCCTACAACAATGGAGCCGCCGTAAACAGGTGCGCCGGCCTGAGCCTCCCCAGAGGATTGCTCCTCCGAAGACTCCTGCGTACCGCCTGTTTGAGATTCTCCGGAGGAATCCTCCCCCAAAGACTCCTGGGTACCGCCCGTCTGGGACTCCATAGAGGAATTATCCCCCGAAGAACCTTCAGTGCCGCCTGTGCATCCGCTCAGTGCAGCCATCGTCAAAAGTGCCATAATCAGTAAAACGCTAATCCGTTTTTTCATGATATGTTCCTCTCCTCTTCGATCAATAAACCTCTCACTATTCTATTGTCCCCTACATTGTAGCATAGATACTCTACATTGCAAGTATTTTTTCCTGTACATGGGCTTTTCCGGGCCGAAATTTTTACATTTCAGCCCTCTTTGATCCGCCCGTAAAGATAAAGGTCTGCCCAATGCCCGTCCTTGTCTTTTACATGGCTTCGCTGAATCCCTTCCAACTGCATACCTAACTTTTTCATCAGACCCACTGATTTTACCCCGTCAATGGTTTCGGCAAATATCTTGTGCGCATCCAGTTTATCAAAAGCATAATCCATCACCGCTTTGCAGGATTCATACGCATATCCCTGATGCCAATAATTTTTGTTGAAAAACCAGCCGATTTCATAGACGCTTTCAGAAAGTGAATGGAACAGAATATAACCGATCATTTTGCCGCTGTCCTTATGAACCGCGGCCACAGCGGCATTTTTTCCGATGCAGAACTCTGACAGAAAATTAGATGTTTTTTCATAACTGTACGCAGGCTCACAATCCTTCATTACTTCATCATTGCCTAAAATAGCATACAGATCTTTGGCATCGTCCATTGTGTAGTTCCGAATTATCATCCGATGCGTTTCGATCTGCATCTGCACTACCTCTCAAAATAATTGTGGCTGCGGGACTCATCATAATAAATCACGTTCTCCCGCTCTATGGTGATCCGTCCACCCTCCACGTCAAGGATTGTCACACCGCAGTTCTTATGGACGCCGCCGTTCCAGAAATCTTTCCTGTCTGTTACAGTCAGGCTGCTGAGCAAGCCTTTGACCGCCGCGCCATGGCTGGAAACCAGAATGGTCTTGTCCGCATAATCCGCATTGTATGCTACTTCATGCAGAAAATCCGTGGTACGGCGGCACAACTGTTCAATGCTCTCCCCGCCTTCAGGGGGAATATAATTGCCCGGATCCACAAAAAAATTCATGAAAGCCGGGTCCGGAATGGTATAATGCTCCCGGCTGCAGCAATAGCCCTCATAAATGCCGAAACAGATTTCCCGGATCCGGGGTTCTTCAATCAGGGGGATATCCCGCTCCCCCCGAAGAATCTCCGCCGTCTGCTTCGCCCGCTTTAAAGGGCTGGTATAGATCAGATCAAAGGGCACTTCTTTCAGTCCCTGTGCCGTCTCCCTGGCCAGTTCCAGCCCGTTTTCATTCAAGGGTATGTCTGTAGCCCCCTGCAGCCGCTGCTCCAGATTCCAATCCGTCTCCCCGTGCCGTATCAGATATATTTTCATGTGGATATATTCTCCCTGTACAAATGCTGAATTTCACTTAATTTGTTTATTATAGCAAAAAAATCTTTTCTGCACAAGGGGCGGCGTTCCTGTCGGAGCTGTCGCGGCTTACATCCTGTCCACTGCCTGCTTCTCCCATACCTCCGCCTGTTTCAGGAGTTCCGCCGCAGCCTGCCGGTTCTGCCTGTCTGACAGATCCAGGGATTTCTTCATTTCAAAGGCCTTCTGCCAATTCTCATATACGGAATGGTACAGCGACGCCAGTTCCTGAAGGCCATGCCGCTCAAAGAATTTCCACGCATACCACTTCAGCGGCGCATAGGTCCCCAGAAAATACTCCATGTTCCAGGAACAGGCCATCTCCGCCTCCTCGCTCTCCAGATGCTTCACCAAGGCGGGATAAGCCGCCAGGCCGCAGGCATTCTCACACCATTCATTTCCTAACAGATGGTTTTTAGCTATGTCCAGCGTTTCCCGGACGATCTCCTCCTGTGACTGCTCTGCCTTTCCCGTCACCGCCAGTACACTCAGAATGGGAATTTCCCGCTTTCCCAGCTGGCTGTACGCCATCTCTCCCTCCTGGCCTGTAATGGGCAGTACCGCAAATGTCTCCGATTCATCGTCATAGCCCGTGATCAATCCCCATTCACACACCACGATATCCCAGCTTATCACGGGAATACCGCTGTCGATGCTCTGCCGGATCAGTTGAACCGCCTCCTGCCGACGTTCTTCCTCCACATCCTCCTGCCCCCACATCCTCTCAATGTATTGGCAACTTATGCCTCCGCGCTCCACCCATTTTTTCTGCTGGTCAAACTGCCACATGCTGGTGGCACTGGGACAGAGGTCCGGGGACACCCACATGCGGAACGCAAACCCGCTGGACGCCACGATCTCCTCCGCCGCCTCTGCAAACGGGCTGTTTTTCACAGCGCAGCAGAGCGCCTTGGCAAAGGAAAACAGGTAACCGGTGGAGTCATAAATCCCGTCCCATGTAATGTTCATTTTTTTCATAGTCTTACCTCCTGGTATGGTTTATAGTTTTTGCGCCATGCTTTTCCACAGGGATATAGATTTCTTCCGAAAACAGCCTGCTTTTCTCGCGGTAGCGCTCAAATTCATAAGCCTGTCTGCGGGTAAAACCGCTCTCCCGGAGCCAGGTTCCATTGATATAATCCCAGGTACTGTGAATCTGAGCCACAAAGTTTTCCCGAGTCGCGGCCAGCGTGAAAAACACTGCATACAGGCCCCCCTCAATACATATTTTCCGGGTGCCCCGGGTTTCCCCCAGAGCATATTCGGTTTTGATGCCGATATAATAGTCCAGCCTGTTTTCTTCGCAGTTCCATTTGCAGGCCCCATAATCCCAAACGTCCCTGCCCCCGGAAAGTTCCATGGAATATCCTCGGGCATTGTACTTGTTCCAGCAGTTCGGCACTGATTCACCATTACAGGGGTATACTGTCAAAGAAAAAGGCTGCAATTCCACAATTTGGGGAACTATAACACATTCTTTTGTCTCAAAACGAAACTTTTCATATAGTTTCAGGCTGTTTTGGGCTTTTTTATATTCTGTGGGAAGTATCTGATGTTCCTTTTTAAAGGCCCTTATAAAGTTCTCCTTGCTGTTAAATCCATAACAGAACGCAATGGAGGACAGATATTGTTTTCCCTGCATCATCTCCCTGGATATCTCGGTAATCCTGCGCTTGCGGATATAGTCGGAGGGGGTCAGCCCCACTGTGCTCCGGAAAACGCGGAGAAAGTGATAGGGGGAATAGCCGCTCACCCTGGCGCATTCCGCCAGACTTATCTCGCACTGCAGATTTTCCTCTATATATTCTATGGCTTTCTCTATCTGTTCCCGGTAATCCATCCTGTTCCCCACATCAGGCCCTTCTCTGTTATGAATAGGGTCATTATATCACGATCTCATCACGAATAATTGATAAAAATTGCGAATATATAAAGGTCCGGCATCGCCCCAAAGGGCAACACCGGACATTCCATATCCAAATCCGATATACTTTAATTGTTCTCTCCCATTTTTACCAGCTTTGCCGCCTGATCGGCTGCGATACAGCCATCAAGGATCTCCTGTATATCCCCATTCATAACCTTGTCCAGTTTATAAATGGTCAGGCCGATGCGGTGATCCGTCACCCGTCCCTGGGGGAAATTGTAAGTACGGATTTTTTCGGAACGGTCGCCGGTGCCGATCTGGCTGCGCCGCATTTCCGCCTCCGCATCGTGGCGCTGCTGCTGCTCCATATCGTACAGTTTGGATTTCAGCAGGGCAAAGGCCTTGGCCTTGTTCTGAATCTGGCTCTTCTCCGTCTGGCTGTATACCACGATACCTGTGGGATAGTGGGTCAGACGTACCGCGGAGTCCGTGGTATTGACGCACTGGCCGCCGTTGCCGGAAGCCCTCATGACGTCAATGCGGATGTCCTTCTCGTCAATGACAATGTCTATGTCCTCGTCCACCTCCGGCATCACAGCCACGCTGGCGGTGGAAGTGTGGATGCGCCCGCCGCTCTCGGTCTCCGGCACCCTCTGTACCCGATGCACGCCGCTCTCGTATTTCATGACGGAATAAGCTCCCTGCCCCATAATCGTGAACTGTACCTCTTTCATGCCGCCGATGCCGATCTCGTCCACATTCATCAATTCCACCTTCCAGCGGCGGCCCTCCGCGTAATGGACATACATGCGATAGAGTTCTGCGGCAAAAAGGGCGGCCTCGTCCCCTCCCGCCCCCGCGCGAATCTCCACGATGACGTTCTTCTCGTCATTGGGGTCTTTCGGCAGCAGCAGAATCTTCAATTCCTGCTCCAGCGCTTCCACCCGCTTTTTGCTGTCGGCCAGGGTCTCCTTGATCATCTCCCGCATTTCCTCATCGGATTCCTCCTCCAGCATGGTCAGAGAATCCTCGATGTCCTGCCTGCGCTTTTTATATTCCGTATATGCTTCCACAATGGGGGTCAGATCACTCTGCTCTTTCATCAGTTTACGGAATCTCTCCTGGTTATTGGTCACGGTGGGCTCGTGCAGTTCCCCCATGATCTCCTCAAAACGGATCAGCAGATCCTCCAATTTATCAAACATCGTCACTTTCCCTTTCTTATTAGAGTTCCGCATATCCACGAACAACACACACTTCTGGGGAACAATATATGGCCGCCTGCGCGTCCATATATCGTTCCGCGCGTTGTTCGGGGATATGCTGTTTTGGTTTGAGTTCCGCATATCCACGAACAGCACTCATTTTCTGGAGAACAATATATGGCTGCCTGCGCGTCCATATATCGTTCCGCGCGTTGTTCGGAGATATGCTGTTTTGGTTTGAGTTCCGCATATCCACGAACAGCACTCATTTTCCGGGGATATGCTGGTTTAGTATAGGCCAATAGCCGCATACTACCCGGTCCAGTCCAGCGTAGTCCTGCACCACGTTAACTTCCCGAAATCCCTGCCGCAGCAGCAGTTCCTGCACCGCATCCCCCTGATCCCAGCCGATCTCCAGATACAGCCTGCCCCCTCCGGTTAAATAGGAAGGGCTTCCGGCAACAATGCGCCGGTAAAAGTCCAGGCCGTCCACTCCGCCGTCTAAGGCCATTCGGGGTTCATGATCCCTTACCTCCGGCAGCAGAGTATCTATCTCTTCCCGCCTGATATAGGGCGGGTTGGACACAATGACATCATAACGCCCTTCCACCCGGTCAAAAAGGTCGCTCTCCAAAAAGGCATATTCCTTCTCCGCTCCCAGCAATGCGGCGCCGTTGCGGCGGGCCACGGCCAGGGCTTCGCCCGAAATGTCAGTGCCCACGCCCGTACAGCCGTTGCTGTAGTGCAGCAGACTGATCAATATACAGCCGGAGCCGGTACACAGATCCAGCACCCGCATGCCGTCCTGCAACTCCCGCATCACTTCTTCCACCAATATCTCCGTATCCTGGCGGGGAACCAGCACATGCCCGTTCACCTGAAATTCCAGCCCCATGAATGCCTGGCATCCCGTGATCTGCTGCAGGGGAACACGGCTGCGCCGCCGGGTAATGGCCTCCTCATAAGCCTGCCGTTCCCCGGTGCTTAACGTTCTGTCCCCATGGGCCAGCAGCGTATTGCGGTCCGTGCCGCACACCCACTCCAGGAGCAGCCGGGCCTCCAATGCTGCCTCCTCTATCCCTGCCTCCAGCAGCAGATTCCATCCTTTTTCATAACAATTCCGATAGTTTTCCATCTCTCACATTTACAACCCATACCACTGCCGTTCCGCCATAAGGCCATTTCGACACAGAACTAATGCCCGGCCTGCTGCTTCACACCGCTTCTGACTCATCAGGCCGGCTCCTCATCTTCTCCATCATCCTCCCGGGGTGTCTGTTCGGGCTCCTCCACATACCCAAACTTCTCACTCAGAAACGCCCTCCAGTCAAATACGGCCTCCACCGCCGCAATGGCCACCTCAATCATCTTCTCGTCCGGCTCCTTGGTGGTCAATTTCTGCACCAGCAGTCCCGGCGCAGACAGGATTCTCACCAGAATGTTGTTGCTGCGTCCTGCAAGACGAATAATCTCATATGAAATCCCGGCTACCACGGGAATCAGCAGAATCCGCAGCACCACCTTTTGCAATGTATTATCCACCCGGATAAAGAAAAAAAGCACAATGCTGACAATAAACACAAAAAAGATAAAACTGGTCCCGCAACGTTTGTGTTGGCGGGAACTGCGCTTCACATTGCGCACCGTCAGCGGACGGCCATGCTCCATACAGTTGATACATTTGTGCTCCGCTCCGTGGTACATGAACAATCTGCGAATATCCTTCATCAGGCTGATGGCCAGTATATACAGGATAAAGATGACGATCCGAATGCCTCCCTCGATAATCGTCATCAGAGATTCATTACGGATATAATCCTTCAGCAGCCCCGAAAGAAAATAAGGCAGAACAATAAAAATGCCCACCGCCATGGCCACGGACAAAATAGTAACAAAAGTGGTCAGAACCTTTTCCCCATTGCCGCCGGACACCTTGTCCAGAGCCTTGTCCACACTGGTCTCCTCCTCTTCTTCCTCATAAAAGCTGGCGGAGTAGTTGAGACATCTGGTACCCAGGATCATGGAATCCACAAAATTAAATATCCCTCTCACAAAGGGAATCTTTTTCAGCTTATTTCCGGCCAGCACGCCGGGATAATCCTCCACATTAAAGTCGATCCCCCCGTCCGGCTTGCGCACCGCAACGGCATACTTATCCCCGTTTTTCATCATGACGCCTTCCAGAACGGCCTGGCCGCCGATCCCGGAATAGCACCCTTTCCGTTTTGCCATACTATCCTCTTTCCGCATCTTTACAGAGTAAGAAAGGTTGAGATAATGGATACCTCAACCCTTCAATGCTTCCTATTTGCTTGTAACGCCGTA
Organism: Lachnospiraceae bacterium; assembly: GCA_011959105.1. Lineage (GTDB taxonomy): Bacteria > Bacillota > Clostridia > Lachnospirales > Lachnospiraceae > Acetatifactor. The sequence continues at coordinate 11,524 of BLLU01000063.1, read as the reverse complement.
CTTCTTATTGAACTTATCAATACGTCCATCGGCTCTCGCTGACTTCTGCTGGCCTGTGTAGAACGAATGGCACTTGGAGCAGACTTCCACGTGCAGCTCAGGCTTAGTGGAGCCGGTAACAAATGTATTGCCACAGTTACAGGTTACAGTTGCTTGATGGTACTGGGGATGAATTCCTTCTTTCATGCTTCTCACCTCTCTATATCATTCCGTATTGTTCTGTGATCTCATCCGCACTGCTTATGGAACCACAAACAGCGTTGTTATTGTAACATGAGTTTTCCCTGAATGCAATAGTTTTTTTAAATAAATCTGTTCTTTTTTACCATTCCCACAAAATCCCGGTTATTCCTGGTTCGGGCAAACATATCCAGAATGCGGTCTGTAGCCTCATCGGACTTCATGCCGTTCAATGCCTTACGCATAATACCAATGGCCTCCAGTTCCTCGCCGTCAAGCAGCAAGTCCTCCCTTCTGGTACTGGACTTGGCAATGTCGATAGCCGGGAAAATACGTTTTTCCGACAACTTGCGGTCCAAAACGATTTCCATATTGCCCGTGCCCTTGAATTCCTCATAGATCACATCGTCCATCTTGGAACCGGTATCCACCAGCGCCGTAGCCAGGATCGTCAGACTGCCGCCCTCCCGCATATTGCGGGCAGCGCCAAAGAAGCGCTTGGGCATGTGCAGGGCGGCAGGGTCAAGGCCGCCAGACAGGGTCCGCCCGCTGGGGGGGACCACCAGATTATATGCTCTGGTCAGACGGGTGATGGAATCCAAAAGGATCACCACCTCTTTCTTATGTTCAACCAGCCTCTTAGCCCTTTCCACCACCATCTCTGCTACTCTTTTGTGATGATCGGGCAGTTCGTCAAAGGTGGAATAAATGACCTCCACATTGTTGCCGCAGATGGCTTCCTTGATGTCCGTGACTTCCTCAGGACGCTCATCAATGAGCAGAATCAACATATGCATATGAGGGTTGGTGCGCAATATGGATTTTGCCACCTCTTTCAGCAAGGTGGTTTTGCCCGCCTTGGGCTGAGACACGATCATGCCGCGCTGTCCTTTTCCCACAGGGCTGATCAGATCCATAACCCTCATGGCCACGCTGCATCCCGGCGTCTCCAGCTTGATACGTTCGTTGGGAAAAATGGGGGTCATATCCTCAAAAGCCGTCCTTTTGGCGGACTCTTCGGGAGTATACCCATTAATGGTTCTCACAAACAGCAGGGCGCTGAACTTTTCCTGCTGGGTCTTAATGCGCTTGTTGCCCCGCAGGATATCGCCGGTCTTTAATCCAAAGCGGCGAATCTGGCTGGGAGCCACATACACGTCCTCCGAGCCGGGCAGATAATTGTCGCTGCGGATAAAGCCATAGCCGTCGGGCATGACTTCCAGGATCCCCTGGGCCTCGATGCCGCTGTCCAGTTCCGCAGGGTATTGGGTGGAATCATAGGCCTCGTTTACACGTACCGGCCGCACGGGCTGCTCCCCGTCAGCGGCGGTCCGGGTTCCCTCGGGCCTGCCTCCCTCATTTCTATGATACTCCGTTCTGGGAGACTCCGCCCTCTCGGCTCTGTCTCCGAGCCTCTCCGCGGTTCTGTCGGTCCCTCTCTCCGCCGGCCTCTCCACGGTTCTCTCGATCCCTCTCTCCGCCGGCCTCTCCACGGTTCTCTCGATCCCTCTCTCCGCTGGTTTCTCCACGGTTCTGTCGGTTCCTCTCTCCGCCGGTTTCTCCACGGTTCTCTCGGCCCCTCTCTCTGCGGTTCTATCGTTTTCCCTCTCTGCCGGTTTCTCCACGGTTCTCTCGGTCCCTCTCTCCGCCGATTTCTCCACAGTTCTGTCAGCCCCACTCTCCGCTGGTCCGACACCGGTCTCCTTGGACTTGTCCTTCTCGTCCTCAGCCAGCATCGCCTCCACCACGTCAGCCTTCTTCATGGCAGATACTCCCTTAATGCCCCGTACTTTAGCCAGTTCTTTCAACTGTACCAGCGCAAGTGATTCATATTTCTCTCTCATTGCTCCTCCTATTTCTTTGCTGCAAATAATGCATATAAAAACTTCTTCCTATTCAGTTCGTCTTAAGGGGTATCTCTCGAAATATACCAGACGTGTCCCGTAACGGAATGAACCTGCTAATATGGATTATAATACACTTTTATCCAAATAGGAAGCAAAATTTTAAGAAAATCATTTTTTTCTTGAAAAATACGCATATTCCCTATAAAATAGAGAGAAATGTGGGATCTTACGAAACTTAAATCAGGAGGTAACAATATGACAACCAATGAGAAAGCACTTATGCTTCACGAGCAGTGGAACGGCAAGCTGGAGACCGTGTCCAAAACGCCGGTCAAGTCCCGGGAAGATCTGGCCCTGGCCTACACCCCCGGCGTGGCCGAACCCTGCAAGGTCATCGCCCAGGACAAAGCGGCTGCCTATACATACACCATGAAAGCCAACACCGTAGCGGTGGTATCCGACGGCAGCGCCGTCCTGGGCCTGGGAAACATCGGGCCCCATGCCGCCATGCCTGTTATGGAGGGAAAAGCCGTCCTGTTCAAGGAATTCGGGGGCGTCAATGCCGTCCCCATCTGTCTGGACACCCAGGACACGGAGGAAATCATCAAGGCGGTGACCTGGATGGCTCCCGGCTTCGGGGGCATCAATCTGGAGGACATCTCCGCCCCCAGATGCTTTGAGATTGAAGAGCGGCTGAAAGCCACCCTGGATATCCCCGTTTTTCACGACGACCAGCACGGCACGGCCATCGTAGTGCTGGCGGGTATCATCAATGCCCTGAAGGTGGTGGGCAAACAGAAGGAGGACTGCCGCATTGTGGTAAACGGCGCCGGCAGCGCAGGAGTGGCCATCACAAAACTGCTGCTGACCTACGGCTTTCCCCATATCACCATGTGTGATAAAGTGGGCATCGTCTCCCGGTCCACGGAGGGGTTGAACTGGATGCAGCAGAAAATGGCGGAAGTGACCAATCTGGAAGGAAAAACCGGGACTCTGGCGGATGCCTTGAAAGGAGCAGATATCTTTGTGGGCGTCTCCGCTCCGTGCATCGTCACCCCCGAAATGGTGGCCTCCATGAACCGGGACGCCATTCTCTTTGCCATGGCCAACCCCGTGCCGGAGATCATGCCCGATGCGGCCAAGGCCGCCGGCGCCCGGGTGGTGGGCACCGGCCGCAGTGACTTCCCCAACCAGGTAAACAATGTGGTGGCCTTCCCCGGCATTTTCAAGGGAGCATTGGAAGGACATGCCCGGCAGATTACGGAAGAGATGAAACTGGCTGCCGCTAAGGCCATCGCCTCCCTGGTGCCGGAGGAAGAGCTCTCAGACGAAAATATCATGCCTGAAGCCTTCAATCCAAAAGTGGCGGAAGTGGTGGCGGCCGCCGTGAAGGCATATATCTGATGCCGGCGGAAAGCACCTTGCCTCCCGCCCTCTGGCTGGGCAAGCCCTATTATTCCCTGGACGCCTGTCTCAAGAACGCCTACGGGCACAAATGCTACAAAATCGCCCTGGATGCCCAGATGACCTGCCCCAACCGGGACGGGACTCTGGACAGCCGGGGCTGTCTGTTCTGCAGCGCCGGGGGCAGCGGAGATTTCGCCGTCCCGGGAGACCACATCTCCCGGCAGCTTGAAGCCGGTCTGGCTCTCTTTGGCGAAAAACAGGTAGGCCAGCACTTTATCGCCTACTTTCAGGCTTACACCAACACTTATGCCCCTTCGGAGAAGCTGCGCTCCCTGTATGTCCAGGCCCTGGAACACCCGAAAATCTGTGGTATCTCCATCGCCACCAGGCCGGACTGCCTGCCGGAATCGGTGCTGGAACTGTTGGGGGAACTTCGCCGAACCTATCCCCACAAATTTATCTGGATTGAACTGGGACTACAGACCATACACGAAAGAACCGCCCGTCTCATCCGCAGGGGCTACGAACTGCCCTGTTTTGAAAACGCCCTGATAAAGCTGCGCCTGCTGGAAATTCCCGCCGTGGTACATGTGATCCTGGGGCTGCCCGGCGAGACGCGGGAAGATATGCTTGAGACAGTGACTTATCTGAATCCCCGGCAGCCTTTCGGGGTCAAACTGCAGCTGCTCCATGTGCTGGAAGGCACGGACCTGGCGGCGTTGTACCGCTCCGGCGCTTTCGCCGCTCTGGAAAAGGAAGAATATCTGGATATTTTAGTAAGCTGCCTGGAGCGTCTCTCCCCTGATATTGTGATTCACAGAGTTACGGGAGACGGCCCTAAGAAACTGCTGATCGCCCCCACCTGGAGCAGTGACAAGAGGGATGTGCTCAACTCCCTGCACCGGAAGATGCGGCTGCAAAATACCTGGCAGGGAAAATATTATGACAGTTCCATGCCATGTTCCACCCCTCCCGGAGCCATACCCGGTTAAGCCGGAAAAGGACACGAGGCTCCCTCAGCTGCCCTGGGCCCCGCCCTTCTCAGCCGCCTCCCGTCTGATCCGTTTCATATGTTCCCGGATCTTCTGTTCATATCCATTACCGCTGGGACAGTAAAATTCCCTGCCGCTCAGTTCATAGGGCAGATATTGCTGTTCCACATAGTGATTGGGGTAATCATGGGCATATTTGTAGCCCGTGCCGTGCCCCAGCTTCGCGGCCCCCTTGTAGTGCGCGTCCTGCAAATGGGTGGGAATAGGCAGATTTCCCGACTGCTCCACCTCCTGCATGGCCGCAAATATACCCCCGCTGGCGGCGTTGCTCTTGGGAGCACAGGCCACATAGGACACCGCCTGAGCCAGGATGATCTGTGCCTCCGGCATGCCCACCCGTTCCACCGCCAGAGAAGCATTGGCCGCCACCACCAGCGCCATGGGATCCGCATTGCCCACATCCTCCGAGGCGCAGATCATGATCCTGCGGGCAATAAAAGTGACGCTCTCCCCCGCGTACAGCATCCGGGCCAGATAATACACTGCCGCGTCCGGGTCTGATCCTCTCATGCTCTTGATAAAGGCCGAGATGGTGTCATAGTGATTATCTCCGTTCTTGTCATAGCGCATAACCCGCTTTTGAATGCACTCCTGCGCCACCTCCAGCGTGATGTGAATCTGCCCGTCCTGAGAGCGCTGAGTGGTCATAATCCCCAATTCGATAGCGTTCAGCGCATGTCTGGCATCTCCGCCCGAAAGCTGGGCCAGAAAATCCAGCGCTTCCTCCTCGATCACAGCATTGTACGAGCCCATTCCCCGATCCCTGTCATATACCGCCTTGCGCAGCAATTCTTTCACTGCCTCCGAAGGAATGGGCTTCAACTCGAAAATAATGGATCTGGAAATCAACGCGCCGTTGACCTCAAAATACGGATTCTCGGTGGTGGCTCCGATCAGGATCAAAGTCCCGTCCTCCACAAAGGGCAGCAGATAATCCTGCTGGCCCTTGTTGAACCGATGAATCTCGTCTATAAAAAGAATGGTGCGCTTGCCGTACATACCCTGAAGTTCCCTGGCTTTGGCCACCACTTCCTCCATATCCTTTTTGCCGGCCACAGTGGCGTTGATCTGGGTGAATTCGGCGCTGGTACTATTGGCAATTACCCGGGCCAGAGTGGTCTTGCCCGTGCCGGGCGGCCCGTAAAAGATCACGGAGCTGATCTTATCCGCCTGAATCGCCCGGTACAGCAGCTTATCCTGGCCGATGATATGCTCCTGCCCCACCACCTCATCCAGCGTCCTGGGACGCATCCTGGCCGCCAGGGGCGACTCCTTCTCCATATTGGTACTTCTCATATATTCAAATAAGTCCATGGCTTCCATTCCCCGGCCCGCTCCCGCAGGCACTTCATACGGTTAAAAATGCCGCAAGCCAGGCCTGCGGCATTGTCCAAACAAAGGCTTATCTTCCCAGAGTCAGTTTCCTGTACCACACCAGCGTCTGAATATAGGCATCATACAGGGTGGGCATGTCTATTTTCTCCAGGATCATCTGGCGGGATACTTCCTGCCAGTTGGCGCTCTCATACTGCAGGATGAACTCATAGACCCTGAGCAGCGGCCCCTTCCTGTCCACCAGCACATCCCGGATCTGCTTGCTCACATGCACCATGGACAGCGCCTCCTCCATGGGCTTATCCAGGATCACATCCAGCACGGAAAACAGCCCCATCAGGAACAATTCCGAAGCCTGCACCGCCAGGCCGAACGCGCCCGCCAGATTCTCCGCAAAACGGGCCCGCAGCAGGGACAGGCGGGTAACCTCATTGGGCTTATCCGCGCAGAGTTCCCCTACCACTGCCGTGGTAATCCATTTTTTCAACTCCTTCTGTCCCAGCATGGCGGCGGCATGCCGGATGGAGGTAATTTCAGAATTGATGGCCATGCGGTTCACCATCCGCAGCAGGGAAATGGTCAGCGCCGTATCCCGGCCAATAATGTCTGCCGCCCGGGTCAACTCAAAGTTGTCGTTGTTGACCGTGTTCAGCAGCTCGATATAGTTCACCTTCAGAGGGGCAACCTCATGCTCGTTGCGATTCATGGGAATCCGATAGAAATCACCCTCGTACAGCTGATATCCCCCCGATGCCTTCAGCGCCGCGAACTCCTCCTGGTTATCCACGCCCACAGCACAAAGTCTGATCTGGGGAAACAATTTGGTGAAATAAATTTTTGCCTTACTGATATCTATCTTCTTGTGATTCAGGAAAACATAGTCTGTCAACTTCAGGATTTCCCTGTATGCCTCAAACTCCGCTACCTGCAGCTTGCGGATGGCCAGCTTGTAGCCCTGTTTCTTAAGTTCCGAAATCCGCTCTATGTACATGGGTTCCGGCTTCACGGAAGGGTCCACCAGCAGTACCAGCCTCTCATGAGGTGCATCGCACTGTTCCGACAGATCGGAAAAGATGGACATATTGCTCACCGTCACAAACACCTCTTTATCCGAGGATAGACTCTCGATCCCCATGTTCTGAATAATCTCCAGCCCTTCTACCCTGGCCGCCCCGTCAAAACGCCCCGTGCCCAACAGACTGGGGTTGAGGAACACATTCTCCTTCTGCACGAACAGGGAATAGGCCCCGATATTCAGATTTTCATCAAAAAGTGGAATCAATGTAACCAGCATACTTTTTCCCTCCGTACCTACCAGTTCATGGTCTTTTTTATAAAAGGCGCCAGCGCCTCTGCCGCCGCCAGATGAAATCTCTCCAGCGGGTGGTAATTTGCCACATAACCTATATTTCCGTCCTGCTCCGGCAGACGCAGGGTATGTACCCGCAGATCCCCCGTGTGCTGCCGATAGTTTTCGCAGGCCCTCTCCATCCAGGGACAGAGCCGCTGTCCCATAATACCCAGCACGCAGAACAATTCCGCCTGGGGGTTGCACTGTCTCACATCCATGAGAAAACGCTCATAGGACTCCATATATTCCCGCTGCTTTTCCAATGTGTCCTGACAAAAACTGTCATCATTGGTGCCCAGATTAATCACCACTGCCTCCGGTTGGAGCCCCGCAAAATCCCACTCCATCTCTGTGGGGTTAAGCCCCTCTGGAAGACGATCCCGGCAGAAACCCAGACCATGGTAATAGTCGGGAATCAACTGTTCCGCCAGACGCTTATCGGGATTGTCCGTATAGCCGGAGATGATCCCAAAACCGCTGGCAGAAAACAAGGTGTAATCCACATCCAGCAGGCGGGCCGTGTGACAGGCGTAAGCCCTGGTCACATCCTCCGTGGCCGTGGAAAAGCCATGCGTATAATCCTCATCGTCCACACCGTAACCGCAGGTGATAGAATCCCCGATAAACTCCACCAGATGGGCCTTGGGGGGCAAAGGAGCCACCCGATCCCCGTCTCCCACTGCCATGGGCTCAATGCCGATCACGGACATGGCGCTCTCCGACAGCTTTACAAGCTGTACCTCTACCGTCCCGGGAGTCTCCCGGTCCACCGCCACCAGCCGCTTCCCGGCAGTGTCGATCATCTCATCCAGCACCCGTATGCCGTCCACATAAACCGCCACTCTGGCATAATTGCCGTCCGGTTCTCCATACTCCGCCACATAGCCGCCCCGCACCGGAATCTCCAGATGTCTGCCGGTAAACCGCAACCCAATCCCACTGCCGGACATGGCCATCCACAGGGTGTCCCCGATCTGGCAATGCCTGCCCATCCGTTTCACATGCTCCCGGTCCGCCTTGATATATTTCATGTGTTCCTTTCCATATGCGGGCAGATACTGCCTGCGCTGCATACCCGTTTCCTGTTAAGAAAATGCCGTCCCGGCATTTTTACTTATTATAGCACATCTCTTTTCTTTTTTAAAGATTCTTTTTTAGCCGCGCCCCTTTGCGGTGCGGAGAATTAAGTCCACTGCCGCCTCGGCCTGCGTGGGAAGATTGGCGGGAAACAGGGGAGAAATGCCGGCTTCCGATTGATCCACAACCTCATAAAATGCCTGCAGCGCATATCTGGCCAGCAAGCCCGAGACACGTCCCCTCTCTATGGAATCCTCCGCGCCCAGAACAATTACCACCAGATCATGCTCCATAATCCCGTCGTCCGCCGCCAGGGAAGTGACCAGGCAAGCTCCGGCCTTGTTGGTGGTTCCGGTTTTCAGGCCGGTAACACCGGGCAGGTTGTGCAGAAGCGGATTGGTATTGCGCACCTCCAGATCCAGGGATTCCAAAGTAGCCTCTTTCCGGGAAGTGATATCCGTGACCTGGGGATAAACTTTCATCAGGTGGGAAACCAGCCGAAACATATCCTCCGCGCTCATGCGGTTCTGCCGTTTTGCCGGAACGGGCTCTTCAGTGTAAGAAGGCAGGCCGTGACAGTTGAAAAAGACCGCCTGAGAAAGTCCCAGGTCCAGGGCTTTCTGATTCATCATCCCAACGAAGGCCTCTTCCGAACCGGCCACGGATTCGGCCAGACACAGCGCGCATTCGTTGCTGGAGGGCAGAAGAGCGCCCAGCAAAAGTTCCCCCACGGTGATCTGTTCTCCGGCTTCCAGAGGAATCACACCATCGGAGGAAGCAGACAGCATCTGGGCCGCGCCGGAGACCACCACCTGCTCTTCCAAAGTGATCTGCCCCGCCGAGATGGCGTCCATAACCAGAAGGCAGGTCATGAGTTTGGATGTGCTGGCTATGGGATAAGGAGCCTCGGACTGATACCTATAGTAGAGTTCCCCGGTGGTGGCATCTCCCACCAGCACACTGTTGACTCCGTAAAAATATCCGGCCTGTTCCAAAGCGGCAGGAGACACACGAAAAGGATCCTGTGTATGGATCAGCAGGGAATCCGAGGCGGGAACGGTGATGTTCACATCCAGAATCATGCCCAGATCCGCCGCCATCATAAAGCAATCATAATGACCGGAGGGAAGCCTCATGATCAGCGTATAATAAAATACCTTCTCTCCTCCTACTTTGCATTCATTTCGCCGCAGGGAAGTATCCGGGAGTTCTCCCTCCTCCCAGGAAATGTTTTCCCCTCCCACCGGCACATAGATCTCTCCCGGGTTCAGGGAGACAGCATTTTTGGTAATATCCAGGGAGAAGGATTTGTCCGTGTCCTTAAGGATCATGGCAATATCCCGCAAAGAAAGATACCTGTTGGAATCGTAATCATAATCCAGGGTCTTTACCGTACCGCTGGCGCCAGTATCCGTCTGCACCTGGCAGGTTCCGGGAATCTCGTAACCTGCGGATAAACTTACCGGCGGGACAAAGCAAAGCAGGATCGCCCACAGAATCAGGACGGCTGTTTTCTGCTGAATTTTTTTCATGATATCTCCTTTCCCACTCATATCATTTTTCTACTGTTATTATGGATATTTATGGATTTTGCTGTGGTGCTGATGTGTATATCATGGGAAAAGGGTTAGAAATAAGCCCTGAAGCAGAGGAATCGGTTTCTTCAAACAGAATCAGCCTGGAATCTTCTCTGATATAATGCTCCTCCCTGGCGGTGACAAGCCCGCCCGCCTCAATTTGCCTGACCAGAACCCCTTCTTCAGCCTCATACACACCACTGCAGTCATATTGGATCTGCAGATCTTCCAGAGAAGGAAGCAGCGCCGGGCCGCAGGACATCAGATAGGAAACAGTAGACATTCCGAAAGTCTCGGTCACAAGAGCTTCGATGGCTCCCGGATCCATCTCCCCTTCATAACCTGCTATACGAAGTCTCTCGGCCAATAACGCCTGAAAGGCCTGGGCAAATGCCTCATAGGCCGCCCGTTCACAGGCATCATAACTTTCCGGCAGGACAATGCATCGGAAAGTTCCCTCAGAAGGTTTGGCTGCGTCCAGTGTCAGATGCACCGAAATCGTCAGGTCCTGCATATAGGACTCCATATCCTCCAGGGAAACAGAGACCGCCTCTATGTCCTGGAGCCAGCTATATGCGATGGCGGAAGCCTGTTCTGTCATATCCAGATATGCAGTCCACTCCCCGGAAATGTCCTCGTCCTTTGAGGCAGTAAAATGCAGATAGGCCAGAATAGCGGTGGAAGCGCTTAAGGTTAGAAATACCAGCGTAAATATAGTGTTTTTTATTATTCTGCCCATAGAGATCTCCCCCTGCCCGCACCAGCTCAGACCCTGCCTCTTCCCAAAAGCCGCCGTCCTGTATTCACCAAAATTTTCCAGATTCGGAATTGTGTTTTTCCCTTTATAACATAGGATAGCACAAATCTGAACAGACGAAAACAGGTTATACAGATATTTTATATAAAATACTGGCAGAACATTTTGCATGTTATCAAATGGAGGGATATTTACCTCACGAAAAGCAGGGGCTGCCGCTTTGACCGCCCCTGCCATTTGTTTTTCGGATTAGCTGATGCTTAAACCGGCGCTTGCGTATCCTGCCACCGTATTGATCAGAGTCAATCCGCTGGCCGTTGCTGAGAATACCAACATCAGCCGTGTTTGAGCCGTTACCGGTATATTGAGTCCCGTAAGCGAACCATTTAACAATGTCCCGACAGATATAACCCCGGTAAGTGATGGTGTCAGATTTATCAACGTTCCGGCAATCGGCGCAAATACATTGTTTGGCGTTGTAGACTGATAAATCTGCGCATTTACCGTAACGGTGGATCCCACTAAGGAAAGCGCCGCCGTAGTACTGAAAAACGCACTGAATGAGGTAATAATACCGGCCCGTGAAACCTGGAACGCAAAGTTAGAAAGCGTCCCGCTGGCATTTGTTATATCTATTGTGGCTCCCAGCACCGTAAGCCCCTGCGCACTGCTTCCAAATCCCACAAATGCGGGAATTCCCGCTAGTCCTCCGGCGATTGTGGTCAAAGTAATCGGAAGCCCTGACGCAAAGGGAATAATTGCTCCGGTGCCTGCAGCGCCAGTGGGGCCGGTGGCTCCTGTTGCTCCTGTTGCTCCCGTTGGGCCTGTTGCTCCGTCCGCTCCTGTGGCTCCTGTGGCTCCCGTTGGACCTGTCGCTCCCGTCGGGCCGGTGGCTCCGTCTGCTCCTGTGGCTCCCGTCGCTCCTGTTGGGCCGGTGGCTC